>CAZTCD010000139.1:0-7399 GCA_964612065.1 uncultured Bdellovibrionales bacterium | reverse complement strand
CCTCCGCCTCTGGGCTTTCAGCATTACCGTTTCCTGTATCCGCCGGGCCTACCCCCGTTTTCTCGCCGAGCGAGCGGTGGGGGAAAGCGTTCCTCTGGAAGAGCTTTCCCTGGACGAAAAGATCGTTCTTTTCCTCCACGACCGTTCCGGCCTTTCTTATGAGGAAATCAGCGCAGTAACCCAGTTCCCGGTGGGAAGGGTGGGCCGCTCTCTCGCCTATGCCCGCGAAAAGGTGGCGCAAAAGATTCTCGGCCGCAGCTGGCAGGCCAATTATGCTCTTCGCGAGCGGCAGGCCTGGAACCGCAGCTTGGATGGTTCCTCTCCTTATATTATGGCGATGGCGGCGAGCCGGAAGTTCGTTTCGGATCTTCCGCAAATGCGCTTCGCCTCGATCGAAGCTGGTGTGAGGAACCAGAAGCTGCTTCCTCTCCTCGGCCGTTCTGAGCGGGTGCGTTGGGCAGATCTTTCCTGGCGTTATAAGCTGGGCCTCGAAGCCTCGTTCCTCGGAGCTTTCGGCCTCTTCGCTGTATTCCTTCTTCCCTGGACTCTTTCTCACGTGAACACCACCGCCTTCGTGGAAGGCCGTTTTGCTGAAGTGTTCCAGGTGGATACTCCGGCCATCGCTACGGCCGAAGTGGAAGCCATTACCACGGATCGTTTGCTGGCGCTTTCGGAGCCAGTGGAAGGTGATTCTCCTGCCGTGGAAGGCGATGAATTCGCCAATATGGAATTCCCTTCCGGCGATTCCGTGGAGGCAGGTACGGCTCCTTTGGCTCCTTCCCGCCAATCCGCCACAGTATATCGTTTGATCGTGCAGAGCCCTTCGCCCTCCGAGCTTATTCCGCACGTGAAAACCCTGTTTGCGGAAAAGAATGTGCGCGAGCGTGACAGCTCGGGCCGGGTAATGCCGGGCGGAGTGTATTTCGACGGAATCACGAGCGTGGGCGCTTACCCGATGATTCTGCGTGAGATGCAGAAGCTCGGGCAGACAAAAACCTACTCCACCGGCGGTTCCAGGAATCCGAACGAACGCGCCCGTGTGATCGTTTGGGTTCAGCAGATCTAATCTTCAATTAGCGATTTATTGAGTGCGGCTTATTGAGGCTTGGCCACGTCGGCGGGCCAGATCGCATCCAGGAACTTATCGAATTTTTCCACGTCCACGGTTACCGAAGGGATCATGGGCGGCCTGCCGCGGCTGGCGCCTGAGGCACCGGCTGGAAGACGGGAGCGCGCGGCTCCTTTCTTGGCCATGTTTTCCTCGGTACGAACGATGGCGTCGTTGATGCTCACGATGATTCCGCGGGCTACGGTTTTGGGATCGATGGGCTCTCCGGTTTTTTCATCGACGTCTCGAGCCAGACCGAAGCCGGTATCGGCGGTAAGGATGTCATTCGGGTTTACGTCTTTCCAGGCCACATGCGCCTTTTTCCATTTGCCATCCTGTTCCCGTTCCCGTTGTACGCCATCCTTGTGCAGGGCTTCTTTGTATGAGTGGATGATCTCGTTCACGCTCTCTGTGCTTTGGGAGCGCATATCATTGAAGTGGCGGTCGCGATCCACCTTATGCTTGCCCATTTTGGGATCGAGATTTGCGGGATCGTCAGCCGCTTTGAAGGTGGATCCGAGGAGAGCCGAGCTTTCCGCCCGCACATAGTGCCAGCGGGATTTCGTTTGGGTGGTTTTGGAATAGTTCTCGATAAAGCCGCGGTACTCCTGCATGAACTCGTTGCCGAGCCGGGCTCTTTGATCGGCCGGAGCTTTGGTCCAGTCGAGAACATAGTCTTTCTTCGGATCCAGGCGGAAGGTGGTGGTGCGGAGAGAGCCTGTTCGCAAAGTGGGCTGCCCGGATTTATCTTTGCCTGTCATTACCCGCTGGGCATTGGTTTGAAAGCCGCGCCAATAGGAAGCTGGGAGATCCGCGCTCGCGGTTTTCATTCGCTCCGCCCGGGAATTGTTCTCGAGCACCTGGGCACGAAGCTCTTTGCCAAAGTTGTATTGCACCAATGCCTGCAGCAGCTCGGTTTTTTCTTTCTCGCCGCAAGCCGGATTTCCCGTTACGCAATTGCGGATGGATTCGTGGAACTCGGCTCGCTCCGAATCTTTCATGCTGTGAAGGCGGTGAGCGAAAGGAGTGAAATTGGTGTAGTAGTGGCCGAGATAAGAAGCGGCTTCGCCGGCTCTTCGGAAAGAGTCGGTTTGGGGAAGGCACTTTTTCTTCACCAGCTCAGAGGAGTCGCCTTTTCTTGCAGGGGCCTGATTCCAGGGAACACAATCCACCTCAGGCTCCACCGGCTCCATAACCTTCTTTTTCTTGAGGGCGCTTTCATCAGCCATGGGGATAGTTCGGCGGGGAAGCTCCGGGAGCGCGCGCGAGCTGGCCGCAGCGATTCCTGGGAGGATCGCTAGGAGGAGAAGCAGGCTGGCCGGGCCGGTGCGCATACCGTAAGAATCGCAAGAATGGCGCCATAATCACGGGGGCTTAGGTCGATTTTAAGGCCCCGGCAGAGCGGTTTTCCGGCCTCCTACTGTCAAAGTTTTGGGCAGTGTTGAGTGTTCGGTCAGTGTACGGGCTCAGGCCTTGGGATCGAGCTTTTTGCGCAGGCCCTCGCCGAGCAGGTGGAAGCCCAGCACGGTAACCACGATCGCCACGCCGGGAAAGGTGGCTACATGGGGAGCCTCGAGAAGTACATCGCGCCCGAAGGAGAGCAACTGGCCCCAACTTGGAGTGCCGGGGGGTACTCCGATTCCGAGAAAGGAAAGAGAGGCTTCCGCGAGTATGGTGCCCGCCACGCCGAAAGTAGCAGCCACCAGCAGGGGGGAAACGATATTCGGCCAGAGATGCAGCACGAAGATACGGGCCGAACCGGTGCCCAGCGCCCGGGCGGCCTCGATATACTCCAGGTGCCGGATCGCCTGTACCTCGCCGCGTACCAGACGGGCATAACCGGCCCAACCGGTGAGCGAAAGCGCAAGAATGAGGTTGCCTTTCGAGGGCCCGAGAGCCGCGGCCAGTGCAATGGCCAGAATGGTGCCGGGGAAAGCGAAGATCACATCCAGCACCCGCATAAGAAAGGAATCGCGCCATCCGCCGTAGTACCCGGCAATGGATCCAACCAGCAGGCCGATGAAAACCGAAATCGCGGTAACAATGAAGCCCACTTCCAGGGAGATCCTGGCGCCGTGAATAAGAATCGAGAGCACATCGGCGCCGTTGGAATCGCATCCGAGCCAGTGCGCCGGGGAAGGGGGGCACATCTCTTCGGGAAGTGAAATGTGCAGCGGATCGTAGGGGGAGATCCACGGTGCCAGCAGCCCGAATATCGCCACGATCCCGATCACCACCGCTCCGGCTTTCAGCTGCCAAGGTAGACGTTTCATTTCAGTTCGATCCTCGGATTAGCGTAAGTGTAGGCCACATCGGCCAGAGTGTTCGCGGCCACATAGGTGGCGGCGATTACCAGCACGCACCCTTGCACTACCGGGAAATCACGGCTCTGGATGCCGCGATACACGAGCTCCCCGATGCCCGGCCAGTCGAAGATGGTTTCGGTGATCACGGTGCCGGTGAGCAGATTGCCGAGCTGAAGGCCCAGGATGGTGATCACCGGAATGAGCGCGTTTTTGAGAGCATGTTTCAAAACCACGGCTTTCCAGTCCAGCCCTTTCGAGCGTGCGGTGGTTATATAATCCTGCCTCAGCACCTCCGCCATGGTGGCGCGGATCATTCGGGTGAGCACGCAAGCCAGGCCCAGGCCCAAAGTGAGAGAGGGCAATATGAAATGGCTCACTCCTCCCGGGCCCGAAACCGGAACCCAGCCGAGTTCCACTGCGAAGAAGAGCACCAGCAGCGGGCCGAGCCAGAAATTGGGCATGGCCACCCCCAGGATCGAGATGAAGAGCACCGCGCGATCGAGCAAGCTATCGCGGAATACCGCGCTCATCACGCCGAGAGGCAGCGCGATGGCCAAGGCCCAGAGAAGAGAGGCCAAGGTGAGCTTGAAAGTGGCCGGAAATCTCTCCGCGATCAGGGATCCCACGGGCCGCTTGGAGAGGAAGCCGGTGCCAAGCGATCCGCTGAAAACGCCTTTCCAGAAAATCACGTATTGCTCGCCCATGGGTTTATCGAGATTCAGGCTGGCGCGAAGGGCGTCGCGGTTGGCTTGCTGGGCGGTTTCTCCGAGCATGATGTCCACCGGATCGCCGGGCACAAAATGCAGAAGAAGAAAAACCAGGGTACCTACCCCCCAAACCACCGGAATGAGCTGGAGGAAACGTTTTGCGAGAAATGCTCCCATTACTTTTTCTCCCCGAAGGCTTTCTTCGCCTCATTTTCAGTGGAAAGTGCCAGCGTCACCCCCTGGCTGGGTATTTCCACCAGGCAGGTTTTTCCCTCATTCGTGATCCACCAGTTTTGGGAAGCCCCGGCGAGCTCTATCGTGGCACCGATGCATTTTTGGCCAGCGATCTTTTTTTCTTTCTTCGTGAGTTCAGCCGAGCCTTTCTTGATCTCCACGCTCATCTCGCCGCCGTCTTCAATAACGGCCGTAAACGGAGTGGGCTTCCCTCTTTTGAAGTTTCGGGCTACGGCGAGCGGCACAAAACTGGAGAGATACATCTCAGGCTTAAGCGAGGTGATCTCCGTGCTCTTTGCCAGAGCTTCCGAGGCGGGCCGGAAGGTGATCTCGATTTTCTTGTTCTTCACCCTGGCATCGATACGATAGCTTTTTTCCTCTGTGGGGGCTTTGCGGTCCACATAGAACGCCACCGGCTTTAGGCGAGCCTCCTCGGATACCGAGCCCACATAGGTTTCGGTGCGCTCAGCGGGATTTTCCACCCAGCGTTGGGTGATGGCGATCTGCTTTTCGCCCGGCCTTCGGTCGGCGATCTCCTCGAAATACCCGGTGGCCACGCCGTTTCGCGAGATAAGATACCATTCTTTCCACAACTGTTCGGAAGCGGCCGCGTGGGCGCTGGCGGAAGCTATCAGAGAGGCCGCGATCAGGATCTTCATTCGGTTCCTTCTTTCACCACGGTCTTTCTGGCCTTTTCCTTCTTCACCGGCGTGATACGGAAGCTCCTGCGGTGCTGAATCATATAGCTGAAGAGCGAGCCACCGAGAAAGATGTTCCAGTTCACGTATACCCACACCAGAAAGAGCGGTAGCACCGCGAGGCCACCGTACACTTTGTTGTAAAACAACGTCTTTGCCGCGTAAACGCCGTAGATCCATTTGGCGGCTTCGAAAGAGAAGCATGCCAGGATCCCGGCCGAGAATGCAGCGGTCCAGTGCACTCGCTTATTAGGGAAGATCTTATACACCAGGGTGAGAAGCACGGTGTTGATTAGGGCCGAGCCCACGTTTGCTTTGGCCAGGTACTGAGGGAAGAGCTTCGCTACCATCGCGGTAGTGGCGATGGAGAGAGAGATGGAAACCGGCCCTACAATGAGAAGCAGGTTATAAATCACGACCCGCTTCCAGAGATCCTTGTGGCGGCGGATGCTCCAGATCCGGTTGATCGCGTTTTCGATGCTAGAGAGAAGCAATAGCGCGATCACCAGGAGAAAAGCGAAGCCGAAATAGCCGATTTTCTTGAATTCCACTTTGTTGAGAACATTGGTGATGTAAGTTTGCACCACTTTACCGGAACCCGGTGCCAGGTGTTCCATCAGAAAACCCATGAAGCGCGCGTTGAGATCCTGCACCGGCCAGAAAAGAGTAAAAGCGGACAGGCATACGGCAAGCATGGGGATCAGCGCGAGAATGAAGGCGTAAGTGAGCGCGGCCGAGCGGAGCCCGATCTGGTGATGGCCCCAAAGCTGGAAGAACATGCGGAAAAATCGGAGGATGTTTCTCAAGCAGCAGTCTCTTCTCTGGTTCTTACCTGGGTTTTTACACGTTGGCGTGACGCTGGTTCGTGGCTCGCGCCCTGTGCACGAGAATCATTGTAGATTGAATCCGTGCACCGGGAAGAGCTAAAATTATCCTATGATCAATATAGCTTACCTCGCGCTGGGTTTGGCCGTTTATTTCCTTACGCGCACGGTGTTCAGCGATGAGGAAAAGCGAAGCGCGGGCCGCGCGCTCGGCAACTACCGCGCCGATGCTCCTGATGCGGGGAACGTGATCCTTCGCGCCTCGCGGCCGATCTTTTCGCGCTACGTGGTTCCGATCGTGGAAGATCTCAAGATCGAAGATACCCGCAAGGTTCTCAAAAAGAAACTGGCGAGCGCCGGACTTACGGAAGCTCTTACTCCCGATGAGCTTTACTCCTTCAAGCTGTTTCTGATCGTTGGTTTTCCCCTGCTTCTGATGTTCATGAAATTCGCCTGGGAAATGGAAATTCCGCCATGGGCGTTTCCGGTTTCCATGGTGGTGGGCTTTTATTATCCCGATCGCATCTGGCTGAGCGCCGTGATCAAAAAACGCCAGGACGATATCCGCAGGGCGATGCCCTTCGTGGTGGATCTGCTCGCTCTTTCCACGGAGGCCGGCCTTGATTTCATGGGCGCTATTGGAAAAGTGGTGGAGAAAGCCAAACCTTCTCCTCTGGTGCAGGAAATGGATATGCTGCTCAAGGAGATCAAAGTGGGATCCTCTCGCGCGGAGGCGATGAGGAATATGGCCTGGCGCTGCGACATGATGGAGATCAACTCTTTCGTGGCGGTGCTGGTGAGCGCCGACGAAATGGGCGCCTCCATCGGCAAGATCCTTCGCCAGCAGAGCGAGCAGGTTCGCCTTGATCGATTCATACGGGCGGAAAAAGCCGGCGCGCAGGCAACGCAGGCCATCCTTTTGCCGATGATTTTATTTATCATTCCCGCCGTATTCATCATCATCTTCGGCCCGTTCATCCTGGGCCTCAGGAGCGATACGTCGGGCGACGACACTTTGAGCACGGGATGAACCCCGGGCGGCCAGGAGGGCACTTCAGGAAAATGGCGGGTACGGCGAAAATCATCCGGAGCAGAGACGGCAGCGTCTTGATCGCGCATTGCGGGGTAATGGAAACTCCTTCGGAGCGCATGAAGGGCCTGCTCGGCCGAGCAGGCCTCCCTGAGGAGGAGGGGCTTTGGTTTCCCCATGAAACCAGCGTGCATACGTTTTTCATGAAGTTCGCGATCGATGTGGCCTTTCTGAACCGCAAAGGCAAAGTGATCGCGCTTTATCATTCGCTGCGCCCGTGGAGGCACACCTGGATACATCTGACCGCGCTTGGTGGCGGCACCATTGAAGCCAGCCCGGGATTGTTCGCGAAGCGAGGCATAGAACTGGGAGAGGAGCTCGAAGTATGCCCTGGTGCATGAAGGTTTTGCAGTCGCCGGAGAAGAAGATGGACGGCGTGAGGATCCTGGTAGAGGAGGGCGAGAACCTCGTAGGCCGTATCGCACCCCCTGC
>CAZTCD010000138.1:0-7548 GCA_964612065.1 uncultured Bdellovibrionales bacterium | reverse complement strand
TCTATCGTGGTTCACGGCATCAGATTCCATTGGCGGGCTGCGGAGGCGAAGCGCTTTTCCATGCTTTCTTTGCCTTCAGGAAATTTATGCTGGGCCACTGCTTCCTGGGCGAGTTCTGTGACTCTGTTTGTGCGGTACTCCAGGCCGATGCTGTTCTTCGCATACCATTCCGCCCAGCTCTGATCTTTGTTGATGAGTAGCTTTTTCAGATAGGCCACGGCCGCCATCGGCCGGTAACCCGCGCGGGAGATGCATTCTATCGCTTTCATGTCCACGGTGATCTCGTCGGAAACATCGATGCCTTTGGCCTCTTTGGTGCTCTGGTCCTGCAGATAGGCCTCCCAGAACTCCTCGCTGAGCGGAGTGAGTGATCGTGGCCAAGCCTTCATATTGAAGGTGGGAGCCTTTCTTCTCGAGGCGAGGTGATGCTCTCTCACCAGCTGCCGCACCACCAGGAAGGCGAGCTCCGCTTCATCGCCGGCAAGGGCGATCGAACGTGCGCTTACGCCGAAATAGCCTCCCGGCAGAGCGAGCTCAAACCATGGGTGCTTTTGCTCGGGCCGTGATTTCAGGCGAAAAATGCGGAAGAAGTTCCAGCGCCTCTTCTTCCAGTGGTCTTGCACGGCCACTGGGCAGCCGTTCAGGGCCCGCTGGGCAGTGGCTTTCAGGTAGATATAGCCGTCCACCTCTTCCATGGAGAGCGGAGGCAGGTCGAGATAGCGCTCGAACATATACCGGCCCAGCATGCCCACTTTCGCGGCTGAATCGAGAGGGGGAGGCGAAGGCACCTTCAGTTTTTTACGCTCGCGTGCTCTTTTTTCCGCCTGTTTCTTCGCCTTGATTACCGAGATTTCCTGCTCGAGGAAAGAGAGCTCCGTGCCACTCAGGCCAAGCGGGGCCGGCTTGTCTTTCTCAGAAGCGAGGGCCTCGGGGACCAGCGAAGGAAATGAGGCCGCTTTGGGGTTCTCCGGAAGCGAGAAGGCGGCGAGCGTTTTCTGCGAGAGCGTGAGCGTTTCCAGGAAGTCGGGCGGAAAGGACGGGGCGTCTTTCCCGAAGAGTTTCGGGCGGGCCTCTCCGGAATGGTAGAGCACCGAGCGGGCCGTTTTCACCTGGGTCGGATAGGCGGTATCGCTATCGCCTGGCACGAGAAGATGGCGGCTGAAGAGCCAACCCGATGGGGCCTGATCGGCGGCTTTCATATTGGCCAGGGGCTGTGCTTTGCCGAAAACCCAGCGCCCGTAAACTTTTTCCACCTGGAATTCAGTGCCCACCGGAAGCGCCGGGCCCCAGGTGCGCGCCAAAGGCAGGCGATCGGCCTGGAAAAGGGGGGCCTTCCTCAGCTCCGCAAAAGGGGAAGACAATACAGGAAGCTCCGCTGCCTGCGCACGGGGTACCAGGGACGGTATTTGGGCGGCCAGTAAGGAGGCAAAGACGGCCGGCGACAAAAACACTTTCATTTTCCCAAGTTTAGAGGCACCCACCGGGCTTCGCAAGGTGGGTTCTGAATGCCGGCTTCGGGGCAGATCAGAACCTAGCCATCCCACCCGGAAGGATGTTACGCTTTTCTTAGGGCGCTGGTTGGTGGGGCTTGGAGCGCCTGTATTTTATTGTGCTTGGCTGCGGGCATTCCGCCGCGGATCCAGCATCCTACGGAGGGGTAATCAGGCCGATGAAGGTCAACCTGAAACAGGTTTCGAAAAGCTACCATCCCAATTCACTCGTGCTGAAGAACGTGAACCTCGATCTGAAAAAGGGTGAGTTTCTCTTCGTAGTGGGCGATTCGGGTGCGGGAAAAACCTCCTTGCTGAAGCTGCTTACCGGAGAGGAGTTCGCCACCTCGGGCCTGGTTTCGCTCGATGGGGTGCGCTTTGCCCAAGGATCTGGAGAAATGCTCCGCCTGCGCCGGAGAATCGGCGTGGTTCACCAGGACTATCGCCTTCTGAAAGACAGAACCGTTTACGAAAACGTGGCTATCCCTCTCTTTTTCGGCCGGGCCGGGGCCGGAATGCAGCCCGTGAGTTTTCTGGGACGAGGCGCCGAGAGGCTCGTGGAAGACGCGATCACGGCCGTTGGCCTTTCCACCAAAGTGCTCGATTCCACCGTGCGGGAGCTTTCGGGCGGAGAGCAGCAGCGGGTGGCGATCGCCCGAGCGATCATCAACCAGCCGGATCTTCTGATCGCGGATGAGCCTACCGGCTCCCTCGATCACGATCACACCTGGACCGTAATGGATCTTTTCCAGAAGCTGAACATCAAGGGAATGACGATGCTCGTGGCCACTCACGACCGTGACATCATCCGCAAAGTGCGCCGCCGCACCCTTCATCTTTCGGGGGGAACGGTGCGCGTGGACGACCGGGAGGGCGCATGTATTTTCTAAAGGCCGCCCTCTCCGGAATGCGCCGCCGCCTGGTGCCCTCTGTGCTGGCGATCCTCGGTGGCTCGGCTCTTCTTACCGCTGCGGCCGCAATCGGATTATGGTCGCTCTGGCTGATGGGCCAGCAGGACCATTTCCGTGCTGCCCGCTCGGCCTCCGTATTTATCGATAGCGCCGATCCTTCCGCGGTGGAGGAGGCGCTCACTCGCGTGATGCAGATCAAGGGCGTGGAAACGGCCCGGATCGTGAGCAAGGAAGAGTTCCAGGCCTTTCTCAAGCAGCATTTTCCTGATCTGCACGAAGCCCTCGCCACTATCGGCGATGAGGTGATCCCTCGTATGCTCGAAGTGGTGTTTCCTTCGGATACTGATGCCTTCACCCGACGGGAAACTGTGGGCGCGATTTCCTCTGTGGCCGGAGTGGCTCGCGTGGACGATGGAGCCCTTCGCCTGGGCCGTGCCCTGAGATCCCTTCGCTGGCTGGGGTATGGAGGCGTGACTTTGGCTGTAGGGCTCTGGATCGTGCTCTTCATCGTGGCTCTGGGCCACTACCAGAACATTCTTTATACCGACGCTCAGGAGATACAGCTCATTCGCTCTTTTGGCGGAACCAAGATGGCCATCCTGCTACCTTGGCTGATCGAGGCCTTGGTGCATAGCCTGGCTACCAGCCTGCTATGCGTGGTGGCCCTTTTTGCGGGTAAAACCTATCTCTCCGATCTCTATAACCAGTTCTTCGGCACGATCGGCTACGACGCTTTCAGCATCGATCTGGCCTCCTTCGGTTTGGCCGCAGCCGCTGTGATGGGCATGGCGCTTCTGGCCCATGTGCTGGCAGGCCTGGCGGCCCTGCTGCGGGGGAGGATCGCTTAAGTGCGTTTCCTTTTTCTACCTTTCCTGCTGCCGCTTCCGGCCCTGGCCGCGCCTCACAGCCCAAGCACGGTTCAGAAACAGAATCTTCAGCATATTCAGGAAGAGGTGAAGCGCCTCGAGGGAAGTATCCAGAGCGCAAAGCAGGCGGAGGCGTCTCTAACCGGCGAGCTCAACCGGCTGGAAAAGCTTCTGAAGCTTCAAGCGCTCGAGATCGAGCTTTCAGCGATGGAGCTGGAAAAGCTTACCGCTGATGTGCAGGAGATGAATCTTCGCAACGATTCGCTCAAGGCTTCGATCGAGAACCGAAAACAGCGGTTGCGTTTGGCGCTTTCGCTTCTACCCACTCTGGAAACGCGCTCTCCCGTGGCCCGCCTCACGGAAAGCGATGGAGCCACCCTTCACCAGTACCGGGAATTGGTGAGAAGGATGCTGGAGTCCGACAAAGGGGAAATCCTTTCGCTGCGCAAAGTGCTGGCGGATGTGGAAGCCCTGAACGCTCAGCTGGCTGAGCAGCAGGAGCGGCAGCTCGCCCACAACGAAGACCTCAAGGAAAAACAGGCGGTGCTCGAGCTGAACCAGAAGCTCAAGAAAGAGCTGCTCACCAAAACGCGGGCGGAGCAGAGGGAGCGCCTCCGTTCCTATCAGACGGCCAAGGCCGCTGAGAGCGAGCTCGAAAGCGTGCTTTCCCGCTTCAATCTCGCAGCAGAAGTGAAGCGGCAAAGGGAAGCGGAGAATGCCCTGGCGGAGAATACCGTGGTGAGAAAGCCGGGGTCCGGTTTCGCCTCCCGCAAAGGCATCCTGGGGCAGCCGATCCATGGAAAGATCGTTACTTCCTTCGGCCGCCGCTACGACGCAAAGGCTTCCCTCTACACCTTTCACAAAGGCGTGGACATTCAGGCTACCCCCGGCACCGCTGTGAGCGCGGTTTTTCCCGGTAAGGTGGTTTATTCCGGCAAGATCGGTGGCTACGGGCAGTTGCTGATCCTCGATCACGGAGACCAGTATTATTCCCTGGTGGGGCAATTGGGCGAAGTGCTCAAGCGGGAGGGCGACGAGGTGAAGGAAGGGGAGTCGATCGGGCGCTCCTCCTTGGATGGCACTCCTGTTTACTTCGAGATCCGGCAGCGCCACGTGGCGGTGAATCCGGTACCGTGGTTCGCGCAAGCGGGGGCCCGCCTTCCCGCGCAGAAGGTAAACTGACGATTTCAGCGGTCAGGTTTTCCCAGGAAAATTTCGAGCCCAAGCCGCCCTAAATTTGCGACAATAGAAGCAGTATTTGCCAAGGAAGGTAAAAACCTGATGTCATACCGGCGTTTCCTCGCACTCGTATCGCTTCTTTCCATTTCTCCTCTTGCGCAGGCGGCACAAGACAAGACTGATGCATCGGCCTCCGGCCCTACGGCTCCCCCTTCGCAAGTGGTGGTTCCGAACTCGAAATACGACGACATCGCGCTTTTCGGGCGGGTGATCAATTTCATCGAGAAGCAGTATGTGGATAAGGTGAACACCAAGGAACTGGTGCATGGCGCGATCAAGGGAATGCTCGAAACCCTGGATCCGCACTCCAACTTCATGCCTTCCGACATTTACACCCAGCTGAAAACCGATACCGCAGGCAAGTTCGGCGGGCTCGGCATTGAGGTTTGGGTGAACAAAGACGGGGTGCTCACCGTGGTTACCCCCATGGAAGGAACCCCGGCCTGGAAGGCCGGCATTAAGCCTGGCGACAAAATCATGAAGATCGACGGCTCCAGCACCAAAGGGATGAGCATCGTGGAGGCCACCTCCAAGATCCGCGGGGCGGTGGGCAGCGAGGTGAAGTTTTCCGTGGCCCGAGAGGGGCAGCCCAAGCTGATCGAGTTCAAGATGAAGCGGGTGATGATCGACGTGAAAAGCGTGAAAAGCGAAATGCTGGCCGGCGGATACGGCTACATCAAGCTGAACCACTTCCAGGAGAAGAGCTCGCAGGAAGTGAAAAGCGCGCTGGCTAAGCTGGAGAAGAAGGAGAAGCTCGCGGGCCTGGTGCTGGATCTGAGAAACAATCCCGGCGGCCTGCTGGATGAAGCCGTGGAAGTGGTGAATCTCTTCGTGGATTCCGGTGTGATCGTGAGCACCATCGGACGCGATAAAGACGATAAAGACGTGAAGCACGCCAGATCAGGAGTGGCCCGTCTCGACTTCCCGCTCGTGGTGCTCGTGAACGGAAGCTCCGCCTCCGCCGCCGAGATCGTGGCTGGAGCGCTCAAGGATCATAAGCGCGCCTTGATCGCCGGCCAGCGAACCTTCGGAAAGGGATCCGTGCAAACGGTGATTCCGCTTGCGGAAGACGTTGGGCTGAAGCTCACCATCGCCCGCTACTATACGCCTTCCGGAATCTCCATCCAGGCAAAGGGCATCGAGCCGGATATCGTTCTCGATGATCTCGATCCCGAGCAGATGAAAAAACTTCGCAAAAAGGTGCGTAGCCTGAGCGAGGCCGACCTGAAAAACCATATCGAGGCCGAGAATGAGAGGGCTGGTAAGGGCGAAAAAGACGAGGAAGACGAAAAACTGGCCATGGCTTCTAAAGACGCGCTGCCCCGCTCTCTTGATCCCAAGGACGATTACCAGGTACAACAAGCCCTGAACTACTTGAAAACGATGAATTTCAAGGGGCCTGAATCTGCCGGCAAGGCGGTGAGCATGCAGGGAGCCCCGGCCGGAAAATAGTACGGTTCCTGGAGAGAAATCATCGCGGGCGAAAAATCCCGTGAGTAAGGGCGGGCTGTGGATCTGTTCAGCGAAATCGAAAGGGCCTCAGAGGACGGGGACACGGTGGTATCCGTGGGCCAGCTCACGGCTTCGATCAAGAGCTTGCTTGAAGGGGAAATCGGTTCGGTGAGCGTAAGGGGAGAAATTTCCAACTGGCGCCCGGCCTCGAGCGGACACATTTATTTTTCCCTGAAAGACAGCGAAGCCGTGATTTCGGCCGCCCTTTTCCGTAACTCGGCCCTTCGGGCCCGGAAGATCGGGGAGATGAAGGACGGGGTGGAGGTGGTGTGCCGCGGCCGCGTTTCCGTTTACCCTCCCCGCGGCACTTACCAGATCATCGTGGAATCCATCGAGCCCGTGGGCGCCGGTGGCCTGCAGGCGCAGTTCGAAGCGCTTAAGAAGAAGCTGCAGGCAGAAGGCTTGTTCGATAGCGGCCGCAAGCGGCCGCTTCCCGCTTTTCCGAACAGGATCGTGGTGATCACCAGCCCCACCGGGGCGGCGATCCGTGATGTGCTGAGCGTGTTGAAGAGGCGCTTCGCGGGGGTGAATGTGCTGGTGATCCCAGCATTGGTGCAGGGAGCAGAGGCCGCCAAGGATCTTTGCCGGGCCCTGCGAACGGCGAACGAGCACAGGCTGGGGGATGTGATCCTTCTCACCCGGGGCGGAGGATCGCTCGAGGATCTTTGGTGTTTCAATGATGAGAATCTAGCCCGCGAAATCTTCCGTTCGGAGATCCCCGTGGTGAGCGCGGTGGGGCACGAGATCGATTTCACCATCGCCGATTTCGTGGCCGATTTGCGCGCGCCCACGCCCTCCGCTGCCGCGGAGCTTTTGGTGCGTGAGCTCGATGCCATGGTGGAAGCGATCGGCGAGCTCCAGCTTCGTATGGGCAATGCCATAAGGAATGAGTTGCAAGGAGCCCGTCTCCTCCTGAAATCCGCTGTTGCAGGCCTCAAGAGCCCGAGAGACAGAATCAATGAGCTCCGTTTCCGTTTTGATGACTGGTCGGAACGCCTGATCCATTCGGCCAGAAGGTATCTGGAGCGAAAGGGCGAGATGGTGAACCGGCTGCAGGGTTCGTTACAGGCGCTTTCTCCTCTGAGAGTGCTGGAGCGTGGCTACGGAATCGCCTTTGATGAGAAGGGAAAGGCCATTCGGCACGCTGATCAACTTCCTCCCGGCACCCGCTTTGCTCTCAGGTTGCAGGATGGAAGCGTGAAAGCAGATTCGGTGTAGCCGTGGAGAGGGTCTGGATCGTAAGCGAGGCCCTGTACGAGAAACGGGATTCCATTCCGCCCAATCGCCTCGCCGATGTGGAGTTTGCCCGTGATCTGGACGAGCTGGAAAAATCCCTTGATCCCGGGGAGCGTGCCATGATCATGGGGCCGCTGCCGGTAGTGAAGGAGGCGGCGGAGCGTTTCCCGAAAGCTCTGGCGCTTCAGCTTCTTCCTCCAGATCCCTCGCCTGATATGATTCTCCTGGCCTTGCGTTCCTGGCTGAACGAGGCGCGTTTGCAGCACGTTCTTGAGGCCGCCGAGACGGTGGCGT
>CAZTCD010000137.1:0-7886 GCA_964612065.1 uncultured Bdellovibrionales bacterium | reverse complement strand
CTTGGGAAGTTTCCTATCCTCCCGATTCGCCGACACAAAAGAAAGAAGCCTGAGATTTCTCGGCATGATCATTCTCATAGGCATTCCCGCAGTCAGCGTGGGAAATCATCTCTTCAGCCGCCTTCCAATGGCCGTGCTTTGGCTCAACAGCATGGGCAATCCCGGCCACGGCCTCTATGTGCTTTTCCAGTTTGCATTGATGGCGGTAGTTGCTCTCCCTGCCGCCGTTTGCATAGGCGCGATCTTTCCAGCCACTCTTTCGCTCTATACCAGAGAGGAAGAGCAAGATCTCAGCATTGGCGTAGGCGTATCTTACGGGATGAACATCGCTGGAGTGCTCTTCGGCGCGATCATCGGAGGGTTCGTTTTCATTCCGATCTTCGGGATCGATACGCTTTCCCGTTCCATGGCCGCGATTCTGATTCTCTGTTTACTTATTGTGCTCGAGAAAAATCGCCCCCAATGGTTGAATTATGCCGCCGCCGGCCTGTTGGCCTTCATCACCTACAACGCGCTTCCTCCCTTTGATAAATCGATCCTTACCTCCGGCTACTTCTACAACCGGATTCGAAGCAGCGACGTAAAAGACTTTGATTCTTTCTATGATAGCCTCCAGAGCTACCACGACACCTACCGATACGGGCTGATCGATTACAAAGACGACGCACATGGCACAGTGAGCATTCATGAGTACGTTAATAATCCGGCAGAACGCTGGTTCAGGATTGATGGAAAAACGGACGGAAACCGGCAAGGCGACGCCGCCACCGTTCGGCTACTGGACTACTTTCCGCAGTTGTTTCGGGAAAACTTTGAGAACATTCTCACCATCGGCCTCGGAACGGGCGAAAGCGCAAGCCTAACTGCCGAGATCCGGGGCATGAAATCGTCCAAGGTTCTCGAGCTATCGCCATCAATGATTCATTTTGCGCAGAAATATTTCCCTGAAAACAGCAAATATGTTTGGAGCGACCCCAGAATACAAGTGATCAATCGCGATGGCCGCGAGTTCCTCCTTCATACAAACGAAAAATACGATCTTATTCTTTCAGAACCTTCAAATCCCTGGGTCAACGGCGTGGCATCCCTCTTCACAAGAGAGTTTTTCACGAGTATCTCCGGCCACCTGAAGCCTGGCGGGATCGCGAGTGTGTGGTTCCACTCCTATGGCCTTTCCTGCGACGCCTTCGACTCCGTAGTGATGGCGGCCTACCACTCATTTCGTCATCTGATGATCTTCAAAAGAAGCGGCGACTTTTACTTTATCGGCACCAACGACTTACCCCTCGACCTGAAACCGCTGCCCCCGGAACGCGCCTATCTTGAGCCCCTGATTCTTGAGCTTCTCGATAGCAATGTGCCTTCAGGAGCAAATCTGAGAGAGCTCTACGCGAAAAAGCTTTCTGAAAGCATCTGGGTAAGAAACCGCTCCGTGCTGGACCAGTATGCAAAACATTCCCGCTGGAACTCAGATGACAATCAATTCCTTCAATATTCCGGAGGAAGAACATATCGCCGAAAGATCTCCTGCTATCTTCCCTACTGATAAACAGGATCAAATCCCCTGGAAA
This sequence comes from uncultured Bdellovibrionales bacterium, assembly GCA_964612065.1. Classification (GTDB taxonomy): domain Bacteria; phylum Bdellovibrionota; class UBA1018; order CAIPTA01; family CAIPTA01; genus JAKFYM01. The sequence continues at coordinate 6,315 of CAZTCD010000137.1, read as the reverse complement.
TCATCCTCAATGGTTTCCTCTTCGATCTCCTCCTGAATTCCATCAGGCAGCGGAACGGGAACCTCTTCAAAGGAAAGGGGGGTTTCGAGAGCCACCTGATATTCCTCCTCGCTCAGGCGTCTGGTGGCCATCAACTTCGATAAGACCCCTTTCACCGCCGATCTGGCAAATGGAGTAAGTTCTTTTTTTCGGAAAGAAACACTGTATTTCTTCGGGCTCGGGAGAAGAATGGCCAGGAAAGCGCCTTCCTTCGCCGTCAGCTGCGAAGGATCTTTCTGAAAGTAGTAATGGGAGGCCGCACCAATCCCGTATATCCCCGGACCCAGCTCCGCTATGTTCAAATAGATTTCCAGAATACGTTTTTTACTGACATGCCGTTCGATTCTCATGGTCAGAATCGCTTCTTTTGCCTTTCGCAAGAGAGTTTTCTCGTTGCTCAGATACACGTTCTTGATTACCTGTTGCGTAATAGTGCTTCCACCTCTGGCAAAACGCCCTTTCTCCAGATTGGTCTTGAAGGCATCGATCACCTGATCCCAGTCAAAACCGTTGTGCTGCCAGAACGCCCAATCCTCGCTCAACACGATGGCAGCGGCAGCGATCGGGCTCACCCCTCCCAACGATACCCAGCCCGGTGGCCGTTTTTTTACAATCTGAATTGTGGAGCGCTCTGCCTTCGCATCGTAAGTAACTTTCGGAAAAGAGGTACGCAGCTCTCCCACATCAGTTACAGAGCGAAAGATCTGAAAGAGCAGGAGAAAAAAGCCCGCGCATGAAATCAAAAGGATCGCGAATCGGCGCATTTTACCAATCTCGCATAGCTGGACTTGGCTCGCAAATCGGATATATCCTCGACGACTCATGGACAATATCACTCACTCCCTGATCGGAATTTCGGCGGCTGAAGGCCTTATTGGCTTGCGGGAATCCAGGGGTATCCCTGTCTCCACCCGCGACCGCGTACGCCTTTGGCTCGCTTCGACGCTGGCCAACAATCTCCCCGATCTCGACGTGGCCTATACCTGGGGGAGAGACAGGCTGGAGTACCTCCTACACCACCGTGGCCATACCCACACCCTGCTTCTGGCACCATTTCAGGGAATTTTGCTGCTAGCCCTGTTCTGGTTTTTTATGAGAAAAAAAGAAGGGGTTCCCTGGCGATCCATTTCCCTTCTATGCATTCTGGGCCCGTTTCTTCACCTGCTTGCAGATAGCTGGAACACCTACGGAGTGCATCCATTCTGGCCGCTGGATAATCGTTGGCGCTATGGAGACCTGGTGTTCATTATTGAACCTTGGCTATGGATCGCCTTTCTCCCCCCAATCTGGAAGAGATCTGAGTCCCTGCTGGGAAAAACGTTCTCCCTCTTGCCCTTTGTCTCCGTTCTCCTTCTCGCCTGGTTGCTTCCTGTGATCCAGCCGATGGCAGCGACCGTTTTAACTCTCGTCGCCCTGGGCTGGCTAGGGGCCCAGATCATGATTCGATCTCCAGGCGTTCGTCTTGTAGGGGCACTCGGCATTTGCGCTCTTGTTTTTTTCAGCTTTGCTGCCGCTCAGGCCCGCATTCGATCGTATTTTCCTGCAGGAGGTTCTGAGTTAGTGGTGCAATCTTATCCGGCCAATCCCGTTTGCGCTTTGGTGTTCACTGCGGGATACGAGGGCTCCTCTTATCGAGCTACTGCCTGGACAGCGTCTGCTCTTCCCGGCTACCTTCCGGCCAGGAACTGCCCGCCCATGGTTGAACGCCATGTCTCCGCGGATCTCCGCCCTATTACAGAGAACAATGAAGGAGGCCGCCTTTCGCCGATCGGCGAATTTGTCGCTCCCAGGAATGATCTTGAACATATCGCTGCCACCTGCCGGGGAAGAGCGTTTCTTCGCTTCGCCAGAATTCCCTTCTGGTTTCGAACCGGATCCCAGATCTATTTGGGCGACCTCCGCTTCGATCGAAACAAAGAAACTGGCTTTGCCGAGATCCCCTTGGAAGGTGAGTGCCCGGCTCGCGAAGCTCCCTGGGTAGGGCGATTTTTCCCGGAGTAGCGAATTTGGCAGCTCGGGCAATAGTGCGTGGATCGCCCCACTAAAGTAATTCGGCGTATCTTATGGCCGCATTTCCGGCAAGGGAGACTCTCCCGCCCATAAACAAAATGCTCTGTCGCGAACAGCCCCCTAGTGCCCTCGGTACTCACATAATCGCGAATCGTTGATCCACCGAGCTCGATAGATTTCTTGAGCATGAACAAAATCTCATTCCACAGCTGTTCCGCATCTTCGATCCGGCTCGCGGGAGTGCGCGGATCAAGGCCCACCCGAAAAAGAGCTTCATCCGCATAAATGTTCCCAACTCCAGCCACAAGACTCTGATCCAGAAGAGCAGCCTTTATTGTTTTCTTATATGAGCCCAATCGGCTCAAAAACCATTCACGGGCATTCGGGTTGTCGTGAAAAGGGTCCGGAGCGATCTTCTTCCGATCGAAAAACAGCCCTTCATCCTTCACCAGGGTGATCGTGCCAAATCTACGCGTGTCATAGAATAGAATCTGCTTTTCTTTAAAACGAAAACGACAGCGAATCTGCAGCCCTCGGCCGGACCCAGTTCCAACAAGAGCGCGGATATGAGCGGGAATTGCCGGGCTTGCTGCCTCGAGCATCTTCCCCGTCATTCGGAGGTGTTGCACAAGAGTCACTCCTCCGTCGAAACGAAAAAGCAGGTACTTTCCCCTTCTGCTTATCTGATTCAAACGAAGGCCCGACAAAGATTCCGGCCTGTCTTCCGACTCAAACCAAACTCTTTTGTCAAAAAGCTCGAGAGAATCAAGGCGAAGGCCTTCCAAGCTACTCAATCCTCTTGCTACTGTTTCCACCTCGGGTAGTTCGGGCATAGGTGCCTCACGCGGTCACGCGCGTTTTAAAACCGCCTTCAAGTGAAGCAGGCCGCGCAGAAAAAGCGGTGGTATCAAATCACGTGCGAAATATTTCGCATGCATCGCCCAATCACGCTTATCCTGCGTTCCCGCCCGCACCCTGAAATTTGTCGTATTCAACTTCCTTTCGCCAAAAATCGCTTCGGAAGCAGTGTAATAGTAGAGAGCCAGCGATTTCCTGGAACGATCCTTCGGGCAATTCAGCGCATCGGGGTGGCCATGCCAGGAATCGTCATCCGTATTGAAAATAACACAGCGATTGAATGCGGGCGCTACAGCCACAGCTTTTTGTTTCATGTCCTTGGTCCAAAGCTCTAGATCCCCCCCGTAATCCGGAAGCCAATCTTTATTGAGATAAACCAGTACATTTATTCGCCGTCGAAGCCGGAGCTTCTGGTGAAGATTGAAATCAGCATGAACTCCGAGGCAACCTCCGCGCAAGGTTTCATGGAATCCCCCCCCGAGAAAGTAGGGGTCAGCGATCAATCCATCGATTCCCGTGAGACTCTCCAAAAACGAAAGAAATGGCCTGGAGTTGAAGGTGTAAAACAAGGCGCGTGCATAGTTGGCGGAGGATGGCAGCTGGTCGGGAAGCACCAGGCCTTTTAGAAGTTCCTGAGATCTTTCCCGCTCACGATCAATAATCTGAGGAAACTCCCTCAGCAATCGCTCCGCCACTTCAGAGGGAAGAAAATCATCAATCACGCAGTGGGCAAATGGACTAGCACTCCGATATCCAGAGGCTAGCTCCTGGCCCTTGGCCTGCGCTTTTTTTTCATCCACAAATAGATAGCCGTTTTCTACAAGAACCGGAAGAAAGTGCATAAGGGCAATCTAGCCCGCTTCCCCTGAAATCGGCAAGGGATTGCCTGTACGGATCCCAGGCTCGCGCAATCGGCCGTTCTTCTGGGGGCACGTACCACCTAGCTCATTCGTGGCGATTGCTTCCTTTTGCATTCCGTCCGCTGCCGCCCAGAATTCGTCTCAAAACCGGCTCTAGAGTATCCGCGATCAACCTGTGGCCTTCGGCGCTGGGATGGCAATCATCCGGAGCCGCACAGAGAGATCCTTCGGCATTCCTATCGAGATAAGACCGAAATGACGGATAGCTATCCACAAAGTGAAAGTTGGGCAGCTTCTCCATGGCTTCGAATAAAGCTCGCTTCTCAGGCGAAAGGGGCGCCGGATGATCAGCGCTCGGTATGTATACTACCACAAGCTCGAAATGGTTTTTCTGCGCCAAACCATGCCATTCATCCATCAGGAACGTCATGGCATTCAATTGATCGAGCGGTTCAAGAGCCTCCGCTGCGCGTGCATTGATCCGGGCCGCATCAACCCCCAGCGCCTTTCTCCAATCCCGGCGCACAGCCCAGGCAACGTCTCTCCAACTGAAGTCTGTACGCTCCCTGAACTCCTCTTCCATATGAAAGTCGGTTCGGGTCACCGGATGCACCCGCTCAAATCCACCGGCCTCGCCTGGCCGCAGATAAACCGTAGCCCGACAATTCTCGCTTCGCCAAAAGCTAGTGCACGGAAGAAGATTTCTGTGAAAATGGTCGTCAATGAGGCCGTAAATCACGACTCTTGGCTTTAGCGAAAAAAACTCTTTGGCATGAAGCATCGAACTCAAGGTGCTGAAACCGGAAATGCCCAGATTGTAGGTCGTCACCCCGAGGCTTTTCCCGATTCTTCCCGGAAAACTCTCCTCATGCATCACGCGCTGCCCGAAGGTTACCGAGCAGCCCGCCGCGAGTATGGAAACTCCCTGCGAAAGATCCGGAGGGTCGTCTCCCACGCGTACGCCATGAGAATCCGTGAAGATCCAAAATGCCGGCGGAACCGTGGCCAGAAAGTGAAGCTCAGGCTTTAGGCGATAACCCAATAGAGGATCTTGAGTATAAAGTGATTTGCCGAAACTGGAACTCATGGCCTGGTAGTAGCTCCAAGCCGAATAGGTGTAGTAAGCCGCCACGATCAGGACAGCCAGTATGCCTCCCCCAAGTGCGGCGATCAGATTCTTTCTTTTTGCGCTCACTAGAACCTAAGACTAATCAAAGTTCGATGCCTGGGCAAAAGAGAGATCTAATCAATGGCGTACACCCAGATTTTTCTCAATTCTCCGCAGATCCTTCGAAATCACCGATTCCTTTGGTTTCGGCTTTCTCTTTGGGTCGAAGGCTTTACCATGTGTTTTCTCCTGGTCGGCCTTAGAGCCTCTGCCCTCTATACTCCGATCCTTAAAAGATCTGGAATGCGCCCCCTCGCTCAACTGCCGTCGGCCTGAGCTATGGCCCCTCCCTCCAGTAACCAGAGGCCGTTTTGTGGAAAACCCGTTCCTTCCCGGATTCTGCGCCATAAACATCGCTCCTTCCTCTTGCTGAAGACAATTTCCTGCAAAGCATGGGCCCCATTTTGAGGGGCCCTTAGGTAGGCGGCCGCTGGAAAAAGCACACCGATTAAGCATAACCACAGGTAATTATACGGCTTTTTCAAGGGGGGCCTCTATTCTCGAAGCCCCCTCAACCGACTAAAGTACTAAAGTTAGAACCCTAAACCCCCGATTCTTAAGGAGGAGGCGCAATTTGGAACGCGTGGTGGACAACGGAAAGAGATATCCGATCCTGCAGATCGGAAAGCTTCCCTTTTCCATTCCCGGAGCCCTGGAACTTCCCCTGAGCGCGATAGGCGCTTCCCATTCGATTCCAGTAAATGAATTTTATGTTTTGCTGGGTGCTTCCGGCGGAAACATCGAAAACGCAACAAAACTTCTGAAAGCAGGCCTTCCGCCCGATCAGCTGATTGTATGCTCGCTGTCGTTCACGGAGCTTCCGCCTCAGTTCCGCCCCTGGGTAGGATCGTTGGATTTGCTGGAAAATGAGACAATCGAGGAGTTTCGTCTTAGGCTTCTGGCCCGATTGGAAATTCAGAGGCAAAAAAAGCTCAACTACGCCCTCCAATCCGCTTCCGAACACTCGCCAAGCAATGCCTCCGATGGAATCGATCTTTCGATACGAATCGACGGGGCCCGCATTACCCATTCGCTGGCTTGCGCCTATGCTCTTTCGCCGCACTCACACTCGCTCGCTCTCAAGGCAGCCATTGAGAACGCCCCCCATGGCGCCGAGCCATGGGCCGCGGAAACCACCACGGAAGAACTGATCTTGAAATGCGCCTTTCTGCTGCTGGACTGCCAAGCCCGCGGAAACAGCTTTAAAGAACAGTTCAAAGAGAGATCTGCAGCCCTTCCCTTCCGGGCCAGAAGTGAACTTCTTCATCATATTGAAACTGGCTTGGGATTCCTGCTGGGGGGCAAGAGTCATGCTGCCTAGTATCTTTCTCCTCCTTCTGTCTTTGGTATGGGCGCACTCATCCCAGGCGGCGCAGGTAG
>CAZTCD010000136.1:0-7909 GCA_964612065.1 uncultured Bdellovibrionales bacterium | reverse complement strand
AGCCGTCGAAGGTATTGGTGGCGAAGGTGAGCTTGCCGCCACTGGTATAGCGCACGAGGGAGGCGAGCATGCCGCCATCGATGCCGGCGCTCCAGCCGCTATGCCGGCCTTCTTCCCCCCACCAGAAGAGTGGGATGCGCTTGCCCACGCTCATATCGTAGCGTTTGCCGTCGGTGATGATTTTAGTGTTTACGTCGGTGGGAAGAGTGGCGCGGGTGGAACGGGAGGCCAAGTACTCCCCTGCATGGCGGAACCAGAGCTGGCCGGGATTGGGAAGGTCGAGGGGGGACTCGGGGGCTTCCATGGCCGGAGGAAGAGGGCCTGGCTCCTCAGTGGTTTCTTCGGCCCGGGAGGCTGAGCCCCCGAGGATAGCCCCCATCAAGAGAAAGAGAGCGAAAGGGGAGCGTAGGGCGGTTCTTCTCATCATCTTGCCTCATCCATGGCGAAATGGTTTTAGTTCAGAAATTTCAATGTATTAGAAGCGTACGCCGCCTCGGAGAAAGAATCCAGTGGTGCGCCCGGAAATCTCGGTTTTCCCGTTCACGGGAAGGTTCACGGAGCCAGAGAAGAGGTTGTGAATGTCGAACTGCAGGCCCACAAAAAAGAGATCTGAGAGATCGAGTTCGCCGCCGAGTGCGAGATGGAGGCCGAACACTGTTTTCTTGGCCCGCTCTTTTACGGCTCCGCCCACTTCGCGGTCCACGAAGTAGAGCCCTGCGCCCACCATCACGTAGGGAGCGAGGCGGTCGTAGTAAACGAGATGGGCTTTCATGCCCACGCTGGTGGCGGTTACTTTCAGTACTCCGTCATTGTGAGAGCTGAAGATGCCTTGGGCGTAGCCAGAGAAAACCTCGGAGGCGGCGTATTCGTAGAAAATGCCGGGGGCAGCGTTGCCTTCGAGGCCATTGCCAATATCGCCGTTGGGCCAAACCTGGCCCACCATCAGGCCGGCGCCATGAGTGCCTTCGGGGGCAGCAAGGGCGGGGGAGTTGAGAATTCCAAGAAAAACAAAAAAACCGAGCAATCTAGTCATATGTTCCCTGTGGTTTTACCCAGCCAGGATAACATGAGATTGCCCGGTCTTCTTGTCTAACGTACTAATTTGAAACGGTAAGCATGATTCCTCTCCTTGCGGAGAGGAGCACATGCATTACTGCGTGATGGCTTCCGAAAGCTCGCTGGTAGCAACCGTGCGGCTAGGGGTTACATCGGTGGTCTCAAAGCGGGAAACTTCACCCTTCATATTGGTGCGGATCCAGCCAGAGAAAGAGCCATCGCCTTTGCGGATGATTTCCTTGAGGAGCTCAACCGGTACAGGATTCGCAGCCTTACGCTCTGTTTCATAAAGAAGCTGAGTAAGGGTGGCCTGGGTGATGTCGTTCTTGGTCTTGTTATCGATAACGCGGAGGTCATCGCCGTTTTTGATCATCTGGGAGATCTCTTCCAGAGTAACGTAGCAGCTTTGGTGCGTGTCGTAGAGTTTGCGGTTCTGGTAGCGCTTGATCACTTTTACTTCGTTCATTCGTAAGGTCCCCACCTCAGTAAATGTGCAACCTAGTTGACGCTCGTACTCCCGGTTTGACCCGAGGGGCTTTGCCTCTACCGTTGCGGATTTTTGTGCAGTTTTTTGAAGCTGTCCTTGCAACTACCAACTGCGTCGAAATGCTGTCAAGGTAATTTCAGTCGTGCGCGTCATCCTGAATCGAACGAGATGAGTTGATAATGCGCATTGCTGACGCTGACAAGAACGAAAACGGAAAGCACAGAAGATTTTTGTTCGATCGAGCAAACATAGCCAAAAACGTGTGACGCACCTTGCCCCAATCGAGGCAAAGCGACCGATTCGCGGCTAATGACGGTCTTCTTTTGTCGGAGAAGTGGGCTTTTTCAGGCCCGGAAGCGCCCGAAAATCCTCTCTTTCTCGTTCAAAGCTGTAAAGACGCTCGACACTTTGCCCGATGAGTCACTATGGGAAGAAGCATCGGACCACGAGAGATTCAGAGGGCGGCCATGGGGCCGTTTCTGCTCGGGCTCATCGCTCTTTCCCTCTCCTCCTGCTCTGCCTCCCGGCCCAAAGGCCACGTGGTTCGCCTGCAGGATGCCGCCTCTTTTGGCCAGGAGCAAAAGCCCACCGAAAGTGTGCTCCGTGCCGACCAAGGCTACGCCGTAAGCCGTGGCAAGGGTGCCTTGATCGATGTGCCCGATTCTCCGGAAGACGCCGCCGTATTCCACTTCAGCCTCGGCCAGGCCTACTCTCTGGATAACGATCCACAGCGGGCCATCGAAAGCTACCGGGCCACCCTGGTGCACGACCCCAAATCCGCTCTGGTAAGAGCCCGATTGGCTGCCGAACTCGTAAAAACCGGAGCTTTCGGCGAGGCCCGGGTGCTCTGTGAAGAGGCTATCAAGCTCGAACCCAAATACGTGGATTCCTACCTTCTTCTGGCCGGAATCTTCGTGGCGGCCAAAGAATACGAAAAGGCCGTGGCCACCTATTCCTCCGCGCTCACCGTGGACCCTAAGAACCGGGACGCGATGCTGTACCTGGGGGTAACCCTCGCCGAGGTGGGTAAGGTGAAAGAGGGAGTGGTTCAGCTCGAGAAGCTGGTGAAGCTCAAAGACAGCTCGGAAAGCACCATCGATCAGGGTGTGGCATTTTACTATCTCGCTAAAGTGCAGGATCAGGCCGGCAACAAGAACCGGGCTGTAGAGGCCTACCATTCGGCCCTCAAAAAACGCCCGAATTTTTCCAAAGCGGCCCTGGCTCTTTCCGATATCTATGCCGGCCGTGGCGAGCACAAAAAGGCCACCAAGGTGCTGGAAGACTGTTTCGCCGAAGGCCGCTCGGCGGAGATCGCTGAACGCCTGGCCGAGCGGCATCTGGAAAAGAACGACTACAAAGGCGCGATCACTTATCTTGAAACGCTCGTGGAAGATGATCCTTCCAATGAGAATATGAAGCTTCGCCTGGCCCTCGTATATTGGCAGGTGCAGTGGCTGGATAAGGCCCGCCACCTGTTGAGTGATCTCCACGATCGGTATCCCGGCTCGAGTGAAATTTCCTATTACTTGGGTGAGCTCGAGCTCGAGCGAACGGATCTCGAAGGCGCGCTTCAGTATTATCGCAAGGTGAGCCCTGATTACGCCAAGTTCGATCAGATGGTGGCTCGTGTGGCCTATGTTTACCGGCAGCAGAACAAGATGGAAGAAGCGGAAGACTTCCTGCTCGATGCATTGAAGAAGAGATCCGATCTGGTGGCACTCTATCCGCTGCTCGCGGCTGTTTATGAGGATCAAAAGAGAGTGGAAGAAAGCCGCCTCGTGCTCGAAAGAGGCGAGAGGCTGTTCCCGAACGACGAAAACATTCTCTACTATCTGGGCTTCGTGCTCGATCGGCTCGGCCAAAAGACGGCGGCGCTCCAAAAGATGGAGCACCTCCTCGCCCTGAATCCGGAAAATGCAAACGCGCTTAATTTTGTCGGATATACTTTGGTGGAAAGAAACGAGCGCCTCGATGAGGCCAGAAACTATCTGGAGCGGGCGCTGGTGTTGAAGCCTGAGGACGCCTTTATTCTCGACAGCTATGGTTGGTTGCTCTATCGTACCGGCCAGAGCCAGCAGGCCATGAAACATCTCGAAAAAGCCTTTGTGATCAAGCCCGGAGAGGGAGTGATCGCAGAGCATTTGGCGGATGTTTATGTGGCCCTGGATATGCCGATCAAGGCGGCCCAAGTTTATGAACAGGCATTGAAAGCCAATGCCGAGCAGGAGTTCCAAGCCCGTGTGCAAACTAAACTGGCCAATGTGCGTGAAGTTCTGGCCAGGGCTCCGGCTATGGAGCGCAAAGATCGCGACGTTTCTTTCGGCAAGCTTCCCGTCAAGAAGCGCAAGCCGGCTTCGAAGCGTTAACCGCCGGCTTCTATTTCTCCCTTTTTTGATTTTTTTCCTCGCCTCCTGCGCTTCCACGCAAACGGCCTCCAATTCCTCCGTTTCTGTTCGTGAAAGAGAAATAAATTCCGAGAAGCGCAAAGCGATTGCGGGAGAACTTCTGGTGACCACGCGCTTGGACGGAAAGAGCGTGACCGTTCCTGCGGTGCTTCTGGCGCTTTGGCCGAATCAGCTTCGGCTCGAGCTGCAGGATCCGGTGGGCGGAATGCTTGCGTTGGTGGTGGTGAACGGCAAAGAGTTCTGGCTGTACCAAAGAGAGAGGCCGTATATTCTGACGGGCCCTTTGGGTAAAAATCCCTTTTCGCTTCTTCCGCGAGGAAGCGCTGAGGATCTACTTCGGATCTTTCTGGCCAGGCCCCCGATCAGGGAGCAACGCAGCTCAGAAAAAATAACCTGGGATGAGAAAATGCAGGAGCCCCTGGTCTGGAGCCGGAAAGAGAAGCGCGGCGCGCTTTCCGCTTCTTATGAGGATTACGAATTCCGAGAAGGCGCCCGTTATCCCACCAAGCTTCGTCTTTCAAGCCCTGGTGAGGATGGCAGGATGCAAGAGGTCATTCTGGTTTGGAAAGATTGGAAGCCGTCGGTGCCTTCCGGGCAAAAGCTGTTTCAAATCCCGCAACAACAGACCTTTGGGCGCAAGATAAAAGCCTTGCACTGACGAAACTCCTTGGGTAAGTTTTTGGCGCATCCTGACGTATTGTTTGGTGGGGCGTACGTTGGTTCTACGTTAGTTTTTTGTGGAATTTAAGGGCTGTCATCAGCCTGTGAACGTTGGCAACGCTTCAACCTTGGGGGTAAGCTTCGTGCGTCAGATACTGCAATCCGTTGTTGTCCTCTCCCTTCTCTTCACCTTTGCTTGTACCAAGAAGACTGATTCGAATCCGAACGTAGTAAATACGTCGACGACCAAGATCAAGACGATGGATCCTGTGCAATCCCAGGATGCCTATTCGAGCGCGGAGATCGTAAAAGTTTACGAAACTCTGATGCAGTATCACCCCTATAAGCGCCCTTATGTGCTGGAACCTCTGCTTGCGGAGGCCATGCCCGCCGTATCGAAGGACGGCCTCACTTATACCTTCAAGATCCGTAAAGGAATCATGTTTCATGACGACGCCGCTTTCCCGGAAGGAAAGGGCCGTGAACTCAAGGCCAAAGACTTCGAATACAGCCTGAAGCGCCTCGCCGATCCTCGCACCCAGAGCACGGGTTTCTGGATTCTCGAAGGCCGCATCAAGGGTCTCGATGAGTGGCACGAAAAACTCAGCAAAGATGCTTCCGCCAAGGCGAATTACGAAGACGAGATCGAAGGCCTCAAGGCCACCGATGATTATACGCTTGTGATCAAGCTGAAGGAGCCCTATCCGCAGCTGCTCAACGCTTTGGCTATGCCCTACGCTTCCGCGGTGGCCCGGGAAGTAGTGGAGAAGTACGGCCCTGAGTTCTTCAATAAAGCCGTGGGAACGGGTGCGTTCATCCTCACCAGCTACAATCCCAATGATCTGATCGTTTACAAAAAGAACCCGAACTACTGGGGCAAGTTCCCGAGTGATGGCCCGAGCCCGGAAGATGCCGGCAAGCAGCTTCCTCTCGTGGATGGGATCAATGTGCGCATCATCGTGGAAAGCCAGCCGCGCTGGCTGCACTTCATGAAGGGCGAGATCGATAGCATCGCCATTCCGAAGGATAACTTTGCCCAAGCCGTAAAGGTGCTCGATCCAAGCAAGCCTTCGAGCGTGGATAATCTGGAGCTTCTGCCTGAGCTCAAGCAGAAAAATGTCCAGCTCTATGGGGAAGTATCTCTCGACTTCACCTATACCGCTTTCAATATGGAAAGTGATGTAGTGCCCCAATTCAAAGACAAACGGGTACGCCAGGCGATTTCTCTCGCCGTGGATCAGTCGGAAGCCATTCGGCTTTTTTATAACGGCGCGGCTACTTCCGCGCAGGGCGCGATTCCTCCTGGCATCAGCGGATATGATGCCAGCTTCAAAAGCCCCTACCGCACTGGGGATATAGAGAAGGCCCGCAAGCTATTGGCTGATGCTGGTTATCCTGGAGGCAAAGGCTTCCCGGTGATTCCGTTCGATAACCTGGCTGATTCCACCTCCCGCCAGCAGGCCGAATACCTGCAGAAGCAGCTCGATAAGCTTGGTCTCAAGATCAAGGTGGAGAGCAATACCTGGCCGGCGATGCTCAAGCGCATTCAGCAGCGCCAAGCCCATCTCTGGGGTGTGGCCTGGGGCGCGGATTATCCGGATGCCGAAAACTTCCTCCAGCTCTTCTACGGAAAGAACGCCACTCCGGGCGGAATGAACAATTCCTATTATAAGAACCCTGAGTTTGACCGCCTTTTCGAGAAGGCCCGCATCCTTCCCGATAGCCCGGCCCGCACGGAGATGTATAAGAAGCTCAACCGCATGATCGCCGAAGACTGCCCGGTGGTCTTCGGGGTGCACCGCCTGGTGGTTGCGCTCCGCCACAACTGGGTGAAGAACTCTCTATACGACGAATTCCCTTTTCCTCGTGGCAAATACCTCCGTATCGATACGGAAGCGAAGAAGCAGTTTAAATAAGACGCAATACCTATGTTGAACTTCATTCTTCGACGTATCCTGTACATGGTGCCGAATCTTTTCGGCATCGCCCTCGTAGTGTTCCTGCTTTTCAACGTGGTGGGCGGCGATCCCGTGCTCATCATGGTGGGAAAGCATGCGAGCCCCCAAATGATCGAGGAGCTGCGCCACGAGCTCGGCCTCGATCGCTCCCTGGTTTATCAATTTGGCGATTTCCTGAAGCAGATCGTAACTTTCGATTTCGGCCGTTCTTTCTCCACCAAGCAGGAAGTAACGGGAATGATTCTGAAGGCGGCTCCGGTTTCGCTCGTGATGGCGGCTCCTGGCTTCATCATCTCCATTTTGCTTGCGATCGCGCTTTCGCTCTTCGTGGCGTTTTGGAGGGGCACCTGGATCGATAAAACGATCGTGGTGATCTCGGTATTGATGATCTCGGTACCGAGCCTCGCCTATATTCTCTTCGGCCAGTATTTCCTGGCCTATGAGTTCGGCTGGTTCCCGATCTCGGGATTTGAGCTCTCGTTTCCTGCCGTGTTCGCCTATATCGGCCTGCCGGTGATCATCTGGCTGGCCCTATCGATCGGCGGCGAGCTTCGCTTCTTCCGCACGGTAATGCTCGACGAAATCAACCAGGACTATATCCGCACGGCGCGCTCCAAAGGCCTTTCCGAGCGGGTGGTGATGTTCAAGCATGTGCTCAAGAATGCCATGATTCCGATCATCACTTCTGTGGTGATCGAGATCCCGCTTCTGATCACGGGATCCCTGCTGATCGAGAACTTCTTCGCGATCCCTGGCATGGGATCTCAGCTCGTGGATGCCGTGAACACCTCGGATCTTCCGGTGATCAAGGCTCAGGTGATGCTGCTTTCGTTGCTGTATATGGTCTTTAACCTTTTCACCGATTTGCTCTACTCGCTGGTAGACCCACGCGTGACCTTGAAGTGAGGATGGAATCATGAGCGCCATATCTGCCGCCTCTACTGCCACTGCCGTGCCCGCTCCAAAGGGCCGTTCTCTCTGGGCTGATGCCTGGTACCGGCTCCGAAAAGACAAGCTCGCCATGATTTCGCTTTCCATAGTGGCCGCTTATTTCCTTCTGGCGATTGCCGTGAGAGTGGGGCTCGTGGCTGCAAGCTGGGGGGAAACTGTGGGGCCGGAATACAGCCCGCCCAGCCTAGAAAGCTGGAAGCTCTGGTTCGGCACCGATATCTTTGGCCGCTCCGTGGTGCAGAAAACCTTGTATGGAGCCTATATCTCCATGTTCACCGGCGTGATGGTGAGCCTGATCACCATTCCTGTGGGAGTGGCCTTGGGAGCTGCGGCCGGCTATTTCGGCGGCTGGGTGGACGACATCATTACCTGGTTTTATACCACCCTCTCCA
>CAZTCD010000135.1:0-7912 GCA_964612065.1 uncultured Bdellovibrionales bacterium | reverse complement strand
AGAACTTCAGCTTTTTGTCCCGGTCGGCCAGGGCCTGCACTGTGTTCAAAATCCGGGGGAGCCGCTGCACTTCATCCAGAAATATGGTTTTGGCTTCCTGAAGCGCGATGAGTTTGGAAAGCTCCTCGGGCTGGGAGGAGTGGGTAAGAAACTCGAGCTCGTCGGCGAGATTGATGGAGAGATCGGGGGCGAGGCCTCCCACGAGCGTGGATTTTCCCGCCTGGCGCGGGCCCAGCAGCAGCACGCTCTTCTTAGTGTCGGCGATTTCTGACGTTAAAATTCTGGTGATCATGTGCTCATATTTTACAAAAAATGAGCACTAAGGCACCATTTTTTGTAAATCCGTGCTCTGCCTTCGATGGATGAAATTGGGGGGGGCTTCTGTGTAAATAGCTGGAATTTATATGCTAAATTAATTTACACATTACTTGATTAAAATGATCTTATTTGGAATAATGGCGGCGCTTTATTCAATCCCAATTTGTTTGTTTCGGAGTGCCCATGCGGAAGCCAGCTCTTGCTTTGATTCTCTCTACCCTTGCCTTGATGGCGATTCCTTCGATTGTGGAGGCGAGCACGAGTGAGTGCCCGGTGATTAATGGGCGGTTTAAGCGGCTGGTGATCAAAGATGGAAAAGAGATGTATCTAGTGAAGACCTGGAGCACTCGAGTGGAGAGCGGATCTTACTTTTATCTAGAGGCAAATTCCCAAAATAAAACTTATATTCCTGCAGACGGCAGACAGCATCCGGTTGTCTATGGTGGGTACAAAGCTGAGATTGCGCATCATTGCGTGAACGGTGAACTGCATACTGAATTGCAGTATGAAGGTTTTCAGAAAAAATATAAGAGACAGCGTTTGCTGAGCAAATTTGAACTGGAAGTAACCTCCAGCTCAGCTTCTGAGACCGGTATTTATACAAAAGAACTCTGATCATTCCCGCCTGATGAAGGTCCGCGGGACTTCAGATGAATTCAAGTATTTTCAAATAAAATCAATTGGTTGCCTGCTGAAGAATCTGGCTATTTCATCCGATAAGACAGACTAAGTACGGATGGAGGCAGTGCCCTTATGCCAGGATATTTCTTTAATCGCGTTGCGGTTGCCACGGCGGTGGCCGCGTTGCTCGTCCCCAGCGCGCGGATTCTTGCCGCTACTTCATCTGAAAGCGAATGCACTGATAAGAGGGTGAAGAAGGCTTTTGAAAAAGAGCTGGATCTTCAATCCGTGGAACAGCAATGCGAAACGAGCGGCTCGGCAAAGGCAGGCTTTTATCAAACAACCTATACTGATCCCGAAGGAAGGCAGCAAAAGATGTCGTGCTGTGCTGCCCTTCGTTTCCTTGCTTATGATTCTGCGAAAGGGTTACTTCAAGCGAAAGAATCCCTTTGCCAGGAAATCAAGCAGAGCATTCCTTCCGGGGCTGGTGGCGATACTCATTATCATCGCGAATCCAGCCAATTTTACGATAGAGCTGCTCAGAGTAATTCTAACTTTGCCGACCGAATCAAGAAGGCGCGAGAGCGTGTGGAAAAATCCTGCCCTCCGTCGAAGTTTTCAGAGATGGCCAAAAAGGCAAAGCGGGAAGTGGCTGCGATTCAGTCGAAAATTAACAAGCTTCCAGCACCTCAGCAAACCCAAGTTAAGGATTCGCCCGGGATAAACATTCAATGAAGTATAGGCTGGTTCCTTTTATCTTCTGTATTTGGTTAGCTGCTCCGGTCGGTGCGGCTCGCGGAAAACCATGTGGTGCTGGGTACGGCGCTTTTGTTTATGAAAACACGCCATGTGCTTCTAGGCCGATTACCGGCACGGGGCCCGGCGATAACGTCGCTACGGATCCTAACGCAACGGCACCTCCTGCTGGTCCATCCCCAACTCCAGCCGCGCCTCCCGCAGGCCCTCCAACACCTGCTGGAAATGGCTCCGGTAGCATTGGAGCCAGGGTAGATCCTACCGACACCTCTGAAAAGCCGATCCCAAGACCGAAGCCTCCTAATCTTGATGAAGGTTCCTACGAACTCGCGGGCTCCGGCGGTGGTGGTAGCAACCCCAATCAAATTATCGCCAGCGATGCCGGTTTCGACACAATCGGCAAATATGTAGAGGGCGCCAGCCTGCTAATCCAGGAGCAAGACCAGTCCACCGCCTTTCTCAACAACTTCCGCAAAAAAATGGCGCAGCTCGAGGACGAGCACCGCCAGCTCGCGCAGATGTATGCGCAGAAGGCCGCCGAATCGCGCGCAGCCCTCGCTCGCATGCAGCAAGTTCCCGACGATGATCGCAAGCCCGTAGCCAGCCGCACTCCTACCAACCGCCAGGGACCGGCTGAGTCACTGCCGTCTGCCTCTGCTCCCTATCAGGCGCCGAACCTCTCGGGCTTCGCGTTCCCGAGTTTTTCTCAGAATGCTTCCGAGCCTGCCTCCGCGCCTCAGCAGTATCCTTCCGAGAGTCCCCGAGCGCAGATGGCGGATGCACTGCAGTCTTTCGAAACCAATCTCGGCGGTGGCGGGCATATCGGTGATAGCGATAGCGGTGAAGTAAAGCATTCCACGATCGCCACGCAGGAAGATGAAAAGGCCGGAGGTGGATCGAAGAAAGATGATGCCGAGAAGCTCGGCCTCGTGCGCGTGAAGGGCGGAAAATCCGTAAAGGCCCAGGCCAAGAAGAGCCTGCGTGATGCCCTGAAGGCCGCCATGGCCCGGAAAGATGCGGCCGAAAATGCAGCGAAACTGGAATCGGGATCGCAGGGTGCAGCCCGTGCTGTGCTCGAAGAAGCGGCTCTTGCGGCTCAGGGGCGAGGCCTCGCCAGTGCGACGGATGGCCAGAGCGGATCGTTCGCTGGCGGTGGTGGATTTTCCACGGCAGGGTTTGGCCAGCCAGATTTGCAGAACGGCGCTGTAAGCCTCGGGGGCGATGGAGCCTCGGCCCAGATGAAACGCCTGAGGGGCGAGCTGGAAGAGGGGGCGGAGGAAAATGCGGCGCCTGAAGTGCTTGGCCGCGATACCCAGGATCTCTTTGAGCGGGTGCGCGGGGCGCACCAGAGGTCGCAAAAAAATGGCCGCCTTCGTATGGCGCAGAGCTAAGGGCTTTTCTTCCAAAGCAGAACCATCCGGAACTAAGCAGATAACGCGGGGCAAATTCGCGGCCCGGGTATAACGCTCGCCCGGGTTTTGGGCTATGCTCAGATGCATCTTAAATCCCCAAAATTCGAGGCCTTATGTCGATTACCTACGCAGATTCCGGAGTGGATAGAGATAAGGGCGATCTCTTCGTGAAGCGGATCGAGAAGATGGTGAAGAGCACCTACAGCAAGGCCGTGAAAAGCGGCGTAGGCGGCTTCGCCTCTCTCTACGAAATCGGCAAAGGCCGTTACCTCGCCGCCGGCACGGATGGAGTGGGCACCAAGCTCAAAGTGGCGCAGCACCTCGGCGTGCACGATACGGTGGGCATCGATCTCGTGGCGATGTGTGTGAACGACGTGGTGTGCACGGGCGCCCGCCCTCTTTTCTTCCTCGATTATATCGGCTGCGGAAAGCTCGATCTCGCCGCCTCGGAAGGGATCGTGAAAGGCATCGTGAGCGGCTGCAAGCAATCCGGCGCGGCCTTGGTGGGAGGGGAAACCGCAGAGATGCCCGGCATGTATGACGAAGGTGAATATGATCTCGCCGGCTTTGCCGTGGGCGAAGTGGCCAAGAAAGACCTGCTCGATGGCTCAAAACTCAAGGCAGGCGATGAGCTCGTGGGGATCGCCAGCTCCGGCCTTCATTCCAATGGCTTTTCCCTGGTGCGGAAGTTGTTGCGCCCGGAAGAAACCGAGCTTCTCCGCCTCGCGCTCACTCCCACGCGCATCTATGTGAAGAGCGCGCTCGCCGTGCTCGAAAGCAAAAAATTCGGAGTGAAGGGCTTTGCGCACATCACGGGCTCGGGCTTTTTCAATATCCCGCGCATTAACTCTAAATTCCGCTATGTGATCACGAATCTCCCCGAGCCTCCTCGCATCTTCCCGGTGCTGCAGGAGCGCGCCATGCTCGATGCGGTGGAAATGTATTCCACCTTCAATATGGGCGTGGGTTTTGTGATCGCCTGCCAGAAGGGCAAGGCGGAAGCTCTCGTGAAATTCCTCGCCAAAAAAGGCGAGAAGGCCTTTCTTCTCGGCTATGTGGAAAAAGGTAAGGGCGAAACCGTGGTGCGCGCTTCCGGCCACGATTTCACTCTGAAGTAAGGCGGCGGATTGAGCCTCAGGATCTTCAGCAGCGGAACGGCTTGGGAGCGCGCCTTTTTAGAGGCGGTGGCTTTTCTGGAGAAAAGCGAAGGAACTCTCCTGCTCGGCCCGGGCATCGGCCCCTATGCGAAAGAATGGCTCGAAGAGCAGTGGCTGGCCGAAGGCCCCAGCGGCAACGGCAAAGTGCGCTTCGGCAACCGCATCCAGGATTGGAAGGAATGGGTAAAAGGGCGTGCCCGTGATCATGCGCTCTCTCTCGGCCACGGCTTCCGCACCCTCGATGGCCCCGCCACGCGCGAGCTGCTGCGTGAGTCACTTCTTACCTTATCGGGCTTGGATGCCTTCCATCATCTCAAAGAGCTGTGGCCCGAAGAGCAGTTCTTCCACGGCCTGGTGGGCTGCGTGGAAGAGGCAAGATGCGCCGGGCTTTTTGAGGGAGATACGATCGATCGCGCCAAGGAACTGCTGGCCGAAGGGGCGGATGCGATCACCAGCCAGGCCTATAACGATCTCTGGTATCTACTCGAACTTTATGAAAACCGCTTGAGCGCGGCGGGTGACACTCGCCTGGATTACGCAGCCCAGCTCCGCTGGGCCGTGCAGAATACAGCGGGTGCCGGAGGGCTTTTTCTTCTGGGCTTCGATTCCCTGAACTTGCTCGAAGCGGAACTGCTGCGCGAACTCGCACAAGGCGAGGCGGTGGTGCACCTCCCTCTCGCTCTGCATGAATCCCTGATCCGTGATCTCGTGGCGGCCAAGGCCGCGCCTCTCGATTCGCCCGCGGCTCTTTCGTTGCAGGGCCTGCTTACGGGCTTCATCGGTAAGGTGGAAATCGTAGCGGGTGAGGAGGCCGTCGGGCCGAAAAAGATCCGTCTGCTTGCCGGCCACACACCGGAAGCGGAGGGGAGGGCCGCGGCAGCTCTGGGGCGCGCCGTTTTAGGCAGCAGTGCTTTCGAGTGCGTGCGCACCGTGGTACCGCACTCTTACTTTCAGGATCGCTCGGTGGCCTTGGCCTTTCAGGAAGAGCTCGGCCTGCCTCCGTCCTTCTGTGAGCGAAAATCGATCGAGCATCCGGTGAGCCGCCTTTTCTTCCATGTGCTCGAGCTCAAGCAGATGGATTTCTCTCTTCACCACGGCCTCGAGCTCGCGCAGCTCGTGGAGTTCACGCAAGGAAGGTTTGGCGATGTCCCTTCTCGCGCAGCCAGAGCCGGAGTGCGCAAGGGCCTCGCTGATTGGAAGCGAAAGGCAGGGCAGGATAGAGAACTGCAGGAATTCGGCGCGCTCCTCGAGAAGATCGATCGCCTGCTGCCGGCAGAGGGCACGGCAGAAAAGTTTGCGGAAGTATGCGAGCGGGTGGCGGAAGAGGTGGGTGTAGCGGAATTGGCCCGCCGGGCACCGGGCGATGAGGAAGAGAGAGAGGCGCATGCCGCGCTTTCGAGCCTCCTCCGCAATGCCGCGAAGCTCGCCGCCTCCACCAAGCAGGTGTTTTCCTTTCCCGCATGGATGAAGGAGCTGAAAGCTTTGCTCGAGCAGGGAAAGGTAGCGGAAGCACCGTCTTTTTTCCCCAAAGTGCAGTTTTATTCCCTCGGCGAGTGGCTGCCTCCCGCGAGCGATCGCACCCTCACCATCGTGCTGGGGCTCAACCAAGGGGTGGAGCCGCGCCTTGGTTTTCAGTTCTTTTTCGAGGAAGCCGCGCGCCGCAAGCTCTCGGAGCTCCTTTTGCCTACACAGGTGCAGCAGGGCCTGGGCTTTCTCGATCAGGTGAGCCGGCTCGGGCGTGAGAATGGCCGCGTTTTGCTTTCTTTTGCCAGGCACGATGCGGGCGGGAAAGAGTGCGAACCGAGCTGGGTGTGCGGCACCTTCGATCTGGTGAAGGGAAGCTGGCCCGAGATCCCTCGCGATCGTGAAGCTTCCCCCCATCGTACCGAGGCTTCAGTGGCCGTGACCGAGGGGGGCGCGATTGGCCTTTCCGCCAGCTTCCTCGAATCCTACAAGAGCTGCCCTTTCAAATCCTTCGCCGAAAAAGTGCTCGGGCTCGAAGACAAGATGCAGGAGAGCAGCCTCGACGTGAGCCGGCTCGACGAGGGCTCGTTCGTGCACAAGGTGCTCGAGCTTTACTATGGAAAGAGAAACGGCCAGGCGATCGGCTCGGCGGAAGAGCGAAAGAGCGCGCTATCGGCCTGCCTCGAGGAAGTACTCGAGGAATTCCGGGCCGGCATCCGTTACTACAAAGGAAGCGAAAGCCTCTTTGAAGTGCAGGTGGCAGGCTTGCGCCGCCATCTCGAGAATTTCGTGGAGCTCGATGCCGAGAACTACGCGCGCTTTCCTTTCTGGGGCCAACCGGAAGTGGAAAAAGAGGTGCATGGGCAGATCGCGGGCAAGCCCTGGAAGGGAAAGATCGACCGCGTGGACTATGACCATGCCAACAAACGCTTTCTCGTGCTCGATTATAAAATTGGCGCTTCGCCGCCCTCCAACAAAGAAGTGAGCGAGCTCGAGCGCTTCCAGCTTCAGCTCTATGCTGATGCCGTGCAGGCGGAGAAGCCGGACTATCGCCCGGTGGGTGGGCTCTACGCCTCGATCACGAGCGGTGACCGCAACACCGGCTTCCTTCGCAAGGAATTCAACTGCACCAGCAAAAAATGGGTGCCTGCTGCCGGTGATGAAAAGTACTACAAGCTCGGCTCGGCCAGCAAGGCTCTGCTCGACGAGAATGCCTTTGAGGCCTTCCGCGAGCGCACGAGAAAAGAGGCCGAGGCGTTGGCCGGGAAAATCGCCTCAGGCGAATTCCCTGTGAGCCCGCTCGATGAGGAGAATAGCTGCAAGCGCTGTTCGGTGCGCCCGGCCTGCCGGATCCGCGAGCTCCGTTCTCCTCCGCTCGAGCCATGGTTGCGACCCGCTCCGGCGGCATTGCTGGCGCTGCTGAAGGAACCCTCGGCGGAGGAGCAAAAGGAAAAGAAGAAGAATCCCTTCAATGAAGAGCAGCAGGATGCCCTGGCCCGCCGCGGGCAGCTGGTGTTTATCGAAGCGAGCGCCGGCACGGGAAAAACCACCGTGATCGTGGAGCGGGTGAAGCAGTTCCTGGCCGAGCGCCTGAAGGTGGAGCCCGGCCACCTCGCTGCCGAGAGATTCACCGCGATTTCCTTCACCGAAAAAAGCGCACAGGAATTGGGGGCAAGGCTCGCGGCTTCTCTCCTCGAAGATCCGGCCTTCGGGCCGAGGCTAGCGGCCCAGGCCCAGCGGCAGATCTCCACGATCCACGGCTTCTGCCGTCGTATCCTGTCTGATTTTCCGCTCGAGGCCGGGGTGAGCCCCATGAGCGCGATGCTCGATGATAAGGGTACCAATGCTCTCCGCAAGGAAGTGATGGAGAACTTCTTCCTCTTTCCGGATGAGGAAACCTCCGCGCGGTTCGAAAAGGTGTTCGAGCACTTCACCCGGGCTAAATTGGAAGAAATTCTCTCGAAACTGCTTTCAGACCGCATGCTGATCGAAATGGAAGTGGCGAAATTCCGGGCGGGGGCTGAAGGCCTCTTTCCCTCCGGCATGGTGGGCGAGATGCTCAGCCACCTGCTCGCGCTCGCTGATTCCCTGCACTCCGCGTATTCGGCGGCGAAGCGGGAAAAAGCTGTGCTCGATTTCAACGATCTCGAAACCCTCAGCCTCAAGGTGCTGGAGAAAGAAGAG
>CAZTCD010000134.1:0-7964 GCA_964612065.1 uncultured Bdellovibrionales bacterium | reverse complement strand
AACGCTTCACGGAAGGAGCAAGAGATGAGTGCAGAAAAACTAGGACCATGGGATGCAGAATCGATTCGTCGCGCACGGAAAGCGCGTGGCTTAACTCAGGCGGAATTGGCGGAAGGCCTCGGCTGCCGCCAGCAAACGATCTCCGAATGGGAGCTCGGCATGTACGGCCCCAAAAACGCTTACCAAAAGCTTCTTACGATGTTCTTCGGATCCGCTCCAGTAGTGGCCGAAGCCGTTCCCTCGCAGGCTATGTGGAATAACGAAGACGTGTCGCCTGCCGTGGCCATGGGCGCTTCTGAGCCCCTCACTGCCGCAGAAAAGAACTAGCCTCGGGTAAGAGGCGGTCCGCCTAGACAGTTTCCGGCGCTTTGGAGTAAGCCATTCCCATGGTCCCTCCAAAGCGCTCTTTATTTTGCCTCGTTGACGCTTCCTCTTTCATCTTCCGCGCCTATTACGCTGTGCGCCCCCTTTCCAATAAGGCCGGCCTGCCCACGAACGCGCTCTTTGGCTTCGCCAATATGATGATCAAGGTGCTCGAAGAGATGCGGCCTTCGCATATCGCTATCGTGTACGACACCAAGCACCCCTCCTTCCGCAAAGAAATGTATCCCGAATACAAAGCCAATCGAAGCGCGATGCCTGAGGATCTCGTGCCTCAGATGGATTACATCAAGAAGTATGTGGAAACCCTCGGTCTGCCGTCCTTTGAAATGAAGGGCTTCGAAGCCGACGACATTATCGGCACCCTCGCCGAGCGTGCGGCCCATATGAGCAAAGAGGCCGATGTTTGCATTGTATCGAGCGACAAAGACCTGATGCAGCTCGTGAACGGCCACATCTATCTCTACGACACGATGAAGGAGCTGAAATACACTCCCGCTCAGGTGAAGGAAAAGCTCGGAGTGCTGCCGGAGCTCGTGCCCGACTACCTCGGGATCGTGGGTGATTCGAGCGATAATATCCCGGGGGTGAAGGGCATCGGCCCCAAGGGGGCGGTGGCACTGCTCGAGCAGTTTGGATCCCTGGAAGGGATCTATAAAAATATCGAAGCCGTGAAGAAAGAAGGGCAACGCAAGACGCTGATCGAGTGCAAGGAAATCGCGCATCTTTCGAAAGAGCTCGCCACTGTGAAGCGGGATATGGAACTCGATACCGATTGGCATTCCCTTCGCTGCGAGCCCAAGCCCTCTGAGGCCCATTTCGCGCTCCTGCAGGAAGTGGAATTCGCCAATCTCGAGAAGCGGATGCGCTCCTGGAAGATGCCTTCGGGGGAGGGGCCCTCCAAGCACGAAGAGAAAAACGGCAGCGCGGCCTTCAATACTCCACACAGCCTGGACGAAACAAAGGCAGTTCGCCCTGCCACCGATGAAGTGGCCAAGGCAAAGAAAGAATATGTGGTGGTTCGCACGGCCAAAGAGCTGGAGCAGGCTCTCGAATCCGTGAGCGGGGCGCCCTTCCTCTGCTTGGATACGGAAACCACTTCATTGCGGATTCATGAGGCTGAGCTGGTGGGGTTTTCCTTCTGCGGAGTGAGCGATAGAGCCTTCTATGTGCCCGTGGGCCACAGGATCGAAGGCGGATACCTTCGCGAAGGGCAAATGCCTCTCGAAGAAGCGCTCCGCACCTTCGGCAGTTTCCTCAAGGGCCGCAAGATCGTTGGCCAGAACCTGAAATACGATATCAATATCCTTCGAGGAAACGGCATTCTGATCGAAGCGCCGCAGGTTTCCTTCGACACTATGATCGCTTCCTATATTCTCGCGCCCGAAGAGCGGCACAATATGGATGCTCTTTCCGCCAAATATCTCGGGCACAAAACCATCTCCTTCGAAGAGCTATGCGGCGAAGGGAAAAGCCAGATCCCGTTTTCCCAGGTGGAAATAGAAAAAGCCGGGGAATACTCCGCCGAAGACGCCCACGTGACCTATCTGCTTGCAGAAAAGCTCTCCGCCGAACTGAAGGCGAAACCGGAGCTCGAAAAAGTGTTTCGCGAAATCGATCTTCCCCTCGTGCATGTGCTCGCGGAGATGGAATGGGAAGGGGTGGCGATCGATGCCAAGCATCTCAAAAAGGTGAGCGAGCAGTTTGCCGAGCAGCTGGCCGGCCTCGAAAAACAAGCCCACGAGCTGGCCGGATCAGATTTCAATATCAGTAGCCCCAAACAGCTCGGGAAGGTGCTGTTCGAGGATCTCAAGCTTCCCGTGGTAAAGAAAACCAAAACCGGCTATTCCACCGATGTGGAAGTGCTGCAGAAGCTCCGGCACCAGCATGAGCTTCCCGCCGTGATTCTGGAAAGCCGTGAGCTTTCGAAGCTCAAGGGCACGTATGTGGATGTGCTGCCCACCCTTTGCTCCGCCAAAACCGGCCGGGTGCATACCAGCTTCAATCAAACCGTGGCAGCCACCGGGCGCCTCTCCAGCCAGGATCCTAACCTCCAGAACATTCCCATCCGCACGGCCAGCGGAAAGCTGGTGCGCCAGGCCTTTGTGGCCCGCCCGGGAAATCTGCTTCTCGGAGCCGATTATTCACAGATCGAGTTGCGCATCCTCGCCTCCATGAGCGGAGATGAGTTGCTCACCAAGGCTTTCCGGGAAGGGCAGGACGTGCACTCTCTCACGGCCTCCCAGATCTATAGCGTGCCTGTGAAAGATGTGGATGCTGATCAGAGGCGCAAAGCGAAGGCTATCAACTTCGGCCTTCTCTATGGAAAGAGCGCATTCACCCTTTCCGAGGAGCTCGAGATCTCGCGCACAGAGGCCGCGGATATCATCAAGGTTTACTTCGCCCGTTATCCCACGATCCGCCATTTCCTCGACCAACTCGTATTGAAGGCCAAGGAAGCCGGATTCGCGGAAACCCTCTTCGGGCGCCGCCGCTATATTGATGGGATCCATTCCCAAAACAAGATGCTTCTGGCTGCCGCCGAGCGAATGGCGGTGAACGCTCCGATCCAGGGAACCGCGGCTGATCTGGTGAAGATTGCGATGATCCATATCCAGGCAGAACTCGAAAAACGAAAGCTCGATGCCAGAATGATTCTTCAAGTGCACGACGAATTGGTGTTCGATGTGCCCGAGGGCGAAGTGGACGAAATGCGCGATCTCGTTACGAAATTAATGGAAGGTGCCGGCGGCAAGATGATTCATGTTCCGCTCACGGTGGAGAGTGGCGCGGCCAAGAACTGGCTCGGAATTTAGCGCAAAGCATTAATTCCGACAAATTTAGCCAAATAAAGCTCAGTCATTTCACGTGGTTTATTGTTGCTCTGCAATAGACGCCCTGTTACAGAGGGCGGGTCTTGAGGAGGACGCCACGTGTCTAAAACCATTTTTCTCGCCCTTGCTTCCATCTTTCTGCTTACTGCCTGCGGATCTGATGATCCCGTAAACCAGGATTCCTACGCCTACCGCGACCCCAATGGCGTCGGTGGCTTCTGTGCCCCTCGCGTGGCCAAGCAGTGGAACCTTTGGATCGCATCCCAGTGCAATAACGTGAATTCTGATCGTCAGGCCGATGCCTGCGTGGCCGGTGCCGAACGCTTCCGCCTCCGCAATCCGAACATCACCTGCAAAATTTCCGTAGCAGATACCACCTGGGGGCCCGGCAATTGGCAGGCGCAGAGCTATTTCGAGATCAACAACTCGGTGATCTACGGCATTTTCTATAATTTCGGCCGCAACAGCCCGGGTCGCAGAGGCGGCGGCTGGAGCGAGCCTCCTCACGGTAGACCTCATGGTAGACCCCACGGCCCTCATAACCCGCATGATGATCCCCGGGGCCCTGCCTTTCCCGGTGCGCCTGGAGCGCCCAACGACGATGACGGGCATTTCCCGATCCCGGATGGTGCCGGTGAAGAGCCTGTAGGCCCACGTTTTTGATCTTTAAAGGGATCAGTTCCTAAAGGCCGCCGCTCACAGCTTGGTGAGGGTGGCCTTTGGCATTATCTCTTTGATTCGCTGCTTAAGGGCTGCGCGCGAATGAGAGGCCGCGGCTACCCAAGCCCAAAGCTTAAGGCTACGGCTGCCTTGGGAGTTCAGGAACGGAAGAAAGTTAACAACGAGGCCCCGGCCGAATTCCGGGCTGAGCAATGCCTCTTGCAGCTGCGTGCGCCAGAGAGGAATGGAGTCGAGCAGCACTTCGTCTTCCACCACGGTATGATTGAGCCCGAGCAAAGAAATTTCTCGAGCTTTCTTTGAAACGAATTCGTTCACATAAAAGAGATGAGGCGGAATCTCCTTCATCCTCTCCTCATGTTTGGCGTCCTCGGAAAGGAGACTGTCCATCTTGGGGAGCCACTCATTCAACTGTGCCATATCCACTGTTTCGGCCGGATGATCCCTGTCGAGCAGGTCCGCTAGCGCCAGAAGGGCTTCTCCGGCTTCTTTGTTCTTTCGGCAGATCGCAGAACCGCCCAGTGTTTTGAGGAAAAGCTCGTTCATTTCCAGAACGAACTTCGCCATACCCTCCGGGCACTCGAGAATGTGGATCACCCCTTTTAAGCCGTGAGCCACCGCATAGATATCTTCGAAATAGGGAATATAGGATTGGTTCGGCTTTGAATCCGCAAAATCCCGGCCCGCTTGCCTCAAAACCAGAGTAAGGTCAGGCAGGCGGTCACTGAATGTCGGTAAATCAGGCCCGGCCGGACTGCCCGGTACCGCGTAGTTTTGAGGCATTGCTTGCTCTGATTTGGCGAAGGGCTTGAGTGAGCGCTTCCGCCCTCGCTTGGTCTTCGTAATGAGGGCGGTTCATCCGGGTGGCCACGAAAAATGGATCCGTTTCCGTGCTGGGTGCAGGCGCGGGAGCTTCCGCTTTCTTTTCCTCGGTTCCAGGAAAGGATGCCACGATGGTCTGCTCCAGGCAGGTGAAGTTTTCCAGTTTCAGGCGGTTCTTGATGCTTTGCGGGATATCGAGCAGAAACAAGGCTTGTTCAGCGAGGCTCATTAAATTCCCGGCTCCTGTAGATTTCAGCTCGATCCGGTTTCCGGTTTCGCGCCTTCAGGCAGACGGTTCCAAACTCGTGAAACGAATGCCTTCTTTCTTAAAAGTCTGCTTCACTTTGGCTAAAAAGTCTTCCGGAAAAGTGCTCTCGGCCAGAGCCACTTCTGTGACCTGAAGCTTCTGCATTTTTTCGAGGAAGGAATTCGCGCTACCCGATCCACGCACGGGGAAAAAAAGAAAAGACGGGCGGCTCAGCATCGAGTTACCGGGAACGATGCAGCTTTCGCCGTCGGTAATTTTCTTTTCGAGAAGCAGTCGCGACACTTGTCCGTGTAGAGCCCAGTCGGCAAGGCCTACGATGCCTTCCAGGCGTGCCGCCATGCTTGGAGAGGAGTGATCTATTCCGATGGCGATCCAGGGAGCGGTAACCGAAGTGAGAGCGTTCTTCCATTCGCTTCGCTTTGCCGGATCCAGCCTGGCCATTTATTCTCCCGCTCTGCCCAGTGAGTGGCGAACCTTATCGAGAACGCCGTTAACGAAGGCCGAGGAATCATCAGTGCCAAAGCGCTTTGCCAGCTCCACGCATTCGTCCAGAGTTACTTTGGAAGGCACATCGCGGAAGTTCTTCAGCTCTTCGACGCCGATTCGCAATACGTTCCGGTCCACACTGGTCATCCGGTAAAGCTTCCAGTGCTCGCTATGCTTCTCGAGCTCGGAATCGATAGAGGCAAGGTCCGAGCAGATCCCGGCCACAAGGCGCAGAAGATAGGGCATGTCCACCGTTTCTTCGTAATTCTTCGGCGCGAAATTCTGCAAATAAGCGGTTACGGCCTGCTGGGAATGTTCGGCATCAAGCGAGCTTACTTTTCCTTCGTGGGTTTCTAGCGAAAACAGCACCTGCAGCGCAAATTCCCGGGATTTTCTTCTTCGCATTTCAGGCCGCCTAGTTCACGGAAGTGGTGAGATCGGGCTCGGTGGAGTCCGGTGGAGCATCGGTCAGATGCTCTTTCTGTAGTTCGGTGAGGAAGTCTTCTACATCTTTGAATTCCCGATATACAGAGGCAAAGCGGATATAGGCCACTTTATCGCGGCGGTGAAGAGTGGCCATCACGAAGTCGCCGATCTGCCGGGAGGCGATCTCTCGCACTCCGAGGCCTTGGATTTTCAGTTCCACCTCTCTCACCATTTCTTCCAAGTCGGCCGCGGTAAATTGCCTCTTCCGGCAGGCGATCTGGATTCCTTCCAGGATCTTCCCGCGGTCAAACTCTTCCCGGCGGTTGTCCTTTTTGATCACCAGGGGCATCAGCTCTTCCACCCGTTCGTAGGTGGTATAGCGGGATCCACAGGACAGGCATTCCCGCCGACGGCGGGTGATATCGCCCGCATGGCTGGTGCGCGAATCGACTACCTTGTTTTCCTGATGGCTACAGAAGGGGCACTTCATCTGGATTCCGGGGGCGGCCTCACTAAGTGCTTGGCTTTTAAGTGCTTGAATTTAATGAGATATTTCTTCTTCTTCGGCAGTCTAACAAGATCACCCGGTGTATTCCACTTTTTTTTCAGTAACTTGCAGGAACTGACGATAAGAGGTCAGGAGACCCTAGGCATGGGCGATACTAAAAAGTCGAGTATCTCAAAGCGATCCAGCTGCTATCTGCTGAATCTGAAGCAGCCCGATCGCACCGGCAGGAGGCTGAAGCTTACGTTCCAGCGCACGGCGGCCTCCATTTCCATTCTGAAAGCGGACCGCAATGTGGAAGCCAGCGTGGGTTTTCTTGATGTTTCCGAAACCGGCGCCGGAGTGTTCACTCCTGAGCTTTTGAACAAAGGCACCTGGGTAGAGCTTTGCATTACCGAGCCCATGATCCTGAAGGTGCGGGGGATCGTGGCTTGGTCGATGCCGGTGACCTCTGGGGTGCACAAAGGCAAATTCAAATGCCGCTCGGGAATTCACTTTGTTTATGAAAACGATGCTCAAAAGGAAGCCGTAAAAGAATTCATCAAGAGAGCGAGCAGCGATCCGGTGGAGAATTTCAAATCCTCGATCGCGGCTAATCCGGCGGCGGCGCCTGCCGCAACCGCTGGCGATGCTCCTGCTGCTTCTCCTACGGACGCAGCACTACCAGATGCTTCAGCTTCGGCTGCTGAGGGTGCTGTGTCTCCGCCTGTGGATGCTGCTGAAACAGTGGATCCGAATGCCGCCACGGCATCACCAGATGCGCCGGCGCCTGCTCCAGAAGCGGCAGTACCTCCCGCCGACGGTGCGGCTCCGCCTGCGGCCGATGCCGCTCCCGCTGCAGAATCTACGCCACCTGCCGCCGAGGCCACGCCTCCCGCCACCAGCGGAACCCCGGAAAATCCCGAGGGCGGCGAACAGGCCGCCTGATCCCGAAAAAATCAGCGCTTATAAATCGGAAACTTCGCGCAGAGCGCGCCCACTTCTTTTTTGATCTGTTCGGCCACATCGGCGGGAAGAGCCCGGCCTTCGCTGGGCATTCCCTTGAGCGTATCGCAAACCCGGGCGATCCATCCGCCGATCTTGCGCATCTCTTCGGTGCCGAGGCCGCGTGTGGTTACCGCGGGGGTTCCCACACGGATTCCACTCGTCACAAAGGGGCTCTTGGTTTCAAAGGGAATGGTGTTTTTGTTTACCGTGATGTGGACCAGATCCAGCGCCGCTTCCACCTCTTTGCCAGTGAGGCCGCTCGCGCCCACATCCAGGAGCATAAGGTGATTATCCGAGCCGCCGCTCACGATCCGAAGGCCTTTCGATTGCAAAGTTTCCGCGAGGGCCTTGCTGTTCTCGATCACGCGCTTTTGGTAGGCGGTGAAATCGGGCTGCAAAGCCTCGCCGAAGGCCACGGCCTTAGCGGCGATCACGTGCATGAGCGGGCCACCCTGCATTCCAGGGAATACAGCCGAATTGATCTGCTTGGCGAATTCCGGGCGGCAGAGGATCACGCCGCCTGGGCGTCGACGGCGTGGGCGTTCTCGTCGACGATGGCCAGCACCTTCGGCCGCGC
>CAZTCD010000133.1:0-8107 GCA_964612065.1 uncultured Bdellovibrionales bacterium | reverse complement strand
CACCCTCTCCGCCAACTTTGATAGTATGCGAACTCTTTGATTCCCTGAAAATAGAATAGACCTCAGAACCGGAGCCGCCCTTTCGGGCGACCCTGGCGATCTTCTTTTGTGTTTTCTCAACTTGGTCGGACTCGGCGTAAACGCCGAGCCGAACTCTGTCATTTGGATAAAATTCCGCGAACTGGATCACATTCTCAAAAATCTCGCGCTGCTTTTCCTTGGGTGCATCCTCAAGGCGTTCGATGGTTTTCGTAAGGATGGTTTTTAACCCCATCGAAGTCACATCTCCCACCGTAAAATTTCCCTTGGTTTTTTCTAGCCGCAAAATCCCTTTTTCTTTGTCCTCAATCTGTTTTTGCAATTCGCTAATCCGCGCATATATCGGCGCGGCCGATACATCGCTTGGCAGCTCTGCTATACGATCCACCAGATTTTTTACCTTCTGGTGGATGGCCTTTACTTCATTCGTAGCCAGTTTGATTTCTCGCTCAAGCCTTGGCGCCTCTTTGTTCTGGCTTTTGCGATAACTGGCTATGCCCTTTCCTAGTTGCCCTGGCTCCAGCAAAATGCGCTTTAAAGACTGAAGAACTTTATCCTCGGTCTTTTCCGCATTCCTTCGCTGGACTTCACAATCGTGAACGTGTCCATTTTCATAAGATCGCAGAGTCCTCGGATGATCGTAGTAGTGGATCTTCTTCGTCTTACCGTGGGCCGATTTGCCGTTAAGGGGAAGTCCACACTCACCACACTTTGCAAGCCCCGTTAGGGGATAGGGGTAGGTCTTCCACTCATTCGGCTTAAACCGTCTGCGGTTGGCTTCGAGTCTCTTTTGAACGGCATCAAATGACTTTCTATCAAGAATCGCAGGCCAGCTTGCTTTGACCCTCTCGGTGTCTCCTCGCTTCTTGTTGATCTCGCGTAATCCAATCACGGTGGCATTGGTCAAAACATGATGCAGACTTTGAACCGTAAACAGGTTTCCACCCTTGGGTTCGCCTTTTCGGTTCGTGTATTCCTTCGTTTTGATTCCTAGCTCGTTCAATGTGCGGCAGGTCTGGTGCAGATTTCCGGTCTTTAGAAAGATCGAAAAGATTTTCTGCACCTTCATGGCCTCCATTTTATCGACAAGCAATGTGCCCTTATTCTCAGGACTGCGCTTGTAGCCCATCGGTATCTGCCCGCCGTTCCAAAGCCCACGATGAGCGCGAGCTTTGAAGTTGGCAGATACACGTTCGCTCACTTGTTTGCGCTCAAACTGCGCGTAGTTGATTAAATTGAATAGCATCAATTCACCTGCGGCGGTCGTCGTATCGAACTGATCGCGCAGGGTGATGAATTTTGCGTTATGCTCTTTCAAGAAATCCCACACATGGCAAAAATCCTTAATCGACCGAGATAGCCGAGAAAGCTCCGTTGCTAAGATCAAATTGACCCGCTTCGCTTTCACATCACGCAAAAGACGCTGGAACTCTGGCCTGTCCATGTTCTTTGCCGATTTCGCCTCATCGCAGTAAATATCGACAATCTCACCCCAGCCCCGCTTCTGCTGGTTCTGGTTTTTTACAAATTCCTCAAGCCGCTGGCGCTGAGAGACAAGCGAACCCTCTTGGATTCGGGCTTGCTCTTCAGATGACACTCGTATGTAAATTCCGACTTTATTCATGCGGCCTCCTGGATCTCCTCGGTTTTATCCGATTCGCCCTCAATGTTCAAAGCCTTGGCTAACTCAAGTAGCAATTCAACTAAACGCGCCTGTTTTTCTCCAATAGAATCGCATGGGATATGAATGATCTTGATTTCATCCATCCCGACTCCCTATGTCTTAATGCCGTTTTTACTCTTCTCAATCCCTTCTCCCTCTTCAAAATCAATTTAACCCCGTCCCTCATTGTCTCTCTAACCGCACACACTTTTTCCTGCCGCCGGAAGCGCTGGCCACCCTACCAATCAACATGGTTGAGGGAGGGTGGCCAGCGGTGGAGGCGGCATTTCTCTTAACTTGCGGGTGAGAGCATTTCTGTTTCGTTTTCAGTGCTTATGTCCGTAGTTGATTCATTCAAAAGTGTCCCTTGCCCGCTCACCCCTTGAGCAGGGGTGTGAGCGGGTTCAGGTGCGCTCCGGAGTTTTTTGAAAACTTGGCTCGCCAACAATTTCTCACCTTGAAAATTCAGTGTGGCGCTCCACGGGGCACACATAACATCATCCAGAATTGACCAGCAAAAGTATGGCGGGCGTTTTGAGTAATAGCCCTGGCGGAAGGTCTTCATGAGATGGCGACCGATCTTGGCGCTCCCGACCAAATACCAAACAAGATGCAGATTTTCTTTCGATCGGTAGTCCGAAATGATGCTTCGATAGCGCCTGGAGTTTTTGAAATTCAGTTCCAGCTCTATCGCAATACATTCCTTCGCGCCGTTGATCTCAACTCCCGCGATCCCGTCCGGCACAACCCTACGTTTCGATTCCCGCAGTCCGTGCTCCTGGGCCATGAGGGACCTGATTTCGTGTTCGGAGGCCCAACCTTCCACAATTCCGTGCGCTTCGAGCTGGATTCGTAAGGACGTAAGTTTCAAGTCATGTTCCAGCGAATGCCTTGCCGCATGGAGCTTGGCTGGTCCACCTTCGGTCCATCGCAGTGCTTTTTCAGTAACAAGCCATGCCCGCTCCATGGACGGCAGCCCCTCGATCCTTCGGATGTAGCCTGCCCCTTCCAAGGCACGCAGCCGTCGGAGTACTGTCGTGATTGCCACGCCCGGAAAGACTTTTAATGCCAGTTGCCGTGTCGTCAGAATCCCGTAGTCCTGGAGAATGAAGAGAAGATCAATGTCTCTTTCGGTCAGTATCATTTGCACCTCACAGGAAATCGCCAAGCGCCGCTTTCACGGCATCCTTGGCGGTTCGCTTTTTCTTTTGTTCCTCGATTTGGCGTCGCAGATCTTCCTCGCGTAGCCTTGCCTGCTCTCTTTCCAGGAGTTCTCTTTTGATTTGAGCAATTTGGGCTTGCTCCTTTTCTAGAGCGACGATTCGATTTTGCTCCCGGATTTTTTCGTATTCCTGGGATCGCTCGCGTGCCACTCTTGCTGCCTTCGCAGTCTCGACCTGGGAGCAAATGAATTCCCAGATAAGAATGCCCGCAATGAGCCCGAAAATGAGAAGCCAGCCTGTTAAGCAAAAGTCTCGTAGGCCCGCTAGAAGCCGCCAGGCTGGGTTTCTAGGATGGGCTGCGCCGTTCTCCCTCATCGCCCAGGCGATCAGCGTAAAAGCCACCGTTATGCCGCCATAAGCGATGAAAAAACGTTGAAGCATGAGCCTCCTTTCCGCCCCGACGAAGCAGGGGGCGTATTTACTGGTTGCAGGGTCGTGCCGAGTGCGCACGACTGGATAAGTCGTTGGATTTCTTCAAATGGATTTCGGGTAGGTCCCGCACGTGCAGCAGTTTTGAATCGCAAAATTGCTGCAACTTGCGTAGGGGTTCAGGGTTTCCTTGGAAGGGATCATCTCGAATGGGTGATCGTCAAAGGCGAAGGGGCAAACTCAAAACAGACCACTCACCACTAGGGAAACGAGGGCCCCCTCATTTAAGATGCTGAAATCACTGATTTTTATATTTCATGGCCGATTTGCACGACTTACATTCTGGATTAAGCCCTGGCTTACTCAAATCGGGCATGCTAATAAAGCATGTTCAAAATCGCGCCCGAGGCTATCACTGAGCTTAGAAAGTCACTGGGTCTCACTCAGATGGAGTTCTCTCAGCTATTTGGTGTCCACCATATGACCGTAAGCAAGTGGGAGAGAGGGGATCTAAAGCCAACAGGATATCAGCTTGCGCTGATGACGGAATTTCGCCAAGGGCTTGGCAATGACCCCAATATCCCGAGCATTCTCTCGGCGATGCTTGTTGGATCAAGTGTTACGAACGCGCTTTTCATGCTGCTTCACCGAGCACGAATGACAATACCAACGGCAAAGCGACGAACCTGATGCTCCTCAGGTGACCAAATCCGTCACACTGTCAGAATCATTACATCTATCGGGCGGTGTGCGACGATGGTAGTATGCACGTCTATGCGATATTTGCTTACTCTCTTTTCATTGATTGGAACCCTTGCGCGGGCACAAGTGTCTCTGCCGCCGGAGATCAGTGGCTGGCAATCAACCCAGCTGACATGTGAAGTTTGGGAAACGTCAACAGACCTCAGCGGGATCGTTGGGCCGAAGCCGTTAGGCGCGGGCATTTTGTCTGTTAGTTTTGATGGTGACCCTTTGATTAATCTGGTCATTTTTGATCATCCGGAGAGGGGTTTTAAGATTGGCCAGCGGCATGCGATGGGTCGCTTCAACAAGAGTAAGTATGACAACTGCTTTTGGAACACTCAATTTGTTGAGAGCCGAGGAAAGTTTTTAATTGCTTACCAGTGCCACCAAGGAGATGGATTTCGGGTCACTTCCCCGTACAGTGCTTTGTGGATCAGTCCTGGCACAACGATTTCCAGTCGGATTTGCGCAATTGGCGGCTCCGCGCCTTCAGCGGCATATATAGCCCGCCCGTGTATTGAGCTTAGGAGTTGCAAATGACGCAAGTCCCGGCTGCAATTCGCGCTCTTTTAACTGTCGCAATGACTCTTAGTTCTGCGGTTGCTTGGTCGGACATTCCCGAGCGGTATCACGGCCGTTTTAAAGTACGTAAGTGCACCACTGAAGGTGGATCAACAAATTTGTGTAAGGAGCAGCGGACTTCAGTTCTAATTTCTAAAGACAGGATTGGCGCTTGTCACGGGGCCGTGGGGCGCGATGGTTGTGATTCTGGGCCAAGCGTAAGGCCGTGGCCCGATATGTATATGTACGGAGCAACGCTCAAGGAGCATTCGGGGAAAGACCATTGGATCAGCATTTTTGAAAGCTATAGGTATAGCAAAAGCATACATTGTGAGGGCCCTAGTGGCTTCTCAGAAATTTGGCTTGATCGCTAGAGTAGAAAGCTGAGAGAGGAAATTATGGGATCGTCGTATAGGAGAATTGTTTCGTTCTACTGGAATCCTAACCTTCTTGCGTTTCTTCTTGCTTTACTGTCGGCGCCGATTGATGCCGCACAGGCCGGAATCGAAACCCATCGTGGCTCAGTCAAGTTTCCGCGCGCCATTAGCGTAGTTCTGCAAGAGCGACGATCTGAATACGAGATATCAAAAGAGGTTGAGTCTTTTAGTTTCTTGCCGGGATACAATTTGTTTAAGGCTGGCGATACAGGCCCTTGCGGCACCTTTCTTGGGAAGCTTGCCGAAGATCTACAGATTGAAGTGGCCGCGGCGGTCTACAGCGATACCTACAATAGTTCAAGGGGTTGGGAGGCCAATCTCGTTGAGCCTAAACGACCCGCGATCATAACTTTTAAAAAGGGCTCGGAAGTTATTGGAGATTGCACTTCGAGAGGCTCGAAGGAGACAGGTGTTACCATAAAGTCAAATGACATAGAGCGCGGCCCAATGAGAATTCAATATTTATCGCGTGCCACCCAGAGTCCTGTAGAGAAGCAGGGTGCTGAACCTCTAGAAATTAAAGATCTTGTCGTTCACAGCAGCAAGCGTCGTACATTAAGCAGCTCTATCCAACCGACATTGAAATCAAAGCCAGACGATAATCTGTTCTGCGATTCTAGCACCTCCCTGCTGGGCTTTAGGAATGTGCGAATCCATTTGGCTATCAGCCCAATCGATTCGTGCGCGAAGCAACTAGAGGAATATGTAGCTACGCTTTCTCTGACTAATCGTAAGGCTTTATTGAGAGCACTACGAACCGCCTTTGAAGCTGTGCCCTCATTACCCGACGTTCAGATTCACATTGGTCCGGTTCGGACAGAAAAAGGACGGCCATATCGAAATTTATTCATCCACGCCTCAAATCCTAGCCAAGTTACGCCCCGTAGAGAGAAAGATTCCTGGATTCTAGTCCGTACTGGCTTGGAGGATCCGTTTTTTGTTAATCCACTGCCGTTCTCAAAGCTGGCCTATTTTGCTCAAGAAAATGAGCCGGGGATTCTCTCTCTGGATTGGACTAAGCAAGATCATCTCGACATCGTAATTTACAGATTTTTAAGCTTTAATCCTGGGGAACCAGCCCCAATCGCATTTGTCGACTGGAAGGATGTTGTTCCGCGATGAAGAGCATTCTCATTCTAGTGTTGGCAATCTTTCCTTTCTTAGCAAGCGCGGATTCAGAGCCACCGCGTTTTTTAAAACTCTGCTACAAAGACTATGTAAACGCAGTGGCCTATCCGGGTAAAGATAGCGAAAAATTAAGCGCTGATGTCCGGCACAGATGCCTGTCTAACGAATTTCAGGCTAAATGGGATGGAATTGTTTCTGTCGATAGTACGGGCTCAGATGGTCTATTGCTGGCCCAAGACTATATGGAGAGTTGGAAGACCGAGGTAAGCGTAAGACGCAACAACAAGAAAGACCGGTCAGCGGAAATCCTCCTTGGGAAGGGGGCCGAGGAGAAGTGCCTATTCGTCAATTACGCTCAAGTAGGCAAAGGCCTGAGAATCACCGCAGTCTCTGAGTGTCGGAAATAATGCTACTTAGGCGGCCAGCCGAAACAACAGGGGTGAGTTTGCTATTAAGCGACCCGCACTGGTCCCGCAGACGGCTCAAGAATGAGCGTCAGCTGCCCACCGCAGGCCGCTGCAATTCGCCTCAAGGTACGAAGCTCGTAGCGATCATATTCGGCGTTCTCATATCGACTGATCGCCGATGCAGTTGTGCCAATCTTTTTCGCGAGCTGTGCCTGAGTTAGTCCCGCCTGTATGCGAAGACGAGCAATTTGCTCAGCAATAGAGAGCTTTTCAACCTCGTCCTCAAACCCCTTGCGGAATTTGGGGTCTTGTAGCTTTCCCTCCAGCCACGACTTAGTTTTTTTCTTCATTTTTTTGTCCTCTCAGTGAATTCATTCTTATATTTCTCAGCCCTGGCAATTTCGCCTTTGGGTGTCTTTGGCGACTTCTTTGCAAATCCATGAGTCAGAATCACTCTTTGGCCAACGAAGAAGAAACAAAGCACGCGGCCATCATCGACTTTGAACTCAAAAATCTGCTCAGAGCCCTCCAAATGCTTGAACTTCTGCTCGTTCCAAATCTTCCCCGTGTCAGCCAGCCACTTAAACAAAGCAGCAAATTTCTGCTGTTGCTTCGAAGACAGGGAGTCGAGCCATTCCTCGGCCGGCGCCGAACCATTCGCGAGCACAAGGGCTTCGACGTGAAAGACCTGTCCGCGATAGATTGAATGGGTCAACGCCATGAACTCTCCTAAATCTAAAGCCATATTAGCATATATGCTAATATGGCTGCAAGCCTAAATATGCTGACTTCCAGACGAAACCACTTGGACCGCGGCTCGGATAAATACACAGACCATGGTCCACCAACCTCAGCGCCGTTGCCTTACCTAACAAGCCATGTAATATTGGCCGCCTCGACGGGGGCAATGTGAAGTACACATTCGTTTTTTTTACACTCATCCTTTCGATGCGTTCCCACGCGGAGACTTGTGAAGCACTTGATAGGCTTGTAGGACGTTGGGAGGTTGTGAGCGGCAAGGTCTCCTTCCCGCATGATGGCACTTATTCGGATCTAGTGGCCTTCGATGGTGAATTGGAATTGGTTCGGGGAGCTAAGGGAGCTGTCTCTGTCTTAAGTCTCGTTCAGCATGAGGATGGGCTAATGAGAATCAATTCGGGGGAATTTTTCACCAAAGGCCGAAAACTTGTAATCCGATACAGCAATGGCGATGAGAGAGCGGTGGTGGGGCACTGTGCCGACGATAGCATACAACTCGAAGCCGTAAATGCACCGTATGGATGGCCGGGGACGACGCCTGGCAGTCACCGATTTAAGATTTTAATAGGGGCCGACGGAATCGTGTTTGCGGGGGAATCATTCCCATCAGATTCGCTTCACACCCAACCGAATATTAAATACGAAATCAGCTATCGTCGGCCGTGAGCTGGGTGCGGACGCAAGTAACACCTTACTTTACATCTTTATGGCCCCTGTTGCTCCAGGTCGAATATAACCACCGGGCGGAGTTCGCCTACTATCAAGCCCTCTCCGCCA
>CAZTCD010000132.1:0-8277 GCA_964612065.1 uncultured Bdellovibrionales bacterium | reverse complement strand
AGTCCAGGAAGTACGCAAGAATACTCATTCCGTGGAAAAAGTAAATGAGGAGTATGGGAATCAGGGCATTTCTGGCGATTTCCGTGAAAGGAGACACCTCATAAAGGTGCAAAGCGCCACAAAGCAGGGAAGGCCATACCAGCCATTCGGGGGCGCTCCATTTTCGTAAAAAGTCTCTCGAAATGCCCGCCCTGCGCAGGAAGCCCTTGGGATTCCAACGGATCAGGGCCACGCAAGGGAGAGCGCAAAGCAGGAGAATGGCGAAAAGCATCATTCCAGGCAAAGTAATCAATTCGGCCGCAGGCGCCTCCCGGATTTTTTTCAGGCTTTCCTTGGTTTCTTCGGAAAGATCCCCTTTTTCCTGGCTGAGGAGGCGGTCGGCGGTGTCGTGGATGAATTTCTCTGTCATTTGCTTTGCTGAAGGGAGGAGCTCGATCCCCTTCTGGTGAGCCACACCCCATGCACTGAGCAGGCTGGCCACGGTCACCGCCACTACGGCCCCGGCTACGGCTTTCTCCGGTCCGAACTGGCGCAAAAGCAGCTCGCCGAGCACCAGGGCCGGAAGAGCCGCAAACAGGAGAAAGAGCAACGATCCCCAGAGCCAGCCCTTTACCGCGAAACAAAGAAGAAGCCCGAGGAGCACAGCGCCACCGGCCCAGCGTCGCCCGCGTGTTGCGGAGGCAGTGCCCACATGCAGATAGAGGAGGGGGAGGGGAGCCAGAAGAGAAAAAAGATAAGACAGAAAGAACAAAGGCCCCAACAGGCTTAGCGCCAGCTGAAAGGCCCAAGAGCCGGGCCGCTCCGGCGAGCCCCGCTTGTTCCAGTCTTCATCACGATCGATCCATCCCGATTGCACGGGAAGATTCCACACCCGAGGGGCTTAGCCCTCGAGGTTTTCTACGCCTTCTTCAGAGGGCTTCTTAACCCGCTTCATGGCCGTAGGCTTCTTGATCATCTCGAGATCGTCTTCTTTGGAAAGATTCACGCTGAGGTAGCGCACCACGTTTTCGTTGATGCGGAAATTGCGCTCGAGTTCGGCCACGGTTCCGTTGTTGCCGGTATAAGAGAAATAAATATAGCGGCCGCGGTTTTCTTTTTGAATTTCGTAAGACAGGCGGCGGGTGCCCCAGTCTTCGAAATTTCCAACCGTGCCTTGATGCTGCTGGATGATCCCTTCCACTTTAGAGCGGATGGCGTTGACCTGGTCTTCGGTCGTGTTCGGCTTGGTGATCACCGTAGTTTCGTAGCTAGGCATTGAGCTCCCTTTTCAATCAAAATCTAATCGCAAAAATCGTAGATTCAGGGGTGTACCATAGGCTAAGCCGTGGTGAAAAGGGCGAATTTCCCATTCCTCCAAAGGCTGCCCTGCTGGCCGGAGGGGTGGATTACCCGACTCTGTGCATTGAATAACCCTACGAAATCGAATAGGATTTTGGCATGATCCCTAAATTCTCCACCCTCGTGCTGGCCGCCGGTAAAGGCACCCGCATGAAGAGCTCTCTGCCTAAGGTGCTTCATCGGGCCTGCGGACGATCCCTTCTGGAGCATGTTTTGCGCTCGGCGGAAGAGGCCGGTGCCGCAAGCCACTTCGTGGTTACCGGAACGGGCCGTGAGGAAGTGCTCGCCGAGCTCGGCAAAATGCAGCTCTCTACGATCGATATCTGGCAGCAAGAGCAGAAGGGCACCGGGCATGCCGTGCAGATGGCGTTGCCGG
Organism: uncultured Bdellovibrionales bacterium; assembly: GCA_964612065.1. Lineage (GTDB taxonomy): Bacteria > Bdellovibrionota > UBA1018 > CAIPTA01 > CAIPTA01 > JAKFYM01. Next base: position 6,563 of record CAZTCD010000132.1, on the reverse strand, counting down.
AACTGCCCAAAGGGGAAGATCTGCTTCTGATCATGGCGGGCGACGCCCCTTTGCTGAAGCCCGAAACCATTCGTGCTTTTCTCGAGCACCACAGGGCTAAAAAAGCAGAGCTCACGCTCGGGATCATGGAATTATCGAATCCCTTTGGCTATGGGCGGGTGGCGCTCAACAAAAAAGATGGCGCTCCCAAGGCCATCGTGGAAGAGAAGGAAGCCACCGAGCAGCAGCGTAAGATCCGCACGGTGAACGGCGGGCTCTACGCTATATCTCGCAAGGCTCTCACCCAGCTGCTGCCCAAGCTCAAAACCAGCGCCAAAACCGGCGAGATTTACCTCACCGACATCGTGGCTCTCGCCCACAAAGCAAAGAAGCGCACGGCCTCGTTCCTGATCGAGGCCGCAGAAATGGCCGGGGTGAACGATCTTTGCCAGCTCCAGGAAGCGGAAACGGTGCTTCGCTTGAGGCGCCTCACCGCTTGGATGAAAGAGGGGGTGCGCGTGGCTTCCCCTGAAACCACCTGGATTGATTTCAGTGTGAAGGCAGAGCCGGGCGTTTATATCGGGCCCAATATCACTTTGCGTGGAAGTACCGAGCTCAAGGCCGGAGCGCGAGTGGAAGGAAATGCCGTTTTGATCGACACGGTTCTGGAAGAGAATTCCGAGCTCAAGGCGTTTTCCCATTCCGAAGGGGCGGTGATCCGGTCTGGGGCCGCCGCCGGGCCTTTCGCCCGTCTGCGGCCGGGTGCGGATCTCGGCCGCGATTCCAAGATCGGCAATTTCGTGGAAGTGAAAAAGAGCCGCATCGGAGAGGGCTCCAAGGTGAGCCACCTTTCCTATGTAGGGGATGCCGAGGTAGGAAAAGACGTGAATATCGGTTGCGGCTTCGTGGCCTGCAACTACGACGGCTACAATAAGCAGAAAACCACGATTCATGACGGAGCCTTCGTGGGCAGCGCCGTGCAGACCGTGGCTCCGGTTACCATCGGCAAAGATGCCTATGTGGCCACCGGTTCCACCGTGAACCGGGATGTGCCAGAAGGCGCGCTCGCGATCGCGAGAGTGAAGCAGGAAAATAAAGAAGGATACGCGGCCCGGCTGCGGTCCCGCATGGCTGCCCAGAAGGAGCGCCAGCGTAGAGAAAAAGGAACGAGCTGATTTATGTGCGGGATCGTAGGTTACGTAGGCAATCGAAGCGCCCAGGAAATCATTTACAAAGGGCTCTCGCGCCTGGAATATCGCGGCTACGATTCAGCCGGGATCGCGGCGCTGAAAGATGAAGGCTCCGGCCACTTCACCACTCATGTCACCAAAGCGCCCGGCAAGCTCAAAGAGCTGCGTAAAACCTGGGGCGAAATCGATTTTCCTTCCCATTTCGCCATGGGGCACACTCGCTGGGCTACCCACGGGGAAGCCAACCAGGCGAACGCCCACCCGCATCGCTCCGGCCCGATCACGATTGTGCATAACGGTATCATAGAGAATCATCACGCCATTCGGGAGGAGCTCAAAGGGAAGGGCATAACGCTTCTTTCGGATACCGACTCCGAGCTCTTTGGCCATCTGGTGAGCATGGAGCGGGAGAGAGGAGTGGGCCTTCTGGAGAGCGTGCGCGTTTCTTTCCGAAAGGTTCGCGGCGCCTCCGCCTTCGTGGTGATGGATGAGCGGCTTCCTGGCACCATCGTTGTGGCCAGAAACGGCTCCCCGCTCGTGATCGGCCTCGGCAAAGGCGAAAATCTCGTGGCTTCCGACGTGCCTGCCATCCTGGATTCCACAAGAACCATTTATTATCTCGATGATAACGAGCTCGCGGAAGTTACCACCAAGGGCGTTCGTGTATTCACCATGGAGGGCAAGGAGAAAGCCTACAAAACCGTGGAAATCGATTGGGACGTGGATAGCATCGACAAGCAGGGCTATCCCCACTATATGCTCAAGGAAATCTTTGAGCAGCCCCGGGCATTGGCCGACACTCTCGGCGCCTGGCTGGATCTTGCCTCGGGCCATTTTCGCCTCGATTCTGCGCACGTTTCCGCCCGCGCGGGGCGTGAAGCCCGCACTCCGGGGCATGATGAACTGGTGCAGGCCTTCGATCAGGCTACCATGCTGCATGTGGTGGCTTGTGGCACCGCTGCCTATGCCGGGATGTTCGGCCAGCAGCTTCTGGAGAAGCTGGCCCGGGTTCCCTGCAAAGCGGAGCTCGCCAGTGAGTTCCGTTATCGCGAGCCGGTACTTCGGCCCACGGATCTGGGACTGGTGGTGAGCCAGAGCGGGGAAACAGCCGATACACTGGCTGCTGTTAAACTCATGAAACAGGCCGGCATGAAGGTTTTTGCCATCTGCAATGTGCGCGACTCTTCCATTCCTCGCGAATGCGACGCGGTATTCTACACCAATGCGGGCATCGAGGTGGGGGTGGCGAGCACCAAGGCTTTCACTACGCAGCTCGCTCTTTTTGCCGTGATCGCGGGCGCCGTGGCGGCCCGGCGAGGGCTCATTGATGCAGGGGCCGAGAGAACCCTGGTAGAGGGCCTGGGGCAGCTTCCGGAAGCCGCGCGCCAGCAGCTCGCTGAGCCGGAAAAACTGCAGGATCTGGCCAGGAAATACGCAGGGAAGAAAGGTTTTCTCTTTCTCGGACGAGGTCTTTGCTATCCGATCGCCCTCGAGGGCGCGCTCAAGCTCAAAGAGATCGCCTATGTGCACGCCGAAGGATATCCAGCGGGAGAGCTCAAGCACGGGCCGATCGCCATGGTGGAGCCCGATATGCTGGTGCTGGCCATCGCTCCGGAAGGGGAGGGGCAGCTTCACGAAAAGAGCGTGAGCAATATCGAAGAGGTGAGAGCAAGGAAGGGCACCTTGCTTTCGATCTGCGCTCCCTCCGACAAGCGCCTCCAGGAGATCTCCGCGGATTCTGTTTTTGTGGCGAGAAGCCCGAGCCCGGACCTGCTTCCGATTCTCTCGGTGCTTTCGCTTCAGCTGTTTTCCTACTATGTGGCGATTGAGAAGGGCACTGACGTGGATCAGCCCCGCAATCTCGCCAAGAGCGTAACGGTGGAATAGGAAGAGTGAAGAAGCGCAGAGGAGGAGGTTGAATGCAGATCTGGCTCCTATCGATTCTGATAGGCGTGCTTGCGGGCGTGATCACTCCGGCCATTTGGTGGTGTTTACAGAATATCGATCTGCTCCTTCAGAAGTTTGATCCTAATTTGCAGGCCGGATCTGTTTCTGCCTATTTTCCCTGGATCCCGGCAATTTTCGCCGGTTTGATCTTCGGAATCTTTCTGTTGTTTCGTGCCTTCCGGTCCGCCGACGCCTTCACTTATTTTATTTCCGATCTTCATTTCCAGGATGGCCGCAGAAAGCTGCGTTATTCGATTCCCCATGGATTGGCCTCGTTCTTTCTCGTGCTGGGGCAGGGGATTGTAGGCGTGGAGTCGGTTTGCATGGAGCTGCTCTCCTCGGTGGGTTCCTCTCTTGCGCAGGCCATGAAGCTTTCCACCAACCAGGTGCGCACCCTAGCGGCCTGCGGGGCCACGGCGGCTATAGCGGCCGTGCTGGGGCAGCCAACCGCCGCGTTTCTTTTCGTGGTGGAGCTTCTTTACGGCTGGGGCTCTTTCTCCTTTGCCATGGGCACCTTTGCCGTTACGGCTTTCGTAGCGGCTTCGGTTTCCCAGAGTCTCACTTCTCCCTCGGGGCTATTTCCGTCTCTCTTTGGAACCGATGGCGGCCTCTCCCTGGCGATTCGCACGGAAGGATTTGAGCTGAGTTTGGAAACCGCGCTTTTTTGTGTGGCCGTGGTGAGCGTGTGTGCTGCGTTGCTAGCTTCCTTCACGATCTGGATCCACCGCAAAACAGACAAAGAGCTTCACGATCTGTTTGAAACACGAAGAGCGGCCGACGTTTCATCGCCCGCATTCCTTCTCCGTTTATTGCTCTGGGCAGTGCTCACGATGGCGGCGCTTTATCTTTTCCCGCAAGCAGTGGGCACGGGAGTGGGGCTGCTGCACGATTCCCTCAGCCAGGGATATCTCCTGCAGATGGCGCTTCTGGCTCTTGCCCTTCGGATTCTCATGGGGGCGGTTACGTATTCGGTGATCGGTGCGATGGGTTTGATTCTTCCCACCCTGGTTACCGGGGGCTTGCTCGGAGCGTGTATTGCGCTGCTGGTGCAGGGCGCTTTCCCCGTGGGTTCGGGCACCGTGGCTTTGCTCTCCATGGGAGCGTTTTTTTCCGCGGCCTTCGGCACTCCGGTGGCCGCATCGGCTCTCGTATTCGGCTATGCCACGGGGATGATGACCAATTCCGCGCTTTTTCTTTTCACCGCTCTGATTACCAATTTCGCCGCTCACTATCTTTGCGGGCGCCTGCAGAGCGATCGCCTTGCTTCCATGGGCCTTTACCGGCACGGCGTACGTTTCCGCTCCGGCATGTGCTACAACACTTTGTCGGGAATACAGGTGCGTGATGCGATGATCACCTACGTGAATCCAGTGCCCGCGCAGAGTTCCATCGGCGAGGCTTATCGAAAGCTCATGGAAAGCAAGTTCTCCACGCTTCCGGTGGTTGATGGGGAAGGGAAAATGCAGGGGCTGGTGGCGCTTTCCGATTTTTACGGCCTGCATGCCTGGAGGAAGCTCGGGGAAGAAAGCCAGGTGCATAGCCTCGTGGGTGTGGAGGAGATGGTGAAGCCGTCGAGGGTATCGCTGAATCCCGACATGAATCTGGAAACCGCCCTGTCACGGATGAGCGACGAGGAATTCGTGCCCGTGGTGGAAGGGGAGGGGCGTTATATCGGCCTTCTGGTGAAGAGCGATCTGGTGAACCTCTACAACAAGGAAGTGGTAAAAAAGGCCTTCCGGCGGGGATAAATATGCCTAAAACTAGTATACTCTTTTGAGGCTGAATCCCGTTGTATCCAGGAACTAATCCAGCTAAAAATCCCCGATGGTTAAGTTTCTCTTCCTAACGCTCGTCTGGCTTTTATGGCCGCAGCAGGCAACGGCCGGCCATAAGTTGCAAGAAGAGTACTTTGTCGACGAAAGCCGTTCGCTTTCCGCCGAGGATATCGTTTCCAGAATGGACGAACTGCAGTGGCAGAAGGCCGGGATGCGTCCCACCCGTTTTGGTTATACCCGCGCCCGAATCTGGTTTCGCTTTCGTCTTCCGCTCGATCAGCTCACCTACGGTTCTCATGAGCCTGTGATGCTTTCCATTCCCAACGCCTATCTCGACCGCGTGGAGTTGTATCGATTGAGGGAGGGCAAGCTGGAAAAAAACTGGCTGGCCGGTATGGGAGTTTCGATCAGCGAACGCGGGCCCAAGGTGCTTCGCACGGGCACCCCCACGTTCCGTATTTCTCCTCCGCGGATGGAGAAGGATCTTTATCTCGTTTCGATCGAGGGGGATTTTCCGCTGGCCCTTCCCCTGGAGCTCATAGAGGCCCAGGATTACGCGTACCACCATTGGACTGGCGTGATCTTCGTGGGCATCTTCCTCGGGATGCTTCTGCTTTCTTCTCTCTATAACGCCTTTCTCGCGCTTTCCTTGAAGAGCAGGGTTTACTGGAGCTACGCCCTTTTTGTGATCGCAGTGGGCATGCTCTATTTGGGGCACGAGGGCCTCACCACCCAGCTTATCTGGCGGGAGTCGCCCTGGTGGATCCGGCGTGAAATGCACGTTTACGGCGCCTTGGCTATCTTGTTTTACGCGTTCTTTGTAAGGGAGTTCCTCGGAAGCAGGCTTCTCACTCCCTGGCTGGATCGCATTCTTCTGGCTCTGGTGGGGGTTTCCCTGGTCCGTGCGGTATGGATGCTTTTCGCTCTTGACCAGACCGTGGCGATGATCGGCGAGGCCGCCGTGGTGTTGAGCAATTTCATGATTCTGGCCATTGCGTTGCGTTGCCTTTGGATGGGGATAAGGTCGGCGCTGTATTTTGTGCTGGCGTCGTCTGTTTTTAACCTTTCCGTGATTCTATTCGTGCTGCAAGAAACTAATGTTATTTATATCGGGGAGTTCATGTCGCGGGTGCCCCATATCGGCACTGCCATAGAGGTGGTGCTATTGAGCCTCGCTCTGGGAGACCGTATCCGCCTCACGAATCTGGAGCTTGCATTGCAGCGATCCGCGATGGTGCACGCGGAGAAAATGGGCGCCCTGGGCCGGATGGCGGGAGAGATCGCGCACGAGATCAATAATCCCCTGGCCATCATCCAGGGCAATGCCACTTTGTTGAGCAAGCTTGATCTGGCTCCGGAGGCAAAATCCATCGCGTTTACGATCGAGCAAACCTCGATCCGGATTTCCAAGGTGGTAAAGGGCATGAGGGCCCTGGCGCGGGATACGAGAAGCGATCCTTTGCAGGTTACGCCGGTGGCTTCGGTGATTCAGGACACCCTCGTTCTCTGCCACGATCGCTTCACGAATACCGGTGTGCGTCTTTTTTCGCCCGAAGCTTCTCCGGGCCTGATGGTGCGGTGCCGCAGCTCTGAGGTGTGTCAGGTGCTCGTGAATCTCATGAATAACGCGATCGATGCCTTGGAGGGGCGGAGCGGAGCCTGGGTGAAACTG
>CAZTCD010000131.1:2446-8364 GCA_964612065.1 uncultured Bdellovibrionales bacterium | reverse complement strand
CTTTTTCTTTTTCTAGGAATCAGACCAGGAAGATCCTGATCTGATGTCTGGAGAGACACAACTTTTCGCTCATTATAATAACGGGTCTATACAAGACCACCTATTTACGCATTTACGTAGGGTAGGGGATCTTTTCACACGCGACCCATACAAAGAATATTAAGTGTTCCAGAGACATTTAATGTTTCTTTTTTGTTTGATAAAAGCCCAAAGCAAACGTTGCTTTGGCCGATATTTTGTCATTCTGAACTTGATTCAGAACCCAAAAAACGGCGCCTTAACAATTTCATGATGCAAGGATCTGGCCACTCCCCGCTGTCACGGGACCAAATAGAGCTTAATAATCTCCTGCCTTATCAATTTAAGATAAGGTTAGAATTCATTATTCATGTGCATATTTGCTTATTTGAATATTTGTTTATTCTTTCCCCGACACTCGTGCGGGTAAAACGGTACTGGTTACTGGAGTCGGTCAGATCCCCAAGAACTATCATTTCTTGATTGCCCATTCTAATTATGCGTAATAAAGAGATGATAGGGCGTTATACCCCACATCTCGGAGGAAAAATGATCGGCATATTTCTGCACATCTTCCCTCCAAAGGGAGATTAAGCTGTCGTACGTGTAGCCTAACACGCTACTCGACAGCCCTTTGGGGGGTGACAGGTATTCCAGGGGAAGGGCCTCTGAGCAAGATGACAGTTGGGCTGGATTTTTCATCCTGCCACGGCGCTGTCTGCTGCTCACGCTCTACTTCTTTGTTTTATCAACCACAACCAATACAGCAAATCGTCCCGCTGTACTGGCACAATGGAGGAGGAAAGAAAATGACATACTAGTCCCCCGGGCTTAATGCGAGCTGAAGCTCGCTGCCCGACCCGGGAGGGACGAATTAAAAAGGGCAAGGGGAGAGTCGCCTGTAGACTCTCCCCCTTCATACCATTTCGTTCTTCGAATGCGTACCACTCAGTATCTATCCGAAGGACGAAAAAGAAGCTTACATACCTTGACGAAGGTATGCTGGTAAAAGCTTCGTCCACCCAAAAAAGCTGCTTAGAGGTACTCATCAAAGATTACTTCAATGAAGAAGTACCCGACAGTATGTGCAGCAGCAGGTGATACCAGGGCAAAGAAAATTGCATCAGTGCATAACCTGGCATCGGCATGAGCACACATGCCATTTATTAGCTCGAAGAGGACGCTCTTCTTAAAGCCCACCATATTCGTAACTCATTTGAGTAACGACACTGTGGTGAGAGTAGCAACAAATACGTATATTCCACTTCGAGACTCGCTTATCGAGTCGGGAAAAGTGGAGAAACACCCACCTTCTGTAAGGCGCGCTAGGGCAAAGGCGCAAGGGTGACATACGTATTTACGAAGATGCGATTTCTTCCGCCGACCTGTGCGTTATCAGGGAGGAGCAAGACTTCCATTGGAGATTTGCATATCTCCTAGGAAGGAGTCTCCGATTTCGGGAGGAACAGGCACAGGCGCTATGTGCGGTGCTAATTGGTTCTCCCTCCCCCGAAGAGGGGTTCTCAGGTCAGTAGGCTAATGGGCAAACCACTCGCCTCCAAAACGAGAATAGTGCGTTCGAATCGCACCTGGCCTGCTTGCATTTACCAATAGCACTCCCGTGCTGTTGGTAGATGAGCCCACAACTCCACCAAGGGTTTTCACCTCCTTACCTTGGAAAAGCCTTCGCCCTGAGGGTTTGTGGAGTGTGTGGGAAATCGTGCGGCCGACGAACCCGCACGTGGTAGGAGGCTGGGCCTGCAAGGACTAGCCTCCTATATTTCAAAATGTCTCTTGTAGCTCAGTTGGTTAGAGCGCCTCGTACACATCGAGGAGGTCGTGGGTTCGAGACCCACCAGGAGTATTCGGGCTTGTAGCTCAATTGGTAGAGCGCCGCCCTTGCAAGGCGGAGGTTACGGGTTCAATCCCCGTCAGGTCCACTAGGTCTGGTTCGCATGGTAGCGGGTCTATGGTTAGCGAAAGATCGCGCCTAGACTAGGGTTCGAACCCCTCACCGGACCGAACAAATGAGGAGACAAACCAAGCAGTTTGCCTCCTCTCTGTCCGGGCAGCAGCTCGGACACTTAGAATTTCGGGAGGTAGTTATTCGGGGCTTATAATTTGTCCTTTCAGTTAAAGCCCCTTTCTCTGTGGGTACCGCGGAAGCCGTTCTGTCTATGAGAACGGTAATCCAAGTAACTACCTCATGAGGTCGGCGCGTTCGCAGGCGCGCCGACCTCTCTTTTTATCACTCGCACCATGGAGATCTTACATAAGGTCACTATGATGCGCGTGAGAAGCTCACGACGCTATGAAGCGGCATGGCCCAATGTGTCTGGTTTTATGTTCATTCATTTGTGGTTTACATCTGAATGAATACCTTACCGAGACAACCCATGCCGCTTCGCTTTCACCATCTACGTTCGTCGGCCACACTGTGAAGAGGGGAGTGTCCCATCTCTATCATGTGTTCGAGGAACACCCCGCCTGGTTAGGCGGGACAACCCTATGCCGGATATATCAAGTCCCGGCACCAGCATTTTGTCAAAGGAGGACAAAATGGCAGAAGTACTCGAGTTTGTTGGCCACCTGGCCAACATTTTTGGTTTTGTCGGCGGAGTTTTCGCCCTCCTGGTATGGCTTAAACTTCGCGCTCTGGACCGGCTCGATGAGCAGGTCCAGATTCTTCTGCGCCTGACCCCCGAAGAGGGGAAGGGCAAGGAGATCCTCCTGCCGCTCGAAATGACGCGGCGGGATGTAACTCGGGCCGAGATTCTCGGCCGGATGGGCATGTTGCCCATGGTCGAGAAAGGGAAGCGGTTTTCGATCCGCTACCTCTCAACACCCGAGTTCTACCGGGGATTAAACGCGGTGGCGGCTAACAAGGCCGACACCCTCGTCATCCCCTGTTCGCCGGAAGAGATCGATCAGTTCGATCTCTAGACCGTAGCCCTCCCTCCGCACGCGTGAAGCGGGGGAGAGGACGTAGACTTTTCACGCAAAAAACGATCGCTATGACCCTGATGAAAAGCTCAAGACTGCTTCGGTGCAAACCGAAGTGCCATGGATGGCCAAACCGAAAGGTGAAACCAGGCATGGCTAAAGTGCTACATACTAGCTCAAGGTGTCTAAGGTGATCAATAATTTTTTTGGATTGTGGCCGTACTTCACCGGCCACTTAGCGGCCTTCGCTGCGCACACGCGCGGCGAGGGCAAGAGAAATACTCTTCCATTGTAATAATCAAAATATCCAATCAACCGATTACAGCTTAGACAACATTGTTTATTGTTTTTTTTGGTAATTCATTTCTCAACGCACTTTCTAACCAGACCTTTCCGAGGTCTCGTTAAAGAGTGGGTTGAATAGATCCATTCTCATTGCACATTTGGGCAGCCCAGCCCATGGGCCTCGTGTCATAGATACGAGGAAGCCGCCAGGAGAAACAGGCGGCCGAACAGAAGGGTATCCCGCTCAGCGGGATTGTCGCAAGACATATCTGTTTGTATGAGAGAGATGATTACCGTAAATAGAAGCTTTCCGGTTCGAGAGATCAAGAGTCAGGTGATGGCGGATCCATCCGCCTATAAGATCCTAACCGCGCCGACCGGTTCTGGCAAGACCGTCGACACCCCCCTCTGGTTTGCCGAAAGAGGGTTTCGGGTGCTGGTGGTCGAGCCGCTGATCGAGACGGTGCTTGGGACCAGCGAGTACGTCGCTGAAATCACCGGCACTCGCCTGGGGGAATTCGTGGGCTATGCCACAGCGGAAGAAAGCTGCTACGGCAAAGACACGATGGTCCTCTACGCAACCACCGGCCTGGGTCTGATGAAGACTCTCCTCGGGTCCATGGACTTCGATGTTCTGATCATCGATGAGTTCCATGAGAAACGAGGGGATCAGTCTTTGCTCGAGGCGCATGTGTGGAAGCAGATTCTGCAAGGGACCTGTCCTTTCCAATATGTACTGGTGGAGTCTGCGACTATGGACACCGCCACTTTGAGCAGCAAACGAAACAACGCGCCGGTGTTTGTGTCCCCGGGTCGCGCGCACGAGATTGAAGTTCTAGAACCCGGGGAAAGCATCGAAGCCGATGCGGCACGCATGGTGCGTGAAGGCCGAGATGTCTTGATCTTTCAGCCTGGCTGGAAGGCAATCCAAAGCTGCATCGCTACGCTTCGGCGTATGAATGTCGATGCAGAGATCTTGCCGTTTCATTCAGGCAACCTCTCCCGGGAGGAGAAGGACCGGGTTTATCAGCAGTATCATCGGCCCAAGATCATCGTTTCGACCAACGGCCTCGAGACCGGCCGTACGCCAACTCCGTCCAAACCTGGACGGGAACTGGCGGTCATCGACTCGGGGATGGAATACACCCTCCGGGTCGTTGACGGGTTCGAGCGGCTGATCTTGCAGCCGATTGCCCAGTCCAAGGGCTTGCAGCGGAAAGGCCGGACCGGCCGGGTAGGGAAGGGGTATTACATTGACCATTGCCCGACCCCATGGACCGAACGGCCGCAGTACCCGCTGCCCGAGATCCAGACAACGGACCTGGATCGATTCGTGTTGCTGGCTGCAGCTGCGGGCGAAGACATCGAGCATCTGCCGTTTTGTGATGAGCTTCCGACCAAAGAAGTCGCCGACGCCAAGGGCGACATGATCCGGCTAGGTCTCATTGACCCACAAGGCCACATCACAAAACTTGGCCAGAAGGCAATGCGGCTGCCGTGTGATCCCCACATCGCAGTCATGTTGCTGGAAGGGGCCAAGCGTGGCGTTGCCGATCGGATCCTAAAAGTGGGAGCTATCCTACAGACCGGATCCCTGAAGCAGCGCGGAACAGACTGGCAATACGTCACGGGCGAAAGTCGCAGTGACGTACTGGCAGAGCTGTCCCTGTGGGATGCTGCCGAAGACCTGGTCGACAACGGCCAGGAGCAGTACCTGCGGGATGCGGGGGTTTTCGCCCCCAATTTCTGGAAAGCCCGGCACCTGGCACAAGAGCTTCGCCAGCGACTGGGACAGTTGGTATCGTTCTCGTATAACGGTACCGGCGAGGATCTCCTCAAGGCCGTCATTTCTGGCCTGGTAGATCATGTCTACCATCGCGGCGAAAAAGGCCGCTTCGGCTGGGGATGGCTCAGTGACGAGGAAGCTTCTCGCGAGCTAGACCGAAAAAGTGTGGTCGACCCCGATAAGACACAGTGGGTCGTGGGGCGGCCGTTTGACCTGCAACTCGAGGGAGGAACCATTCTGAACTTGATAACGTGGGTAACGGACGTGGACCCGAGGTGGCTTCCCGAGGTCGCCCCACACTTGGCAACGACGCAGCGGCGCAACGAGCGCGTCGAAGACGGCAAAACCGTCTGCGACCTGGTCACCATCTTTGATGGCCAGGAGATCAACGTGCAAGTCGGCGTCGCGGAATAAACATTTAGGAAGAAGGTCAGCAGTATCGACCTTCTTCTTAATTCTTGATAAATATCTATACAAATAAGCTATACTAAGGCGTTTTATTTCCTAGACGGCAGAATGATTCTTTTAAGAAGAATTATCCTGCCTTTTAGGAACATGTGTGGCGCATGTCTGCGTTACTGGTGTGCACGCAGCGCAGACTACTCTATCCAAGTTGGAGAGGAGTAAGTCACATCCTGTTTCTTGGAGGTAGATCATGCAGAAGTTGTACATGGTCTGGGCGGCGCAGGGACCGTCCGACAATGGTTACAAAGCCATTGTGTACTTTTCTCTGCGGCGAGCAAAGGCTGAGGAAGCGCTGTTACAGGCGCGAATCGCCGAAGCCGCCAACCTTCGAGCTGGGACAATCGATGCGGTCCGGTTCTGGATCGCGGAGACCTGGCTCGATGCATGGGAAGATTTCTTACCGGGCAGCAACGTCTTCCGG
>CAZTCD010000131.1:0-2436 GCA_964612065.1 uncultured Bdellovibrionales bacterium | reverse complement strand
GTAAAGTCTCCCACCAGAGGAGCAGGTGCACATCTGCTTCTCTGGTTTCTTCAATAAGTCATTTATTAAGCAATAATACCAATGTAAGGAAAAGGAGAAATGGCTACAAATCGAATTGTTCTACGTCCCGGCCAGAGGGGAAAAGTTATCTGGCAAGCAAATAAGACGAAGGGTGGTGCGCCAGTGAGCGCATCTATGTTTGACGGCAAGAGAGTCTCCAAGATTATCTTGCCGGAGAGCAATGCGCCGTGCGCCGCTCGGCCAGGTGAGACCTGGCACGTAGAAATTCTGCGGGATACAAATCCCAAGGCGAATGCAAGGGGCGCGTTTGAGGTTACGTTGCTCAAGCGTGTCTTCACACTGGACCTTGGCCCGCAGTTTTGGATTGATCAAGATGTCGCGAGCGAGATCGCCCAAGACGTGCTCGTCCGGGCGAATGTTATGCTGGTCGGCCCGCAAGGGTGCGGCAAGTCAACGCTCGCGAATGCCATCGCAAAGTCATTGGGCATGGAGTTCCGGATGGTCGACGCCGCCGGCATCAAGCGACGCTCTGAGTGGTTCGCCATTCGGGATGTTCGTTCTGATGGCCAAGGTGGCCAAGAGATCATCTGGATCCACCGTCCGCTGGCGGAAGCACTCGTCGAAGCTGCAAACCGCCCCGACAAAGAATTTCTCATCTTCATCGACGAGCTTAACCGTTCGTCTCTTGATGCACGCAACGCACTTCTCACGATCATTTACGGAGAAGAGCGCAGCGTGCAACTGCCATGGGGAGAGACTGTCGCCGTCGGCGACAATATCTTCTTCATGGCGGCCATCAATGAAGGAACGGAATTCGGCGGCGTGGAAGGCATGGACGCAGCATTTAGCGACCGGTGGGCCCGCCACAAGGTTGGCTATCCGCCGGAGAATGACGAAGTCCGCCTTCTGGCTGCACGCGAAGCTGCGGCAAATCGCGATGATCTCATCAAGGTCGTCAAGATTGCCAATTCGTTACGCGAAGCTGCAATACGGGGTGAGATCCCGCTGCAGATCTCTATGCGCATGACACAAACATGCGCGCGCCGTTTGGCTTATGGCTCGTCTCTCAAACGGGCCGTAATCAGCGGCATCCTCAATCAATTTACGGGAGACCATGATGACAAGTCATCTGACGCCGGCATCGTCTGGCTAAAGGTGAAGGGTCGCCATGGCTTGAGTTAGTCGCTCGGAGGTGAGTTGTGACGTACAAGCTTGATGATCTACAAGCCCGCCAGCTGGCAGAGCTGGCGCAAGAGCTTTCTCAGCAGCTCGGCGCATTCGTAGGTCGTCAGGTGAAAGTCCAACTCACCGAAGACGGCCTCGGGTACACACAAGCTGAGGAGGGCGAGGAAGTAACAACCGTGGCCATTGATCCTCGTCCTTTTATTGAAGGCCACCGTCTTGGGCAAGATATTGTCCGCTCAACCGCTTTTCTAAGAGCAGCTGGGAATGAAACAAGTAACCACCCAGCGAGAAAGAAAGCGGCCCATTTGGAAGAACATCCAGAAGTAAAGATTGTAGATGGCTTGTATGAATATACCCCGGCCCGCACGGGAATTGCCGGGATCTACGACCTTCTTCTGGAAGAGCGGAACCATCGCCGTTTACAGCGGCGAGGTGATCTTTCCCAAGGACTAGATGCGGCATTGAACCGCTACTTCCCGTTAAGTGACGAAGACATCCATTCGCTCACACGGGCTGTCCGGCAAGGCCGCACATCTAACGCAAAAACTGCAAAGGCAGCCAAAAAAGTTCCCTCCAAGCTCCGCGATATGAGCGAGTGGCAGATTCTTGATCTCGCTCGAGATATCTGGGACGCATTGCAAGAACCGGAAGACGACCCTCCGCCGCCACAAGAATCCCAAGAAAACGAAGGGGAAGGTGACGGAGAGAGCGAGGGACAAGGCCAAAACGACAGCCAGAATTCCGGTGAGGGAATGGGGGAGAAGGTGACGGAGAGGGACAGGCCGGTGAAGCCGGACAAGTCTCAAGGCAACGAAAAAACCGAGCCCCATAATCCCCAAACAATTGGCGGAAACGCTACGCCATTGAAGGAGGGCGAACTCGAGTGGGCAAGCCGACAACGGCTACAAAAAGCCCTCGGGGACGCCAAAGACGCCGCAGATAAAGCGGCAGCTAAGAAAGCCGGAGAAATACCCGGAGGTGGAATTGATTTCAATGATGGCAAAGAATTAGATTTCCCAACCATCAAAAAAGTCAATCCTGTCGAGGATAACTCCGGCGAGGCTGCGAAGCTACAGCAAAAAATCGCCCCATTCATTGGACCGCTTCGTCGGTACTTTGAGCAAATCGGGCGTGCTTTTGTAGATCTTTTTGCTCAGGTTGTCGGCTTTGACCTAGACGAAGATGAGATAGATCGGTTCATCCTGTTCCAAGATGACGATATCTTCATGG
>CAZTCD010000130.1:0-8686 GCA_964612065.1 uncultured Bdellovibrionales bacterium | reverse complement strand
TATCGATAAATCAGAAGAGGTTTCGGAATACCTCCGCCGCGCCCGCATCCCCCACAATGTGCTGAACGCCAAGCACCACGAGCGCGAAGCCGAGATCATCGCTCAGGCCGGCCGCTTCAAGGCTGTGACCATCGCCACCAATATGGCGGGCCGTGGTACCGATATTCTCTTGGGCGGTAACCCTGAATTCATGGCCAAGAATGAAGCGGCTGAAGAAGACCCGGCCTATAAGGATATCTTTGCCAAGTACAAAGCCCAGTGCGACGCGGAAAAGCAGAAGGTGGTGGGGGCCGGAGGCCTGTTCATTCTCGGCACCGAGCGCCACGAAAGCCGCCGTATCGACAACCAGCTCCGCGGCCGTGCCGGCCGCCAGGGCGATCCCGGCACCTCGCGCTTCTTCCTCTCCCTCGATGATGATCTCTTCCGCATCTTCGGCGGCGATCGCATCAAGAACCTTATGGGCGGATCTCTCGAAGCCGATGAGCCGATCGAGCACCCTTGGCTATCGCGCGCGATCGAGAATGCGCAGAAAAAAGTGGAAGGCCATCACTTCGACACTCGTAAGCACGTGCTTCAATACGACGACGTGATGAACCAGCAGCGCAAGATTGTATACGGTATCCGTAAAGAGATCCTGCAGGCCGAAGGCAGCCAGCAGGAGCTGCTGGAAGATTTCATGGCCTATCTCGCCGAGAATATGGCCGAGGATTATGGCCACGACAAGCAATCCCCCGAGAAGTGGAACTGGGAGGAGCTCAATCGCACTCTGCAGTCGGTATTCCATCCTTCCATTCAGGTTTCGGAAAAAGATCTTCAGATCTCGCGCGATCTCAAGGGCGTGGGCGCGCTTTCCAAAGCGATCTACCTGGGCCTTCACAAGCGTTATGACGAGAAGGCCGAGGAGCTCGGGCAGTTCATGCCGGAAGTGGAGAAGATGTTCGCCCTCTCCACGATCGATCAGCTCTGGAAAGAGCACCTCAAGCATATGGACCATCTCCGGGAAGGCATCGGCCTCCGCGGCTATGCCCAGAAAGATCCGTTGCTCGAATACAAAAAAGAAAGCTTCCTGATGTTCAAGATGATGGACGCCCAGATGAAGCAGGACGTGATCGGAAAGATCTTCAACGTGGTGCTCGCTCCCCAGCAGGAGGAGAAGGTGATCGAACGCTTTGAGGAAAAGATGGAGCGCGAAGTGCCGATGACGATGAGCCATGGCGGAGAGCCTGGCGAGGCGCCGGTGAGCGAGCCGGTGCGGGCGGAGAAGAAGCCAGGGCGTAACGATCCCTGCTTTTGTGGCTCCGGCAAGAAATACAAGGCCTGCCATGGGCGCTGAGGTGAGGGCGTGAATGTAAGCGGAGATGACGAGCTTCCCGCGGAAGGATCCGGAGAAGAAGAGGGCCAGATCATCTCGGGCGCCGAAGCCTTGGCCGATCAGGCGGGTTACGCGCAGTCTACCGTGGAGCCGGAAGCGGAATCTCAGGGCTTCTTGAACCCGGAAATGGATCAAGGCTCTTCCGGCGAGGCCGCGAACGTGGATCCCACGGATCCCGAGCTGGACGTATCCAGTGAGGTGTCTGGAGATCTATCTGCCGATCCGGCCGCCTTGGGTGAGGAGCCTGCGGCGCTTGGCGATGGGCCAAACGATGGCCCCGTGGAGTTCACCGGCCTGGCTTCTGAACCCGAGCTTACCGACCCCGATCTATCCGTGGATGATTTATTGAGCGCCGCCGTTCTGGCGGAAGGCCTGCCTGCGGCGGAAGAGGCTCCGGGTATCGACGCTCCTCCGGGCCCGAATTTTCAGCTGCATTTGCATCAGATTTCGGAAACGCAGAAGGCTTCCTTGAAAAAGCTGCTGGAGGCTCATGGCCTCTCCTTGCCGGATAGCAATGCCGGCGCTCCGGTAGTCAGCCAATTGAGCGAATACCAGGCGGTCCTCCTGCTTCAACAAGCCAAAGGGCTGGGAATCCGCGCCGATGTCACGGTGGTGCTTCCGGATGCGCTTCCTCCCAGTGAGGACGATCTTGCTCTCGGGGATCTTTCCCTGGTGCCCGAGCTCGATCTTCCCCAGGTGGAATCGGCCCCCAGTGTTAACCTGCCCAAGGGCGAAAAAGACGTGATGCTCTGCACACCAACCCAGATGCCCGGGGTGAATACCGTGGAGACGTTGGGAATTGTGATTGCGCACCGGTCTATCGCTCGCCGCCTCTTTCGAGAGGAGGATCTGCGCGAAAAACTCGAGCGGGAGCTCAAATCCGTGCCAGGAAAGATCGCCACCACGCTGGCATCCTCCCATTTGCAGCAAATTCTCCGCGATCTTTTGCTGGATTTACGCAAAGCGGCCCTCAGCAAGGGCGGAAATGCCGTGCTCGGTGTTAAAATGGAGGCGTTTCCGGAGAGTACGAATACAGATCCTCTCTTGGAACAGCTTCGGCTCGTTGCATTCGGTACCTGCGCTGTAGTAGATAAATCCTGAATAGGAACCGGCATTTATTCCCCCTAGAATAGAACTTCGCCCTACGCTCGCTGGAGAACAAGGACACAAAAAATGGATACTTCCACCCCCTCTACTGAAATCTCGCAGGAAAACTCCCAGGAAATTTTGAACGACGTGGAGCAGACGCAAGAAGCTGCCTCGGCCGATCCGGCTCCTGAGGCAACGGCTGAAGCCCCCAAAATGGACGACGTTAAGCCCAAGTCGCCGATGGAGCACTGGCTTCGCCGCCAGATGCCCGGGCACACCCTGCGCGGGGTGCTGGCCGCCTTGAAGCAGATCGACGAGGGCGTGCCGGTGCCTTATCTGGCTTTTTTCGGCGCGGAAGAGACAGAGGGCCTGAAAACGGACGATCTTTACCGTCTCCTCGATCTTAAATTGGAATGGGAAGAGATCTTCCGCAAGCAGCAGCATATGCTGCAGGAAATCCAGAGTCAGGGAAAGCTGACCGAAGAACTGAAGCTGCAGATCGAGCGGTCTTCCGATCTCGACCGCCTGGAAGACCTTTACGCTCCTTTCAAATTGAAGCGCCAAACCCTGGGTGTGCAGGCCAAAGAAGCCGGCCTCAGCGTATTGGCCGACCATATCTGGGCGCTGGCTCATGGGGAAACGGTGGCTGAGCTTCCGGGCGCCACCCTGGAAGAAAAGGCGGCTGCCTTCGCCAAGCCCGATTCCAAATACCCCGATGCCACGGCGGTGCTCAAAGGAGTGCAGGATATTCTCGTGGAGAGAATCGCCGAAGCCTTCGAGCTTCGCTCTCTCGTTCGTTCCACGGTACTCCGGCGCTCGAAGATCCGTGCCTCAAAGGGCCCGAAGGCCAAGCCCAACTCGAAGTATTCCAAGTTTTTCGAGTACCAGGAACCGATCGGTTCCCTGAAAAAAGGCTCAGCGGCCCACCGCTATCTCGCCATGCGCAGAGGCTGGATGGAAGACGAGCTTGTGCTCGCCTTTGACCGCCCCGACGAAGGAGTGCTCCTCGAGAAGTTTGAGGAGTATGCGGCTCCGGTGAAGGAATCTCTCGGCGCGGAAGTGTTGGTGCAGTCCGCTCGTTTGGCCCTCAAAGGCAATGTTTATACCGTGATGGAAAACGAAGCCCACCGCCATATGAAGGAAGAGGCGGAAAAGCACGTGATCCAGACGCTGGCTGAAAACCTGCGCAAGAAAGTGCTTCGCCCGGGCTTGGGCCGCAAGGCCGTGATGGGCATCGATCCCGGCTCAGGCAATCATCCCTGCTCGATCGCTCTCGTGGATGCTGATAGCAAGCTCGTGCTCAATTTGAACTTCAAGATCGAAGAGGCCAACAGCTCGCTGCAGTCCGATTTCATGGCTTCTCTGGAAAACCTCAAGATCGAGGCGATCGCCGTGGCGCATGGCCCGCGTTCCAAGGAAGTTCGCGAGCTTTTCAAGAAGATCCTCACGGAAGCCGGCCGTCCTCTCCCGATCGTTACCGTGCATGAGCACACCAGCAGTATTTATTGCTCCAGCCCGGCCGCGAAAGAGGAATTCCCCGCTCTCGACGTAAACACCCGCCGCGGGATTTTCGTGGCCCGGTATCTACAGGATCCGCTTTCGGTGATCTTGCGGCTCGATCCGAAATTCCTTTCGCTCGGCGAATTCCAGCATGAAGTGGCCCAGGGAGAGCTTCGAAAAGCCCTTCAGCGGAGCATTGAAGCCTCGGTGAATTTCGTGGGCGTAGACCCCAACTACGCTCCTATCCATGTGCTATCGAAGGTGGCGGGAGTGAGCCACGATCTGGCCAAATCGTTGGTGCAGCACCGGGAAAAAGCCAAGCTCAAGAGCCGGGAAGACCTGAAGGGCGTTTCCGGCTTTACCGAAAACGCTTATCGCTATGCCTCGGGATTTCTTCGCGTGATGGAGAGCGAGGAAAAGCTGGATACCACCTTTATTCACCCAGCTTTTTATGAGGCCGCCAAGGCCGTAAGTGCGGGAGATTCCGCCAGTGAAGAAGCCCTGGTTTCCGCTATCGGAAAGAGCAATGCGAAGCATGTTCTTTTCGAGCTCCAGCATCCTGGCGAAGATCCGCGCGGCCCCTTTGAGTCGTTTGAGTATAGCCCCGACCTTCAGGGCCTGGCGGATCTCAAACGCGATACCGCCTACCCCGGCGTGGTTACCAACGTAACCAGCTTCGGCGCTTTCGTGGACATCGGAATCGAGCAGGATGGTTTGGTGCATATCTCGGAGCTTACCGATGTGCTGGCCAAGAATCCTTTTGATGCTCTCTTCCCCGGCGATCCGGTAACCGTATGGGTTTCCAACGTGAACGAGGAAAAGAAGCAGATCTCCCTCACCATGAAGGAGCCCGGGGCCCGTGCGGGAGCCCGGGGCCGTGGTGCCCGAGGGGAGCGCGGTGCGGGTAAGCCCAGGCGGCCGCGTGCGCCCAGGGCCCAGCAGGGTGCCGATGGCCAGCAGTTGGCTGTGGCTCCAGGGGCGGAAGGAGCCGAAGGCCAGCCTCAGGGAGGTGGCCGTGGGGAACGCGGAAGAGGCAGAGGGCCTCGCCGGGATTTCCGAAATCGTGGTCCTGCCGGGCCTGGTGCGGAAGGCGAAGGCGCTTCGCGGGAGGCTCGTGGCCCCAGAGACCGCAAAGGCGGCCGGGAAGACCGGGCTCCCAAAAAGCCGCGCAAGCCGATGCGTGATGCGATCACCGGCGCCATCGTGAAAATGGACGACGACCATCGTGGCGAGAGAGGACCCAAGCTGCCTTCCAAGGCCAAGCCGATGGCGTTTAACCCGTTTGCGGGCTTGGGCGATCTCCTGAAAAAAGAGAAATAGTGTCCGGCCGCTTTTGGGTGGCGAGGATGCATTAACGCGGCCGGTTCAGATCGAGATTGGATCAGATTTGATCGGCCGCTTTGACGCTATTAGGCGGAGTGAAGTAGCCTGACAGTATGGGATTGATTTACCGAAACGGCATTTTGCATTTTGGTGAGGAAAACCTCACCCCTCTCGATCTTCTCTGCAAAGGGCGGCACGAGCCCTTTTATCTTTACGACCTGGATGGCATGCGCCTCCGTGCCCGCAAACTTCGCGAGTGTTTTCCCGGGATCGAAATCCACTTTGCCATGAAGGCCAACTCGGCCGATAAAGTCCTCCGCACCTTCAAGTCGGAAGGAACCGGGGTGGACGTGGTGAGCGGCGGCGAGATCCGAACTGCGATGAAATCGGGCTTCGATCCCGGCGATGTGATCTTCTCCGGCGTGGGAAAAACCAGAGCCGAGCTTGAGCTGGCGATCGGGATCGGCATCAAACAGCTCAATGTGGAGAGCCCGCAGGAACTCTTGCGAATCGTGGAAATGGCGAAAGCCATGGGCAAACGCCCGCGGGTGGCTTTTCGCATGAATCCTGATGTGGACGCAAAAACCCACCCCTATATCACCACCGGCTTCCTCGAAAACAAGTTCGGCATGGGGGAGCATTTCGTTCCTGAGCTGCTCTCGATCCTCAAGAGCGCGGGCAATGCGGTGGAACCGGTTGGTCTCACCATGCACATCGGTTCCCAGCTGCAGGATATTCAGCCCATCGAGGACGCGATCGGGAAAACCCTTCAGGTGTGGCAAACATTCCGTGCTGCCGGTTTTCAGCTTCAGTCCCTCGACGTGGGGGGCGGCCTGGGGATCTCCTATAAGGAAGAGCATACGATCCCGGCCAAGGACATTTCCCTTCTGGAGGGTTACGGTGCGATGCTTCGGCGGGCCCTCAAGGGATTCGAAGGCAGAGTGCTTTGTGAGCCCGGACGTATTCTCGTGGGCTCCTGCGGCGCGCTTCTGGGCGAAGTGCAGTATGTGAAGGAAACCCCTGAACGCACCTTTTTGATCCTGAACACGGGAATGCATCACCTGATGCGTCCGGCGCTTTATCAGGCTCATCACCGCATTCTATCGGTGCTCGAGAACCGTGACCGCCCGAAGAAAAACTATGATGTGGTGGGCCCGATCTGCGAGAGCTCGGATGTGATCGGCAAAGCCCGAGAGCTGCCGGAAACCTTACAGGGGGAATGGGTGGCGATCGCCGATTCCGGCGCTTACGGCTTTTCCATGGCAAGTACCTATAACGAACATGCGCTCCCGGAGCAGTTGTTCTGGGAAAACGGGAAGATCAGCTCTTAAAAGTTTCCCGGCGCCTCACGCAGCCTCAAAGGCTGCCGAACTCCCCTATTTCGCCCGACATAGGGGCCGCCGGGGGCGGCTTGTGGAAGTTTCCGATCTCCGGGTCTCGCAAATCGGCGAATTGCTTTTCGTCTCCCTTCCAGGGCCCGCGGAAGATTTCTTTTCCCTCTGCTGTCCAGATCACCCATTCGCCGGAAGTTTTATCGCCGGAAAACTCGCTCTTTGTGTGCGGTGCTCCCGATGGATACCAGGTTTCGAATGTCCCGTTCCTCTTTCCGTTTTCGTAGCGTCCCCGGAAGCTCATCTTTCCATTCGGGTACCAAACCCGGGCTTCCCCATTCAACTTGCCGGCCGCGAAATGCTCGGTCCTAAGGTGAGCGCCGTTTTCGGAATAGTAGCGAAACTCGCCTTCTTTTTTGTTGTCGCGATAGGTGCCCTCATTTTCCAGCTGGCCCGAGGAGCTCCAAACCTTCCAGAGGCCTTCAAGCCTGCCGTTTTTCCATTCCTGCTGGTAGGCAAGGCGGCCGTTCGTTTCGAACCATGAGGAAAAAACTCCATCGGGCCGCCCTGCTTTGTAGCTGGCTTCCCAAACCTTCATGCCTTTCGGGGTGAAGGCCTGCCAGGTGCCTGTTTCTTTTCCTTCCGCAAACTGGCCTTTGATCTTGACGGCCCCGTTGCCGTGAAAAGTTCTCCAGGAGCCATGGAGCGTTCCCTCTTTCCACTCGGCCTGGTTGAGGAGGCGGCCGTTCTCCTCCGACCAGGAGGAGATGGTGCCGTTGGCCGCTCCATTGCTGTAGCTGGCTTCCCAGATTTTCATCCCTCGGGGAGAGAAGGTGCGCCAGGAGCCCTCTTCCTTGCCTTCCTGAAAACGGCCTTCGGCTTTCAAGGTGCCGTTCGGATGGAACGTTTTCCACGGGCCGTGGAGGTGGCCGTTCTTCCAGGTGCGGGAGTACTGAAGCCTGCCGGTCTCGGCCGACCAGGAGAGAAACGTTCCCTCCGGCTGCCCGGCTTTATAGGCGGCTTCCCATACCTTTTTCCCCTTCGGAGAGAAGGACAGTAACGTGCCATCTTCCAGGCCGTCCTGGTAAAAGCCGGAAGTTTGAATCGTGCCGTCTTCGTACCAGGTTTTCCACTCGCCTTCCTGCTTTCCGTCTTTATAGTTTCCGGCTTTGGATTTTTTTCCTGAAGGATGCCAGGCGGCCCAGGCGCCGTCGAGAAGATCGTCTTTCCAGTTTTGATCGATCACCAGCTGGCCCTGATCATTCCAGCTGCGGGAACGGCCGTTTTTTTTGCCGTTCGAAAAGTTGCCTTCGAAAACAAGCCGGCCCGCTTCGTTCCAGTTTTTCCAGGTGCCGCTCTCTTTACCAGCGGAAAATTCTCCTTCCGATTTTTTCTGGCCGGAGGGATACCATACGATCACCTTGCCTTGCCTCTGGCCTTCGTGGAACCCCGTTTGATGATGGAGCTTGCCGTCTGGATAGTAGTCGAGCCAGATCCCCTGCGGGAGGGAGCGGCGCCATTCCATTTCATATCTTTTCACGCCTTCACTGGTGAAGGCCGTTACCCGCCCGTTTTCGAGAAGTGGTTTCTCCTTTTTCCAGGAGGCATTGCACGAGAAGAGAAACAGGCAAAGAATTACGAGGCTATTGCGAATCACGCCGATTCTGTGCTTTCGTTTCTTCGGTTGTTTCCGGCGGGTTGACGGGCACCCCATCTTTCCATTCCGTTACCTGCAGTAGCGTGCCCGGTTGGTTCCAGGTATAGAATTTCCCTTGCTTCTTGCCGTGCTCGTAATTTCCTTCGAAGCTCTTTTGCCCGTTCTCATACCAGGATACCCAGTGCCCATGCTCCAGATCATTTTCGAAAAAACCTTCCGATAGGGGTTTTCCACTTACGTAAAACGTGCGCCAGGCACCGTGCTTCTTGCCGTGCTCGTAGTTGGACTCGTCTTTAAGGGAGCCGCTCTTGTTGTATCGCAGCCATCGCCCATGGCGTTTTTTGTTCCTCCACTCGCGTGCGTAAAGAGGAGCGCCCTCCGGAGTGAACACCTCCACGCGGGCGTTGGGCAGCA
>CAZTCD010000129.1:0-8692 GCA_964612065.1 uncultured Bdellovibrionales bacterium | reverse complement strand
CCGCATACAATCATGGTACCGCTGGCGTTGCCAAGGCGGCGAAAGAAACAGGAAGCCGGCAGATTTCGGAAATCATTGCCCGCGTGGATGAGACCGAAAACAAAAATTTCGGTTTTGCCTCAAAAAATTTCTACGCTTGTTTTCTTGCGGCGCTTCACGTGGCCAAGAACAGTGAAACCTTTTTGGGTGCCATTCCAAGAGCAAAAAAACTGGAATTTGATGAATTCGTTATGCCCGATTATATGGCAGTGCGAGATTTTCTTTTCAAAATGAAGATAGATCAAACCGATTTCCGCGAGCTGAATCCGGCATTGACCGAAGAAGTTTTCAGCGGCAGAAAACTGATCCCGGTGGGGTATACTGTTCGAGTGCCGATGGATGCCAGCGAGGGCTTTCTACCAAGATATGAGGCCATTTCGGCCGATCTCAAATTCAAGAATCAGATCGATTTTAGTTCGGAGCCCGAGAGGGCGCTGGCTTCAGAGGATGAGGCGGTTCAAGCGGAACGAGAGAGCCTGACCGGGGTGGTTTCACGTTGAATCTTTTAGTCTGAGTTCGATATAAAGCGACGATCCCCAAGGCACCCACGGCAGATGGTCTTCAATTTTTTGAATTAGCGTAAGGGAGCGATTTATCGGTCCGGGTGGGACTACCAGGTCGGACCGTGGGTGCAACGACGGTGAGAATCGTTGCCAAAGCTTTCTGGCAAGAATTCCCGAAGAAAGAAGACAAATTCGCCTGCGGATTTTCCACTCTATTTTTAATGGACCCGCCGCCTTGTTTAAGATGCTCCGAACTTCACTAGCAGTATATCTCCGGGTGATTCCCACTGTTTGATCGTGTTCTCTCTGGAAGCCTTTTCCTGCAGGTAAGTGGAGCATCATGATTCCACCGGGCGCCAGCTTCGAGATTCCGTTTCTGATTAGCCTTACTTGTTCAGCGGGCTCGAGAAAATAAAGAGAGTCTATAGAGAGTATTATCAGGAACTTTCCTGGCATCGACGGGAGGGCGGTTGACATGCACGCTTGGGTGACGCTCAGGCCTTTCTTTCTTGCCGCGGTAGCCAAGTGTGAGTTGATTTCAATTCCATATATTTCAAAAGTTCGAATATTTTTTAGTTTTTCAAGGAAATAGCCAGACCCGCAACCGATGTCGAGAACCCTGTTTCCAGTGCCAGCGTGGCGCTTGATGCGATTTATTAGGAATTGGTGGAGGGAGCGGTACCACCAGTGTGTATCTTCCGCCTTTTCCATCCGGCGACACTCTTTATCATTCATCTTGTGGTGTCAGTTGCTCTTGGCTTTGAGCGATTCACAGAATGCTCTTTCATTCCAGAAAGAACCACGTGGGCATGAAGGCGGAGAAGGCTAGCCCAGTTGTAGCGTGATTCCGGAAGGATACTCTTGCGATGTTCGATGGGTACACCGGCAACGGATCGGGCTTGCGTCAACAAAGGAGAGTCTACATATTTTGGCGGAAACTTTAAGTCGTTAGCTCGGAGCAACAGAGTCCTGCTGAAGGCTCGAAAGCTGGATAGATGGAGTCCGATCGGGCGACCGAGAAGTACACTGGCGATGAGTCCATTCCACCTGCTTGCTATATTCCGTAGAGCGCTGTGCTGCCTTGAGCGGTATTGGCCGTAAACCAAATCACAGCCAGATTCGAGTTTTTCCAGTAGCACCAAAAGGTCTTGGGGATCATGCTGAAGGTCGTCGTCCATCGAGAAGATGAAGTCCCCTCGCGCATTGCTATATCCTTCCCAAAGCGCGGCATGTTCACCACAGTTCCGGGGTAGGCGGATACCTCTAATTTCCTTATGCCGTCCCACAAGTTCCTGAATCACATTCCAGGTGGTGTCGTCGCTTCCGTCATCTACAAGAATCAGCTCAAACTCCAATGCCCGTCCTTTCAGGCGTTGCCTGGAGGTTTGGAGCGCTAGTAGAGTTTGATGCGCGAGCGCATTCAAAGTTTGGGCGGATCGATAGCATGGAATAACGAGGGAAATGGAAACCATTGGATCCCGTTATTTTAGTGAAGAATGAACCTCAGGAACAATAGGATTTACCTAGCATTCCTTTTTTCTGCACTGAACGGCTCAGGGCTGGCCATAAAAGAGAGTGCTTTCGGGACGAAAGGCCGCGCGCAGCGGGTCATCCGCCAGATCCATCAGGTAAAGAAAGGGCTTTAGGTTTGCTTGAAAGGTGGAATGGATAGCGTCCGGACCGGGATAAAATCCTCCTCCCCCAAATCCTCCACCGCTAGGGCTCAATTCGAAAGTGAACGCAAAAATTCCCAGGCTGCCATAGGCCCAGTCTACGGTGTCGCCGCTCGTAATATAGAGGTCACTGGATTGCATGGGAGAGTAGCCGTTCCAACCAGCCATTGTTCTCGCCATTTTCTCATAGGCCGACTTATGGGAGGCATTTTGAATGCCATCGTAGGTGTGGCCCCATGGGTAGAGGATCAACTCAGAGTAGGTATGAAGGGTAAGCAGCATTTTTATATTTGGATGGCTCTCCACAAATCGCTTCATCGCTACAGTTTCCGGCTCCGAAAACGCGGATGGACCCATATAGGTGTCTGAGCACGGCTGGTTAGAAGACCCTCCTGTACCCCACCGATAGCCATAGTTACGATTCAGATCCACTCCAGCGCATCTATTGCTGCCATTGGTGGAGCGGTTCTTTCTCCACATCCGGTAGTTTCCGGACTCGATATCAAATTCAGCTCCGTCTGGGTTCACCATGGGGATGATAAAGATGTCTCTGCTATCAAGAAGCTGTAGGCTGGTGCTGTCGCGCTGTTCCAGCATATGTTGCGCGAGCAGCAACGGAAGCTCCATAGACAGGTGCTCCCTCGCGTGATGGCCGCCCATAAGCACAAAGCCGGGCAGGGCTGTGGGTTTGAGCCCATCCTCGACATGGGGGCTCAGGCGGACTCCTACGATCTCTCGGCCTTCCAGTGATTTTCCGATGGAAAATTTGTGGGCTAGGCCTGGAAATTTGGCTACCAGGGAATCTATCGCTGCAACCATCTCAGCGTAGTTGTGATAAACGGAATCTCCAGAGGGAAAGTCCAGCGCACGAATCTCTTTTGCCGGGAAGCTTGCTTTGATTCTAAAACCGAGTTTTTGGATTTCACCCAGAACTTTCTTGTTTGCGAACCCATAGGCGATGTCGTCGCGTACTGCTTCGATCGAAAAACCCTGATTCACAAGGGCAGTTCGTTCGAACTTGTCTGCTGCATGAATTCCGGCCCATTGCGTTTCCGGATTGATTTGTCCGTGTCCATGGGCTGAGCTGGTGAGCAGGGCGATACCCAAAATCGAAAAAACGAATTTCATTAAATCCTCCTTGAGGCAGCCGCAGGTGATTCCTTTCCCGCGGATCCAACCCTTACAGTGTAGAAGAATATGGGATATAAGAGTTTGAAATGAGTACTGAAAGAGAATCACAGCATTTAACAGTGCTCCTGCGAGAAGCGGTAAGCCCGCTGATAGAGAATCGTGGTGAAATTTACATAGATTGCACCTTGGGCGGAGGGGGCCATACCGAGCTTCTTCTGAAAAGGAAGCCTGCCGCCCGGATTGTCGCCTTTGATCGTGACCTCGATATGATCGAAAGGGCTAAAGCGCGGTTTGCAGAAGAATTGGCCTCCGGCCGGCTGAGCCTGGTTCATTCTAACTACGGAGACATTCGGGAACGGCTCCTGGAACTGGGTCTTCAGGCCGTGGATGGTATTCTCGTGGACGCTGGGGTCTCGTCTTTTCAGCTCGATTTACCTGAAAGAGGGTTTTCCTTTGGTAAGGCAGGGCCATTGGACATGAGGATGGACCGCTCAGAACCTCTTACCGCGTACGAGGTGGTGAATCACTGGCCTCGCCAGGAACTGGAGAAGGTGTTTTTTGAATACGGCGAAGAAAGATTTTCCAGGAAAATAGCCTCCCGAATCGTGGAGTTTCGCGAAAAGGCACCCATCTCGGATACCTTGGCTCTGGCTAAGATCGTGGAGGATTGCTTGCCGCGCGCTCATGGCCCCAAAAAAGGTCCTCATCCGGCCACCCGGGTGTTCCAGGCGATTCGTATTGCCGTAAATGGTGAGCTGGACGGGCTGCGAAGGCTGTTGGCGGAGATTCCTGATATTTTAAATCCTGGTGGCGTGTTCGCCGCGATTTCATTTCATTCCTTGGAAGATCGTTTGGTTAAGGAGCGGCTGCGGTATCTCACTGCTGCCTGTGTTTGCCCTCTAACCGTGGTTACTTGTTCCCGATGCAATCATCCTCCCGGGGTTATGCTTCAGAAAAAACCGGTCGTACCTAGTGACGAGGAAATTTCGGCTAACCCGCGGTCACGGAGTGCCAAGCTAAGGGTGTTTGTGCGAGGCTCTGGGGAGATCAGGAGGCCCCCTTTCGATGGCGGCAAAACGAACTTCTAAAACGGGTGGAAAAGGACGGGGGGGAAATACCCTCCGGGTGTTCCTATTGATGGCAGGAATCACCCTTGTGGCATTATTCTTTGTTTGGACCCGGGTTCAGAATACGCGCCTCAGGCGTGAGGGTGGGCGCTTGAAGCAGAGAGAGCAGGAAGTGCTTCTGGAAAATAATCGCCTAAAGCTGGAGTGGCAGCGTCTCGTTTCACCAAAGCGCCTTGAAGATCTTGGCAGGGATAAATACAATTTAAGCAGACCCCGTCCGGAGCAGGTGATCGTTCTGACGGAGCCATGACGGCTCCTCTTTCATCCGAGCCTTCGGGAGTCTATCTCGAGGATAATGGACAAGAATTTCCGGATTCGTCTTGGGGTCGCTTTCCTGATCATTGCGTTGCTCGGAATGGGTGTTCTCATTCGAGCGGGCACTCTGATGCTTACGGAGAGTGAGCGCCTTTCGACTGCGATGAATCGCCAGTTCCGGCAGGAGCCGCCACGAATGCCTCGGCGCGGTCATATCCTGGACAGGAATCGGGAACCCATCGCCGTAAGTAACGAGGTAAAATCTCTTTTTGCCAATCCAAACAAAGTAAAAGATCGTTACCAGGCTGCGGCACTTCTGGCTAAACCATTGGGGTTATCTCCTCATGTTCTGCGCACCAAGCTTCGCAGCGATCGGGCCTTTGTCTGGCTGAAACGGCAGCTCAGCGAACAGGAGGAGGCTGGTGTAGAGGAGGTTTTGGATAGGCATCCATCCCTAGGACTTGCATTTGGGCTCACCAAAGAAAGCCGCCGCTTCTATCCGAATCGTGGGCTGGCAGCGCAACTCATGGGATTCACGGGGCTGGATTCAAATGGGCTTGAGGGGCTGGAGCTCTATTACGAAAAGGATTTGGCAGGCTCGCCAGATGCGAAGACTAGAGGAAATATAGACGGCAAGACCCTGGTGATCACAATAGATAAAGCGTTGCAATACGCTCTGGAAGAGGAACTGGGTCGAGGATTGAAAGAGACGGGCTCCGCATCGGCGACAGCAATCATTATGGACGCTGACCGAGGCGACATTGTTGCCATGGCCTCTTCTCCATCCTTTAATGGAAATCAGTTTGGCCAAAGCAACGCCCAGCAGAGAAGAAATCGCGCAGTTACCGATCCCTACGAGCCCGGCTCCGTAGTCAAGCCGCTGGTTGCGGCGGGGGTATTGGAGGCTGGCCTTGTAACTCCCCGGTCTAAAGTGTTCTGTGAGTACGGAAAGATGAAAATCGGGAAGCACTGGGTGAATGAGTCTGAGGCCAAGCACAAGTGGGGTTGGCTTACGATCGGAGAGGTACAGCAGCATTCTTCTAACGTAGGGGCCACGAAGATCGGCTTTCTCTTTGGAGAAGATCGGCTTTATTCGTGGCTGAGGCATCTCGGATTCGGTCAGCGAACCGGCATCGATCTTCCGGGCGAAGCATCGGGAGGGATGGCGAGGCCGGAGAAATGGAGCAAAATCCTTCATTCCAATATCTCTTTCGGGCAGGGCTTAACAACAACGCCTCTTCAGGTGGTGCGAGCTTATGCGGCTCTTGCCAATGGTGGAAGCTTGGTGACGCCTCGGCTGGTTAGGGAACTGCACAGCTATGAAGGCGAGTTGATCAGGGAAATTCCGGAAGGGCTTAAAACGAAAGTTATGGAGCGAAAAACCGCCGCTCAAGTGGAACGAATGCTGATTCCTGTGGCTACGGAAGACGGCACAGCCCCGAAGGCTGCGATTCCGGGGTTCACTGTGGTTGGAAAAACCGGAACTTCCCAGAAGCCGGTTCCGGGAAAGGGTTATCGATCCGGGAAGTATATGAGCTCATTCGTGGGGTACGTAAAGGGCGTGAAGCCAAATTACGTTGTATACGTAATGATGGACGAACCGAGTTTTCCCTACTTTGGCGGCGAAACGGCGGCTCCGGTTTTTCGAAGAGTCATGACCGCCGCTCTCGCGAGGGAGGGTATCGCTCCGGATAGCAGTTTGATTCCCATAACTCCCATCGGAAAAAAGGAGCCTGAGAAGAGAGTCTCTGACAATCTACGATCAGTGGCCTCGTCTCCGGTGATTCCCAGGGTGCTTGAAGTGGCTGAGGCGGGCGCCTGGCGTATGCCTGATCTTACCGGCGCCACGGCTCGAGATGTAATGGAATTGTTCAGCGGAAAAGAACTTCGCTTGCGCTTAAGGGGATCCGGGTTAGTAAGGTCGCAGAGGCCTTCGGCGGGATCTTTGCTCAAGAAAGGCGATAGTGTAGCGCTGCAACTTGATCGTGAGGTTTCTCTCCCTTGAACAACCGGAAAAAGAAGATTTCAGAACTGCTTTCTGGCAATCCAAGCTCCCTGGAAGTAACCGGGCTTCATTATGACTCCCGCAAGATTCAACCCGGCTGGTTGTTTTTTGCGGTTCCCGGCTTCAAAGAGGATGGAACGGCCTACGTGGCATCCGCCTTTCAGAAGGGCGCAGCGGCAGCCATAGTAAATGCGGGGAGTAAGGTTCCTGCGGAAGTCCAGGGTCGGGTTTTTGCCGTTGCCGATGTCAGGAAGGCTATGGCGGAGGCCAGCGCGGAGTTTTATGGGCAACCGGGAAAAAAGCTTCAGCTCTTTGGCGTGACCGGGACCAAGGGAAAAACGAGCTCCGTATATATTCTCGAGGCCATATTTCGTGCTGCAGGCAAACGGACAGCTTTGATGGGTACTGTGGAGGTACGGCATCCCGGGCGGAGAGCCTATTCAGATAAAACAACGATGGAAAGTTTGGATCTTCAGAGTTTTTTGGCTGAAGCCCTGGAGGCTGGTGCGGATACAGCATTAATGGAGGTGAGCTCTCACGCATTGTCACTTCATCGAATTTGGGGACTAAAGTTTGACGGGATGCTTTTCACGAATCTAAGTGAGGACCATTTGGATTTCTATGGCGATATGGAGTGCTATTTCGCGGCAAAAAAGCAGCTTTTCCAGCCACCATATCGCAAGGCCGATTCCCTGGCCGTTGCAAATAAAGATGAAGCTTGGGGGAAGAGAATCGTTCAGGAATGCCCGGGGAGGTGGCTTACCTTCGGATCCAAGGGTGAGGACCATCGGGACTTTCTGATTTCCAATGTTGAAGTGAGCGCGTACCAAAATTCCTTCACATTGGAGGGGCCTGGTATCGGAGCACTCGATTTGAGGAGCCGCCTGGTGGGCGACTTTTCCATACCGAACGCCGCGGGCGCGGTAACCCTGGCTGTTGGATGTGGAATCGGCCTGGATGCCATAAAAAAAGGTGTGGCTGAAGCCTATGTGCCCGGAAGGCTGGATCGGGTGGAAACGCGTCTGCCCATTTCGGTATTCGTGGACTATGCCCATATGGGACACGCATTGGAGAATGTGCTTGGGTCACTGCGTCGCCTCTGTGCGGGCCGTTTGATTGTGGTCTTTGGGGCTGGAGGGGATCGGCCTCCAGATCGGCGTACCCAGATGGGCGAGGTGGCCGCGCGAATGGCCGATCTGACGGTTATTACCTCGGATAATCCGAGGTCGGAAGACCCGATGAAAATCATCGGGACTATCGAAAATGCATTCTGCGCAATTGGCGGGGGCGATTATAGGGTGGAGCCAGACAGAAAGAAGGCGATCGCTTTCGCGATTTCTTCCGCTAAAGAGGGCGATGTGGTGTGTATTGCCGGTAAGGGGCACGAAACAGGGCAGGTGATTTCCGGCCAAACCTACCCCTTTGATGACAAGCTTGAAGCGGCCGCAGCATTGCGTGAACTGGAGACAAAACAAGGGGTTGACACGGCTCTTCGAAACTGAACAAGATACGCTATGCTTTTGCACCTTCTGTATCCCCTCGCTGCGCAGTTCAGCGTTTTCAATGTTTTTCGATACATTACGTTTCGTAGTTTAGGGGCAGCCATTACAGCCTTGTTGCTATCTCTGTTTTTGGGTCCGTTACTCATCAACTGGCTTAAGCGGCTTCAAATGAAACAAGTGGTGCGCACCGATGGCCCGCAAACGCACCTTAAAAAGAGCGGTACCCCTACAATGGGCGGCGTTCTGATTCTCTTTGCCCTGCTCAGCTCGATCTTGCTTTGGGTTGATCTTAGTAACGTGAGCGTTTGGATCGTGGTGTTCGTTACCGCGAGTTACGGGGTAGTGGGCTTTGTGGACGACTATCGCAAAGTGGTACAGAAGAACCCTAAAGGTTTATCTGCTAGGCAGAAGATGTTCTGGCAGATAATCGTGGCAGGCATCGCAAGCTACCTTTTCG
>CAZTCD010000128.1:0-8767 GCA_964612065.1 uncultured Bdellovibrionales bacterium | reverse complement strand
GGCAAGTAAAGCATGAAGCCGATCTGGAAGGCTGTCTTGAGCTCGCTCACCATGAAAGCCGGGATCAGCACCCAGGTGGGCACGTCTTTGCGGGTTTTCGGCTTAAGCACCCGGCCCAGCTCGAGAAACATCATGAGATCCTTCTCTCGCGTCTGCTTGAACATGAAAGAGCGCAGAGGCCCTTCTGCCCGGGCAATGGCGGTTTCCTGGGAGATCTTCTCTTCCATATACGGGCCGAGCGCATTTTTCGAAATATCCTGCCAAACGGGAGCCATTACGAAAAAAGTAAGGAAAAGCGAAAGCCCGATGATGAGCTGGTTCGGCGGCATGTTCTGGGTGGCCAATGCCTGCCTGAGGAAAGAGAGCACCACCACGATGCGGGTGAAGCTGGTCATCATGATCAGGATCGCGGGAGCCAGGGAAAGAACCGTGAAAAGGATCATGATCCGAAGCGCGGTTACCGTTTCAGTGGGACTCGAACCGCCTCTGGGCATGGAAATATTAATGGAAGGAATACCGAAAGCGTTTCCACCGGCCGCAAACGCAGGCAGGGCGCCTAACACGCCCACCGCCAACACTGCCAACCATCCGAACTTCCGCATACGCCTCCCGGGCTCTCTCAGAGCGGTTTATATCCTTCGATACGTTTCTTGATGGCCGACCGGATTCCCATGCCCACCGTGGGCTTCGGGGCCGACACCGCTCCGCTGCCGGTAGCCCTTTCGATCCCGGAATCACCAGCCAGAGCGCTTTCGAAAGCATCGGTAAAAGACGCGCCGGGGCCGGACTGATCGAGATACTTCTCGATCTTCACATCACTGCCCAGATTCGCGAGAAGGTTCATTCCTTCTCCCGCCATGCCCACCACCATGTACTGATCAAGCACTTTGATCAGCGCCACGGACCTCTTCGGGCCCAGGCCCTGGGTGGAAACCACCTCGATCACTCGCGGGTTACGCTGGAATCCTCCCGCGAATCCGCGCCCGAGAGCGAATTTCCGGTAAGCAATCGCGGCGGCTCCGATGATGCCGATCACCAACAGTAATGAGGCGAACACTCTGGCGGCTCCGGAATCTTTTCCTTTAGCCTCGGCCGCCTTCGCCGCACTGGTGGCAAAAAGAGGCTGCTCTTCAAAGCTGGCGGTGGCGGCCGCCGTTGCGGGTTTATGGTTGCCCGCTGCGGCTTTACCAGCAGGCTTCACCTCGCTCAGGATCTCCTGCACGATGCGGTCCTCTTCCGAGTCCGATGCAATGCTGGCCGCGGACGTATTACGCGAGGAAACAGGAGCGGCGGCTACGTTCTGCCCCTTTACGGTGATTCGCACCCCGGTATCGGTGATCTCCCAGCTGGTTTTGCTCTTGATCGCGGATGCAGCGCTTTTGAGAAGCACCCGGGCACGGGAAAGATCGGGCTGGTACTGGTACGTGAACACTTTTTCCAGGGTGGCCTGATTGATGTTTTCTGTTCGTGCGGGATAGGCGCTCACTCCCCGCATCGAGAGCTGAATGAAGTTCCGGTCAAACTCCACCTGCACCTGATCGGAGCTCACCTTTCTCGCCAACTCGAAATCAATGGTATAGGAACCATCGGCTTGGGGGGAAGCTTTGATTCCGGTGATACTGTTCGAAACCGCATGCGCTCCCGAAACCATCCAGAGACATACGAGAGTGGAAAATGCGATCAGGAGCGCCTTGGTAAGAAAATCAAACGCGGCTTCCTTGATCCTGCTGGTGCGTGCTTTGCGAATGAACTTCATGTTCGTTCCTCTGCTTCTATTCTTCGGCCCCCGGCACATCCTGTTCCGGGTGAACGGCCTTGTGTCAGGTTACTACTTCAGCTGTTCGATCCTCTCCACGGGAGAGATGATATCGGTAAGGCGAAGGCCGAACTTTTCGTTCACCACCACCACCTCGCCGCGGGCGATCAGTTTATCGTTCACCAGAAGCTCCAGAGGTTCGCCTGCGAACTTCGCGAGCTCCACCACGGATCCCTGGCCGAGCTGGAGAAGATCGCGCACGAGAATCTTCGTGCGCCCGAGCTCAACGCTCACGCGAAGCGGGATATCGAGGATGAAGTCCAGATTATGGATTTCGTCCTGCGGGTTTGCTTTCTTTTCCGGTGCCGGATTTGTGTTCGGTACTGCTTCCATTTTTCCCCCTGAATCTTTTCGTTATACGTCGATGGGACGTGTTACCTGAATCGCCCTGTTCCCCCGGCTCACGCCGAAGCGGCACTTGAATTTCGGTGTGCCTTCCACCACCATTTCGAGCTCGCCATCCGCGTCCTGCGTGAGCGGGATCACGTCCCCGATATTCAGGTTCACCAGATCTCCTACAGTGAGCGTGGTTTCGCCGAGGTTCACCCTTGCGTTGAGCATGGTTTCAGAAAGATGATGGCGAAGCTGGCCGGTCCATACCTTTTCGAACCTATCACCTTCCGGCTGGAAGCCAGCGTTCAGCTTTTCCTTGATCGGCTCCAGTGTCTGGTAGGGCACCACGATCGCGATGGTGCCGGAAGCGTGCTCGAGCTCCACCTCGAAGGTGGTGGAGATCACCACATCGGAAGGAGGCACCAGGCCCACGAACTGGGGATTCACCTCGATCCGCACGAATTCGATATCGGTCTTGTGCACGGGAGCCCAAGCCTCATCGAGATCACGAAGAGCAAGCTCCACCACACGGGTGATCACGGAAAGCTCAATGCGGGTGAATTCCTTGCCTTCACTCTTTGTATAGGGGCGATCCGAGCCGCCAAAGAAAGCATCCACCAGCGCATATACCAGCTTGCTCTCGATCACGAGCATTCCGGACCCGCGAAGGGTGTCGAATCGCATCACACCCATACAGCTCGGGATCGGAAGGGTATTGAGAAACTCACCGAACTTCAGAAGGTCGGTGGAGATGATCGAGAGTGAGGCGATCTTTCTCAATGCCGTGGATAGGCTCACCCGGAATAGGCGGATGAAGCGCTCGTAGATAATATCGAGCGTCATCATACGGCCACGGATCACCCTGTCCTGGTTCCCCAGGTCGTAAGGCATCACGTTCACCGAGATCTGCCCGCTCTCTCCTTCAGATTGAAGGCCACCGGTTGCGTCGCCCGCGGAGGCGGCCGCGGCGGACGGATCCATCACCGCATTTAAGAGGGCATCTACTTCAGACTGCGAAAGGACCTGATTCATTCAGAACCCCTGGCTAATAACGTTGGCTCAGTTCACTACAAAGGCGGAAAAGTAGACTCCTTCTACTTTCCCCTTCTTAACAAAAGTATTCGAAACCGTTTTGATCTCTTCCTTCAGGTAATTGCGGCCTTCAAGGCTCTGCAGATCCGCCGGCTGTTTGCTGTTCAGAAGAGAGATCACTTTGTCGCGGAATTGAGGCTTGCGTTGCTTCATTTCCTCTTCATCAGCGTCTTTGCTGATCTCGAAATTCACAGTCACCTTCACATAGTGAGAGCTTGCGGGGCCGGCGAGATTTGCCGTGAAATCGCCGATACTGAAGAAGCGCGCGTCGGTTACGTGCCCCTCAGCGCCGCCGCCGTGCTCCCCACCGCTTGCGGCAGGCGCTCCATGTTCTCCACCACCGGCCGCGGCGCCATGGCCTCCGGCTTCCGCGCCTTGTGCCACCTGATCGAGGGTTTGCTGCTGGGCCTGCTTCTTCTGGCCGAGAAACAACACCACCGCCACGGCGATCATCATCACCATATTGAGGGCCAGAAGGCCCATGAGAATTTTGGGATTCGGGCCGGGCGCAGCCCCTCCGCCCTCCGTTGAGGGAGCCGCTGCTGCCGGGTCTTTTGCTTCTGCTGCTGCCACTGTTGCTCCTCCTGAGCCAATGAATCCATGGTTGGAATTGCAACGCATATGCCAAGCGCAAAAAGTTTGCCCGTCAAAATTCCGCCCACTAGGCGAAGGCAAGTAACTGAATTTCTTACGCGTCCTGGAGCGCGCCTCAGGCAGATCCGCCTTTTACCCGGGATCGGTTCCCAGGAAAGATGGCGGCGTCAAAAGGGTGGAGGGAAAATGCGCCAAAGGTTTGGCGATAGGCTGCTTGAGCCTTTGCCTACCGCTGGCACTCGGGATTGGTAACGAGCCTCTCGTTGGTGGAAAGCCTGCGGCCGGTGCCGAGGATTCTTGCCGCCAGCTGCCGGCTTTCGCCCGGAATGCCATCCCCTACCTCCAGCTGCAAGGAGCTGCGATTCATATAGGTTGGAATATAGCGAAGGCCGTTCACGAAAGCCTTTTCTCCCGGCCGGCGGGTGAGGCCCAGGTAAAAGATTGCGCTAGTTTGCTTGGCCAGGCCATTCTGGGCAGAAACGAAGTTTCCAATGGAGTAAACCACGGGAACTTCTTTGCCCTCTCTGGAGCTAAGGATCACCCAGGGCTTCACCACATGGGGGTGATTTCCCAGAATGGCGGACGCTCCTGCATCCACGAAACGCTGCGCCAGCTGGGCCTGCGATTTTTCGATCTTATGCGTGTATTCCTCGTTTCCCCAGTGAGGAGTCACGATCACGGCGTCCACTCCGGGCGCCTTCGAAAGCGTCTGTATGGCTTTGACCACCAAACCAGCATCCTTGAAACAGTCGAGCACGAGGTGCATGCGATCCGGAATGCCATTCGTGCTGAAAGAACAGGCGATCCAGGCGATATTCCAGCCCTTGGTACGGGTGAAGGTGTGCCAGGTGGTACTGGTTTGCTTTTGCGATTCCGCCCTGGTGCGAGTGCCGGCGAACGGCATTCCATATTTCCTCAGGGCTTCGATGCTCTTGTCCACCCCGGGTTCTCTGCGATCCAAAGAATGGTTGTTCGCGGTGGAAACCACATCGAAACCTGCCTGTTTCAGCGCCGGGATCAGTTTCGGGTTGTAGTTGAAAAGAGGGTATCCGGTATAAACGCTATTGTCGTAGATCTTGTCCGTCTTCTTGCTTCTACCATCGGCCGTGATCCCTTCGGCAGTTGGGCCTTCGAGATTGGCATACGCCAGATCGGCCCTTTCAAGGTAAGGGACCGCCCTCGACCAAACGCGGCTGTAGCCGGAGTTCTGGATTCTGGCCTGAAGACTCCCGTGCAGAAGCACATCGCCTACCGCGGCGATGGTAAGCTGCTCCCCACGATCACAGGCTCTGCGAAACCGTTCGTTGGAGCTGGAATCGCTGGCAAGAGCGCCGGAAGCCGAAGCCAGCAGGAGAGCAGAGACCACGCCCGAAAGCGTGAAGAGATTGACCGACGTCCATTGGTGGGATTTCATTATTTGAGTGTTTTAGTACAGTATTGAAGTAAACTCAATAGCGGCCTTTCGCTATCTAGGCTCAGCTAATTTTTTGAAGTATTTTCAATAAGTTATCTAAAACAATGCCGCGGGAGCCGCTTCCGCCACCAGCACCACAGCCGACCAAAGCAACAAAGCACAGGTCATCCAAGCCAAAACAGCCAGTCTCATCATAAGGCGTACCTCGGGCGTTCCGCCCAATGGCAGAGGTTAAGATATATCGCTTAGGGAGGCGGGAAACCTCCGATCAGAGGTTCCCGCCCATGCTCAAACTACGTTCAACTCGCCGGGCTCAGCGGCTCATTAACCACGCTTCAGGTTGATGATCTCCTGCATGAGCTCGTCGGAGGAGCTCAGGGTGCGGGAGTTGGCCTGGAAAGCCCGCTGCATCTGAATCAGGTTCACGAATTCAGAGGCGATATCCGTGGTGGAGGATTCGATCGATTTTGCGAACACCCTTCCGCGGCCTGCCGTGTTCGGGCCGCCGATGTTCGCGGCGCCGGAAGTGCGGCTTTCCTTGAACATATTGTTACCCGCCTTGAAGAGGCCTTCGTTGTTCTCGAACTTGGCGATCGCGATCTGCGCGAGGTTCTTGGTAACCCCGTTTGTGTAGAATGCTGAAAGCACCCCATCGTCGTTGAAAGAAAGGCCACCAATGGTGCCGGCGGTGTATCCGTCCTGGGTGTGCTTGTAAATATCGCTCACCGAACCGTATTGGGTGGAACCCTTCACTCCGGTGCCGCCATCAGCAATAGCATCACCGAACGTGAACTTGATGGCCTGATCTGGCTGCGCGCCCTTGTTGAAGTTAAAGGCGTTGGAGTTGATCGTCTGGCTCTGCAGCTTGCCATCGATAGTGAAGGTAAGAGTACCGGTGGCACCCACCACCTGTTGCCCTTTCACGCCTCCTACCACTTCCTCGCCCTTGGCAGCGGCATGCCAGTTCCATGTGTTATCGCCGGCCTTGGCGAAGTACATCGTGAGGGCGTGAGCATTACCGGCGGAATCGTATACAGTTACCCCGGTGGAATAGTTCGAGGTTTCAGTGGATCTGGCCGGATCAAAACCACCCTCTTTCACATCACCACGGATATCCAGGTTCATAGCGATATCCACAGTCTCAGTTTTCTTGGCGTCAATCACGGTTTTATCGAGTTTGATCGATTCGAGCTTCGTGGTGATCTTGCCGTCTTCGTCGGCACGGAAGCCTTTCACGATGTTTCCATCGATGTTCACGAGCTCGCCGTCTTTGTTGAAATTGAAAGAACCGTTTCGGGTGAA
This sequence comes from uncultured Bdellovibrionales bacterium, assembly GCA_964612065.1. Lineage (GTDB taxonomy): Bacteria > Bdellovibrionota > UBA1018 > CAIPTA01 > CAIPTA01 > JAKFYM01. Next base: position 2,216 of record CAZTCD010000128.1, on the reverse strand, counting down.
AGAGCGGCCTTCCACTCCATCGATCACGAAGAAGCCGTCGCCGGAGATGGCCACGTCGGTGGCCTTGTCCGTTTGCTGCACGGATCCCTGCGAGAAGATCTGCGTTACGCCATTGAGCTTGGTACCGCGGCCGATCTGGTTGCCGCCGAGCACCCCTTTGAGGGACTTTGCCACCACATCGGCGAACTCGGCGCGGCTGGTTTTAAAGCCGGCGGTGTTTGCGTTGGCGATGTTGTCGGAGATAACACCAAGTGCTTCGCCGTTCGCCTGAACGCCGGTAACACCAGTATACATTGACGATAGAATACCCATACGAGAGCCTCCTGCTCTTGCAGCCTTCGCTGCGTCTTACGTCAAGCTCCTCAATCAATCGGAGCTTGTTGGCCTCCCGTAAGGGTCCGGCCATTGGTTTGAACATTTTCCCCGGGCTGCATTCGGCAGCCCTATTTCTTGCGGATCCCCCGGCCCTCATTGGCCCCGGCATCCCGATCTTTCCTACTTAGGCAACCTCCCGTGCATTCGGCACATCAGATCACCACCGTAGAATCGATATTGGTAAAGACGTTCCCGTTCATCTGGTTGCGGTCCAGCACGGTGATCACCGTCTTGTTCTTCACGCTCACGATGAACGCGGCGTTATCAGAAAGAATAAGGCTCTCTTTGGAACCTTTCTGCGATGCGGTGTCTACCGCCTTCTCAAGCTTGTCACGCAGCACCTGGTCCATCGCGATGGAGCGATCCTTGATGCGGTGGAGAGCGTGCGCGGAGAACTTGAGCGAGCCAGGATTGGCCACGATCTCGCCAGAGGCAGGGCCCGCGGGCGCGCCGGGGAGCTTCTCCTTGAGAGCTTTCTCGAAAGCGCCGCCATCGGCGCCTTTGCGTAGAGCAACGGCCTCCCCAGCTTCGCGCTGGGGCTGGATCGGGCCCACGTTTGGTATGAGAAGTTCGCTCGCCATATTTAAATTTTGTTTATACTCCTGCTCTCAATCCGTTCACTTTTAATTCGCCGCCGGATTCCACATCGGGTCCGGAATCTTTTCGTCTTGCACTGCGGAAGATTCACTCTCTTCCCCATCCACTGCCGCATTCAATCCGCGCGCAGCCAGCATCATTTTAATCTTCTCAGGGCTTAGTTCCGGCGGCAAGGAGTTTTTGGCTACCTGCGTCGAGGTATCTTTATCGTCGTTGATCGATGATTTTTGTTTGGTTTCGTCGCCAGGCTGTGCCGCCATTGGATTGACACCTTTGGCCGGGGTATCCGCTTCAATCTTGCCGATCTTTTCAATCGCGATCTTCTGCCCGCCCACGTGTACGAGGGATTTCCCGCCTTCGAAACTCACCCCGGTCACGATCCCGGATGCGTCGGAACTGAAATTCATCGGCTTGCCGTTGGCATCCAGGCCTGTGATCTTGTAGGTGTACTCACCTTTGGGCTGCGGCATGCCGCTCTTGCTCTTCCCATCCCAGCGCACGCTTTGCTGGCCTTCTTTCATCTCGCCGAGCTCAAGCTCTCGCACGATCTCTCCCTTGGCATCCACAATCGCCAGATTCACCTGCTTGGCATCCGCCGGAACCTTGAAGGGAATCTCCGGCTGCCCGTCCTTCTCGAGAGAGATGTTCATGGTATCGGTGGTAATCCGTTTGCCGATCAGCGTGGCAGCGATCATATGCTCCGAGGGCTTCTGGCCCGCAGCCATCTTCTCGAGGTTCTGGTTCACGTTCATCATCTGCTCAAGCGAGGAAAACTGCGCCAGCTGGGCTGCCATTTCCTGGTTCTTCATCGGATTGATCGGATCCTGGTATTTCAGCTGGGCGCTCATCAGCTTCATGAAGTCGTCCTTACCGAGTTCATTGCGGGCCTTACCGTCTTTGGCTCTCTTGGCCGCGGTGAAATTCGTGCCCAGCTTCTGGCGCATGGCTTCAATATGTTCGCTGTCCGATTTGGCCGCATCGTTGCTCACGCTGCGAACGTCGGTCCCCAGGCCCTCGCCCTTGCGAAATCCCATTCCTCTGCCGATGTCCATTCCCATCTTTCACTTCCTCAAAAAGGTGTCCGGCCACTCTGCCGCCCCTGGCCGCGCAGCGCGCCGCGCAGCTCATGGCCGAGCTGGCCGGCGGTAAGATCGTGCCCGGGGTGATCGACGCCTATCCCGTGCGCCAGGCCGACGTGCAGGTCACGCTGAGTGACGCCGACGTGCGCCGCCTGCTGGGTATCT
>CAZTCD010000127.1:0-8990 GCA_964612065.1 uncultured Bdellovibrionales bacterium | reverse complement strand
TGGCGCGGAAGAAGTAGCGGTTATTGCCACCAGGGTCTGTAAGCTCCGTGATGGTGAGCTTGGCCTTTTCCCCAACTTTATAGTCCGTGTGGTTGGTGTCGATTGCGATCATGCCATTGTCTGGCCCAGGGGGAGATGGAGGCGGAAGATTTTCTCCAGAGGCAGTGATGGTAATGAGCGCGGGAATACCGTCCACTTTCCCATCGCTTGGAGTCACCTTGATCACATAGGCACCGTCTTTTACACAAGTGAGGGATGTGGTGGGATTCGTGGTGCTTGAAAGCGAAACATTGCTGCCAAGGGGTTGAGAGACAATGCTCCACTGGTAGCTAAGGGGCTCCATATTGAAGTCGGTGGACGAGGTGGCATCGAGAGTAATCGAACTGCCGACGTTGGCGGAAGCGGGGCCCACGATCTTTCCCACAGGCACACTATTAGGAATGATCGAAAAAGTGTCATCTCCGATAGAAAAGAAAAATGCCCCCATCTCGGTGCTCTTGCTGCCGGTCAGATTGATATTTCGCACCTCTAACAAAAAGGTGCCATCGTTCATGATCTTGAATTCCCGAATCCCAGGAGCGATCGAGAAATAGCGATACCCACCAGCAATCGCCTGAAACGAACCACTCGGTAGCGCTTGTATGTATCTGCCATTATCAAAGCTTACTATCGCTGCTTCCTGAGAAACTTGAAGTCCATTGTTTCCCGGGCCCAAAAGAAAGCTTCCCGAGGCATCTAAGGAATCCTGTCCGGGCGCGGAGCCAAAGACCGGCGATATGGAAAAGCTCGTAATCTCCCCTGGAACCGCGAGAGCCGCGCAAGGAGCAAAAAGAAAAAGTAAGCAAACTGACAAGCGCATGAATCCGTTCATAAGCGCATCCCTCCCATCAACCCTGATTTTGTCGTCGCAGGAAAGCTCAACACAAGGATCGATAAATGAGAAAGGAAAAGTGAGCCTTCAATATAATTTTTTATTTAGTCCTGAAGTTCGATTATTTTTAGCTATATGTTTCTTAATGTTTATATAAAAAAGAACCAGGTACGGCCTCCATTGTTGGCAATTGGTTAGCGAGAAGCTAGATGCGGATTAAGCAATGCCTTGCACAATAAAAAATCCACCGAACAAGAGAGACCGATGGCGAGCCCAAGCCCACAAGCCATAGCTTCAGCCTGAAAGCCCCGCTCAGTTCAAATGCATTGATTGAACTATCGGCCTCAACCCCGAGAAGAAGAATTCCACGGCGATCACCATGACGATAATTCCCATCATCCGCAAGAATACCTTATTACCACTCTCGCCAACTAGTGCCTTCAACTTCTCTCCGGAAATCAAAATAAGAAAACAAAGACCACTCACCAAAAGAATCATGGCCAATACGCCGAGCTTGCTCACCACATTGGGAGCTTCCTGCATCTGCAAGATCACGGCAGTGATCGCACCAGGGCCGCATAGCATTGGTATGGCGATCGGAGTGATCGCAATATCTCTGGCAACAGGATCTATCTTTGGGGAGTTCTGATCTATATCAATTCTCGATAGGCGGGCCTGGAGCATATCGTATCCCATAAGAAAAAACAGAACCCCTCCTACTATCTTCAAGCTAGGGAGAGAAATGGAAAAGAACGAAAAGAGAAAATTCCCGCTTAGAGCAAAAAAGACAAGGGCGATCGCAGTCGTAATACAGGCCCGAATCGCAATCGATCGAACCATTTTCTTGGGAAGAGCCTCTGTCATTCCCAAAAATACCGGAAATGCTCCGATGGGATTAACGAGGGTAAAGAGTGCTGTGAAACTCGCCAAAAGAAAATGATAGTCTAGTTGCATTATCTCGCCTCTCCAGAAGTCATGCTTCATCTAAAGGGTCGTGCCCCTCGAATTCGATTCTATTTAATGACCAGTACTTCAAAAAGATTTCTGGAAAGAAATGCCTCTCCCACCCATTGATGACCATCTTTCGTTTCAATTCCTGGACGGTATCCTTTCGAGCCACTTCCCCAAGAATTTCGAATCTTAAATTCACATGCACGGCGCTCTTTGTTCCACCGCCTGCCAACGATCAAAGAAAAGTGCTGCCGTGGAGGTTGCTCTAGATTACCGGGCAGCAACGCTGTCATATCGTAATTAATGATTACCGGCGTTTTAGAGATTAGGTCGTTCAGTTTCGGAATCAAGGGAGCACCATAGCCCCGGCCAGTGTTGTTTAAAAACTGCGCCCAATCCAGCGAACTCACGGAAAATCGTTTATCTGCCGGGCAATTCTCCGCGCTCAATTTTGCTATGATGTCCTCTTCTCGGCTATTGTCAAAAATGGAAATGGCTTTCTCTTTTGAAGTTTTCAAGAATATTTTTTCCCATCCTGAGCTTAAGAAGCTCTCCAAGGACCCGGCTTTTCGGGCCGCTTCGATCTTGAAGATTGTGGTGGCTAGATCGGCTCCTACCGGCTCTGATCTCGTTGCATTCTCTAGGCAGACCCCGCGTTCCTTCGCCCTAATTATCGCATGCGCAGCCCAGCCCGCCCGCGCCATCATCTGCTTTTGTGTAAGTCCTGCGGCTTCTGCCTCACGCTCTTCGTTGTGAGTAACTACAGTGTCTAGGGCAGAAATCGGCACCCCTAATTTATATGAAAACAAGTCGGACGTGGCGAATGCGTAGCACCAACCACTCGTACCTTGATCTCGAACTTTGCCGAACTTGGAGGAGAAATCCACGTCTGGGCATTCTGGCTGCGAAAGGGGGCGATTTATCTGTGGTTCAGTAGTTTGTTCAGCCGCTAGGGATTTTGGAGTCGATAAGAACGAAAACAGAATAAACAGGATGGCATACAATAGTAACAGGGTAAGAGTCGGAGCCTTTAATCTACGTGGGCGCATCCGCCGCAATAAGCAAAAGATGCACCAGCCTCAATCGTAGAATAATGAGAATGTCAGGGAACCAACAATAAAAAGGCCTGTCTAAGATCTAGGCAAACGCACCAATTTTTGGCGGCTTCGTTAATCGGTAAAATCAGAGGAAGAGCGTTTTTTCTTATGCGCCCGCATGCGATCGTGAAAGCCGTGCCTTCCTGCCGCTCGGTCGTGCGGCGCATTTTCCCCGGCGCTCTGCCGATCGATCGCCCCCCTTGGATAGAGCTGGGTAAAGAAATCCGTGAAGGAAAAATCCGGAACGGGGGTGGTTTCATGTGCCCAGGCTTTGATGAGAGCGGGGTTTACTCCGGCCTTCGGCGTTGGCCGTCCCTTGCGAAGGGGTATTTCTTGTTTCCCTTGGGCCTTGGGATCGATTCGGTATAGCGGGCGAGCCTTCTCTCGTTTGTCGAACAACCCATCATAGGAATAGTTAGATTTAGCGCTTTTTCGATAGGTGGTAGAAGGAAAAAATGCAGCAAGCTCCGGCAACGCCCGCCGGAGCTTTAGTTCTGCGCCCTCTATGCGGTTCCTCAAGGAATCGAGGGAAATTCGAAACTCCCTTGCCACCTCCACCTGCGGCCTACGCTTCACGCGGACTTCCTTTATGGCATTCCATTGCTTTCTCGTAAAGCTCTGCAAGGCCACCTCAAAGCGCTCCCAAAGGCTTTGGGCCTTCTTTTTGTCGCGGAGGTAGGGATTACGGAGAAAGTAGCTTTCTTTCTCGCTTTTCAGGCGATGAAAAAGCCGAAGCTTATCTTTCTGGAACTCTTTGAAATCGAATTTCTTGCCTCCCTGGTGAAATGGCCCACCTTCATAAACTTCGCGCCGAATTTCGGCGAACGTTTCTGCATCGTTGATCCCGACCTCGAAAAAACAAAGCGCCGGAAGAAGATCGCGATTCTCTCCAGTAAGGTAGGCATGGGAATCAAATAAGTCACGCGCCAGGGATTCCTTCAAATCCTGAGGATAGCGCCGCATGAGGAGGTGGCTAGAAGGCGCAGAGATCTTTGGAAGATAAGGATGGAGGAAATCGCCACCTGCTTCGCCCTCAGTGACTTCGCTGAGCTCTTCCGTGGCTTCATCTTCAATAATCCTGGCCTCTAAGTAGATCTCGTCCAAGGCTTCTGGTTCATAAATGGATTCATCGGCGCCTGGAAAACTCTCGGCCGCAAAGGACTTTCGCTTCTTTAGGCTCGGGATGCCATTTTCTTCTGGAATCACCACACTATCGTCGTCACGATGCCAGAGGCCTTGGCGTTTTAGATCCTCGTTCACTTTGGATGAAATGCCTTCCCAGATCAGCCAGAGGTGCTCATAGGAGGAGATGGAATTCAGCCAGGAGAGATCGTCAATCTCCCCCGCTTTCCATCTTTTCAATTCTCGGGCAATCGCCTTCCCAAGAAAGTGCGCTTTGGCACTTCGTTTTCCTTTCATAGATCCCTTATCGGCAAAAAAATGCTCGAATTCGAGCAGGGAGCGCGAGGTTTTGAAAAATTTTATCCGCTATCTTTTCGGTGATTTAGAAGAGGAAAAGGTCAAAGCATACCCCCAAAATCTTCCTTATAAGAAAGGAGGCCTTTGTTCAGGGAGGAATTCGACTAATTGGGAATAGCTTAAAGTAAATGAATTTTAGGGATTTGGCAAATTTATTTTCAAAAGGGGGCTTATGGAAAAAAAGAAAGACGACAATCTGCATTTTGCAGTCGGAATGGGAGGGCTCGTGGCGGTAGCGGTGATTTCGCAGCGGCAAAACGAGATAAAACACTGGCTCTACGACCACATGATGATGCTGGTCTTAGCGGTGTTCACGCTGATCGGCATTATTGCGTTCAGGGCTATTCAGAAGTTGAAAAAGCGGGAAGAAGAACTTTTAAAGCGCATGCGGGCAGTAAAGTCGGTGGCGCCCAAGAGGAATGAGGGCGACTACTACCGGAGCGCACGATGAATGAGATCTTTGCAGGGAGAACCCTGATGGGCGCAAGGATCGCCATTCCAAACGATGCGCGGTGCGGGCATGTGCAGGTTGTGGGAGCAACAGGCCGAGGAAAAACTGAGAGCATCATCGTGCCCTGGCTACTCCAGGACACGATCCAAGGAAGAACGTCTATACTCATTGATGGCAAAGGGGATCGAGAAATTCTAAATCGCGTGAAAGTGGCCTATGAGCGGACGGATATCCCGCTAGAAGGCCTAGTTTGGCTCGATCTCGGCAATATCGAGGATTCCTTTGTGACGAATCCCCTGCTCTATGGCAGCCCTCAGCAGATCGTTGACCGACTATTTTCGAGTTTTACGTTTGAAAATGAGTATTTCAAGAGCGTGAGTCAGGAGGCCGCGCTCTTGGTCGTGCGGGTGCTCAGGGCAGCAGGAATGGCAGTAACGTTCCAAAGGATTTTTGAGCTGCTGCAGGATGATGGGAAATTTACGGAGCTTCTGGGAAAACTGTCTTTAGGGGAAAGACAGGGGGTGGTGAAGGGAGCCGAGCGTATGCTCCTAACCCCAAAGCGGGAGCGCATGGAAAAGTTTTCCGGATTGCTGGCGCAACTCAGCCCGTTTGCGGAAGGTGAATTGATGGGATTGGTCAATGCCGAAGGCATGGAGGAGAACTTCTTCTCTCTGACAGATGTGCTCGTGCCTAGCTTAAATTCGGCAACTAGAACTAGGCAGACAATATTGATTATGATCCCGCAGCTTCTTTATCAAGAGATGGCGGCAAGCTTAGGCAAGATTCTATTGCAAGAAGTGGCGTGGGCTGTGGGATCGCGAGAAGCAAATGGATACAGGGAGTTCACGTCGCTGTTTCTAGACGAGTTCGGCTCGTTCGTGTACCCGGGGTTCATTGGCTTACTCAACAAGGCAAGGAGCGCGCGGGTGGCTATTCACCTCTCGCACCAGAGCCTTGGTGATATTGAAAGCGTCAGCCGCGAGTTTGCAACCGCTCTTCATACCAATACCAACGTGAAGTGCATCCTAGGGGTAAACGATCCGGGTACCGCCGACTTCTTTGCCAAGCACTTTGGTACGAGGAAGGCCGAGAAAAAGACCGAACGCGCGGAATTGAGGGGCCACTTTGGCGACTTGGAGCGAACAGGGCAGCTATCGGTTCGGGACGTGGAGGAATACAAAATCGATCCAAACAACCTCAGAACCTACTCACGGGGCGCTGGCGCGATATCCATGATCGTGGACGGCAAAGTGATCGCAGAAGAAATGCAGTTCGCCAGAGCGCCCTTTTAAAGAGGCAAATTCAATGAAAATCAAAATCCAAAAACGGGTGTCGCTGACACCAAGGGATCTTTTTTTGCTGGAGCAGCTGTATGAAAACGTACTGCTGTCCTTCCCTCAAGTGTGTCGGAAAGTTTTCCCGGGAAAGGCGAAATCCACGATGCTCAATCGCTTGGGGAAACTTGAAAGCATGGGCTTTATCGAGCGCTGGAGAGTGCCGGTGCTGGATTCCAAGCAACCAGGCCCTGGCGTCTTCGTGGTCTTTTCGATCACGAGGAAAGGCATAGGGGCGCTCTCGGCAAGGTATCCAGGGCAGGTTTTGCGGCCAAAACCCATCCGCGTTCATGGCTACGGAGTTTACCACGATGTGCTGCTAGTGGATGTTCTGGATGTATTGCGAGAGAGGTTTCCAGGCTTAACGGCTACAAACGGCAGGCTTTGGAGTGAACAGGCTAGTGCATCTACGGTTAATCCTGATGCGGTTCTTGAACTTCCTGGCGCCAAGGAACGTTGGGCTTTGGAGCTGGAACTCACGCCTAAAAGTGAAAAGCGATACCGGGAAATAGTGCTCCGCTACCGGCTGCAAAGTGCATTTGATCGGGTTCTCTATGTCACCGATAGCCGAGAAGTAGTGCAAAAACTTGCGCGGGTTTTGGACCGTAAGCCGGAACGGCTTGGCTTCGACCCGCCATCGGGAAAGTTCCTTTTGCTCTCGCTTGAGGAACTTCTCTCCGCGCCAAAATGCTTCGAGTCGAAAAACATCAACCAAAACGAAAAGGATGCACATGAATAAACAGACAAGTGTTCTTTTGAAAATGGACGCGTGGCTCGCCTTCGTGGATTTAAAGGTGCTGCTCCTCGTCTGGATCCTGATCGATCTTTACCGCAACACCATCTTCCTTGGCGATCTTTCGGGGAGAAAAACCATGAAGGTAGCGGAAGTGTTGTCTTTTGTGTGGAGCGAATGCGGCAGTCCGTATCTTATCTGGATTCCAATTGTGGCGATCGCCGACATCTTCGTGAAGCGCATGGTGAAGGCGGGCCTCGAATGAGGGTCAAACCAAGTCTCAGGTGAAAGGTTTGACCCTGCGGGCGACACATTGAATATGAAAAATCCGAGATTCGCGAAAGATTACGCTTACCCGCACACGGCCTAGCAGCCGCCCCGCCCTCCTCGAAAGTTCCTGACCTCTCTCCCTCTACGATGAAGAGAGGTCAGGAAACGGAGGGACGGGGTGAGTACATGTGCGGGTAAGCGTAAGTGGTTATATGGGGATAAAAATAAATTAAAAAAGAGGAATAAATGCAGAAGACAAAAACGAAAGAGAAGAAGAGGTGTGAATGAGTAGAAGGCCGAGATGGGAAGCGAAGACTACCAGAAGGCGTTTTACAAGAGTCACGAAATCGGAATTACAACTTAAGCTTGAATCTATTTTGGAGATATTGCAGATTGGAAGCGAGCCGGGCGGCCTTGCCAATAGCCCTCGGCTACTAGTCCAGGAAATCCGCGATACAGAGCGCCTCCCAAAAAGGAGGAAACGTGTATAGTTGCGCGATCTACACCCGAGTCAGCACGGAAGAACAAGCCGAAAACCCGGAAGGTTCGATCAAGAATCAGGAGCTAAGGCTCCGGGAATTCGTCAAACTCAAGAACATGGTCGGGCCCTTTGGGGAGGTCACGGCCGTGTTCTCAGATCCTGGCGTCTCGGCTAAAGACATGAACCGCCCCTCGTTCCAAAAGATGCTGCGGGCCATTGAACGAAAAGAAATCAACCTCATCTTGGTCACGGAGCTTTCCCGCTTTACAAGATCCATGAAGGATTTTTCCTTACTCCAGGAGTTTTTGAAGAAGCACGGCTGCGAGTTTCTATCGATGCGGGAGAACTTTGACTCCTCTTCCGCGACCGGCAACTTGGTCATGACCATCATGGCAACTTTGGCGGAGTTTGAAAGAAAGCAAACGGCCGAGAGGATCTCGAATTCCTTCCATGAGCGGGCCAAACGCGGCCTCTACAACGGCGGCAGCGTTCCGCTCGGGTATCGAATTGATGAGGATAAGCCTGGGAATCTTGTCGTCGTGCCAGAAGAGGCGGAACTCATTCGATTGGTGTTCCATACATTCTTGAAGGAAGAAACCCTCGCGAGAACCGTGAGGCGGCTCAACAAAGAGGGCGTGCTTTTCCCGCGAAGTGTTCGCGGGGGCGGTTCCTTTAGGGGGCGCGTCTGGCAAGCCAACATGCTCTATGCCTTACTCAAACATAGGGGCTATATCGGGCTGCGGGTGTTTAAGGACAAGAAGGGCGATGTGCAGGAGGCATCCGCCGCTTGGGAGGCGATCGTGGATGTGGACGTGTTCAAGCGAACCCAGGAAATGCTTGAGCGCAACTGCAACCGAAAGCGAACGCACGGAACAAGTCGGTATCCGTATACCCTCTCCGGGGTCACGTTCTGCCGCGCTTGTGGGCATCGGTTAGCCGGAAAATCCGCTCATGGCAGGAAAGGCAAAGTTGCCTACTACGCCCATAGCTATATGGAGAAGATGCAGGGAAACCTCCATGAGAAGATAAAAATCTGTGATGGCAAGCATAGAATCCAGGCCGTGAGAATTGAGCCGCTCGTGTGGCAGGATGTGAAGGAGTTTTTGACAAACGAGGAATTTGCGAAAGAACTCTTGGCGAGTGCGACGGCTTTAGCCCCAAAAGATACCGGGAAGGAACTCGTAACGAAGTTAGAAGCCGCGCTCAATAGAGCGGAAAACCAAGTCGAAGCCCTGGCCGAACGGATCGCAACTCTGCCTCGTGGCCTGGATCCCAAAGCCCTTTATGCGCAGCTAGAAAAGTTGCAGGCCACTAGAGAAGAGG
>CAZTCD010000126.1:0-9162 GCA_964612065.1 uncultured Bdellovibrionales bacterium | reverse complement strand
AAGGTAAGGAAGAGTACAACGCCGCGGTGGTAGACAGAGAAGCGAATAATTTTGTTAATCATGTTTGATACCTGCAATCCCTAGGATTGGCACCTTAGTGCGAATGCCCGTGGGAGGCCCCCTCTTCGGTGATGACTTCCGCGATGCGCAGAAATCCGGCTTGAGAGATTACGATTTTGTCCCCGGCTTCGAGGCCCGCCACCGTTACGGTGACGCGATCGCCTTGGCGGGATTGCACTACGGCCGGAACGCGTTTGAAAAAACCGTTCCGCAGTCTGTATACGGACTTGGTGTCCTTGATGCGCACCAGGCCCTGATAAGGAATTGTGATGGATCCCAACTGCCAAGCAACAGTCTCGGGGTTGATGGTTTTCACGGCTTCTTCAGATAGCTTGATGCCGAGGGGGCCTTTTTCTACGATCCCCTTCTCGGGACCTACTACGCCCCCACCCTCTTCCTCGTGTCCACCATGGCCGCCGCCACCTTCCGCGTGGCCGTGCTCGTCACCTTCGGAATGGCCTTCTTCCTCGCCTTCGGCGTGGTCATGCCCTTTCTCTTCTCCCTTTTCACCGGGAGCGTGGCTATGGCCTTCTTTCTCGGCGTGTTCTTCTTCGTCATGGTCGTGGCCATGTTCATCTTTCTTCTTTTCCTGCTTGCCGTGGTCGTGCTTGTCCTCACTCCAGGCGCGGTAACCCATGCCCAAGCAAAGAACCAGGCTCAGAAGTACGAGTGAAATCTTCATCGCAAAATTCCTTCGATGTCGCCGCCGGTTAAGGTCATTAGGTCGATATAAGAGTCGATGGCAGAGTTTTCGTGCTCATGCTGCGACTGTTGATACTCAACGATTTGGCGGTGGGCTTCGATCACTAGACCGCCTGACGCTAGGCCCTGGCGAAAAAAGGAGTCGACCCGATGGTGCTTATTCTTTACTTCGTTGCGGCTCGAGGACTTCGTAAGTGAGTCCACTGCCGTTTTGTATTTCATGAGGAGAATGTCTTTTTCGGTGTCGAACTTTTTGATCACGTAAGCGGACTCAAGCTCTGCTTGCACGGTCTTCGATTCCGCAACCGCTCTCGCGCCGCCGTTCCAGGAGAAGATGGGCAAGCTCGCTTCGAGGGCAAATCCGTAAGCCCAGCTGCGGGCCGGACCAGTGGTAGATCTCTCCATCACCGGGCCGATGCTTAGAGATGGGAGGGATTCGAGCTTGGTAAGCGAATGCTCCGCCATGGCCCTGTCCGTTTCCGCAACGGCCTTTTGCACGGCCAGATTCTGCCCTACGCCGGAAGCAATTTTCACTTCTGGCCACTTGTCCTTTAGCGGGGGCAGTTGGGTGCGCTTTATCTCGAAATCCTTCCCCCAAATAGCTTTGAGCTTTGCCAAGATCTCGGCTCGCTCTACCTGGATGTGATTCTTGCGAAGCTGGTAGTCGCTTCCAGCAAGCTGAACCAGGTTCAAGGTGATCTCTTGGTCCGGGCCGCGAGCTCTGCGAGCGCCGAGCTGGCGCTGGATTGTGGAAAACGCTTCAAGCGTTTCATTCACCAGCTCCAGGTCATCTTCAATCTGGCGGATACGGTAGAGGTCGCGAATTAGCTCTTTCTTGAAATCCAGGAGCGTCTGCTTCGCATCCACTTCCACTACCCGCTTCTCCGCCGAGGCTACGCTTTTCTGCGCTCCCCTAGTCCAGAGTTGAGACACGGGCACCAAGAGAGTCAATTCCGTCGTGCCGACGGATTCGCCCCCTTGGGTGCCCCCAACGCTCTTCAGCGCCACATCCGGGTTTTTCCATTGAGCTGCCCGTTCGTATACGGCTTCAGCTTCTCGCACTTTTTCCTGGGCGATAGCCATTCTCGGGTGTTTTTCCAGCGTGCACTGGTAAAACTCCAAATACGTAGCCGTTTTGGAACAAGCATCAGCAGCGGCATGGGCTGCCGAGCCAACTAGGATCGCAAGAATTACGGAAAACACGGGGGACTCCTCTGAAAGCAGATTGAACTAAGCTCGAATGAACTTAGGCTGCCAGCGGAGGACGCGTGAGGAGAGCGAGGGACGGATCGGTGTAGGACACCTTGTAAACGGCGTGACCGAGGTCACGAGGCGCTACGGCGTTGATGGCCGAGGAAGAAATGGGAACCAACGAAACGAGCTGGTGGCAGTGGAATTGGCAGCAATGGCCGTGATTGGCATCGTCCTGCTGGTTGGTTCCGCTGTGGTCGGACTCGGAATGAGCGGAAACGCTCTGCTCGTGGGAAACGGAATCGTGGCTGCAGGCGTGGGTCAACACGACTCCCGTCGAAACGAGCATTAAAATGGCTACCAGGATTCTGAGCATACGCGGCCTAGTTAGCAGATGTGAACGCGGGTTGTCAACCATTTGGAAACCGAATGTTATGAAGCAATTAGGGGGATTTGTAAGCGCGGGGCCCCCTCGTAGAGGACCCCGCCAGGTTCATTAGGTGCCGTGCCTATGTGAGCGCCTGAGGAGGCGCGACTTGTAGGGTCGCCTTCCGCTTTGGCCCACGGAATCTTGAAGCGCTTCGCCTTCTTCAAATCCCTGACAGACGCTTTCCGGCAGCTCACCTAGCACTTTGAAATCGACTACTTTCAAGTGACCGCCCCAGAAAAGGAACGAGGACTCTTTTTCGGCGTTGAGCTCAACTTTCAGATGCCGATCGTGCTTCTCGCAAACGAGCCGCGATAACTCCTCGCTAGCGTGAAGCTTGTAGGTCTCACCATCATTCGTAGTGAGCTGCAGCTCGCACTTGGAGTGGTCCCCGGCGCTATCTTGTTTGTGATCTCTACAGTGAATATCGCCTTCGAAGCGACGGATTTCCGGGCTTGCGGTCGATTGACTTTCAGTTTCGTTCCATTCGATTTTCTCACGTGGCTCGCGAATTCTTTCGATCGCGTAAGACGCAGAAGGCAGGGACATAAAAGTCGCAACAAACAATACGAGGGACGTGTTCTTAGAGAACATAAATAGCTCCAATTCGTTTTAGATTAGAATGTGTGATTAAAGCCAATGCGAGGCCGAGTTACGGCACTGGATTGGCGGGGAAAAAACGAATTAGGCCGAAATGGGAGGGCGGAGATTACTGGACAGGCGGTTGGGAAGAGATCCCAAAACGCGTACTTCAAGGTGAGACAGGGAATCTCTAGGACTAATGAAGGCGGACTGGGCGAGTACGGCTCCGGAATGGCTGCAGTGTACTGCACAGTGCGTAGCAGTCCCGTGCTGGTCACTGGCGCAGTGGCCTGAGGTCTGGATCGTAGCAACCTCGTGGTTGGCACCGTGGTCCTGCTGGTGAACAGCTGCCGTGACATCATTGGAAGGGCCGATGGATTCGCAATTCACGGAGCCCAAAAGCATGCTGAACACCGTTAGTGTTACAGCGATCAGGCCTGCTTTTTTCCGTTGCATACGCATAATATATCGACCCTTTTCACTTTTAGTTTAGGGTTGCCGCGCATTTTGGTCAAGACACACAGCTGACAAACTCGCGAATTTACATGAATAAATTTTAATGAGGCGGCTGGTTCGCTTGCAGCGGTCGCTCAATATTGTCCGAACTTCGATAGTCGCAGCGTGTTGCCGACCTTGCTTTCCAGCCACTCGATCGCTATTTTGCCGCTCAAAAGGACTCCCCAATGATGAATTTCTACGCCGCTGTGTTGCTTCTCTCTTCCCTCGTCGCCATTTCGGCACAAGCCGCGCCAGGATTGCAGAAGATCGTAGGCGCGTTTCAGGCGCGAAGCGGTGAGCGCTTCGAGATCGCGCTTCGTGGCCGCGAAATTGTTCTTCGCACGAACGCGGAGCTTTCTCGTTACGGGCTTTGCAAAGCTCCGATCGTCATGAAGACTTCTCTGATTTCTAGCTCGGAAGGTTTTGCCCAGGCCAAGTTTTCGCCTCAGGCGGCGGGCTGTGCTCGAATGGATGGCCCGATCGTGGTCCACTACAACCGTGCACTTACGGGTGTCGACGTTCATTTGATCGACGTTGCAATCCGGTCTCCGCGCGGCCGGGACAGGGGCCAAACGATGCGCTGGTCGCTCGACCGAGTTCAGTAGAGAAAGTAATGGACGCAAGCCGAATAAGTGCCCTGTTTGTCGAGCTGGACCAGGCAAAAATGCAGGCATTGAACGTTCAGCCTGAGGCAGAGTTTCGCCACCTAGAGCGGGCACACGTCCTCGCCCAACCCAACGCTTGGTATCATTCGCTCGTGCATTTTAGGATGCTCGGATGGGCAATCCGCAACAGAGACCTGAAGGAGCTGCTGGGGCAGCTATTTCGTCTAGCTGTTGCAGCGCCCGCTTCCACTATCGGAAAGTTTCCCATAGGGAACACTGGCGGTAGCCGGGTGAGCGCATTTTTACCGATGGATCCGCCCGAGGATTTAAGAAAGTTTTTCGTCGACTCGGATCGTTAATGGCGCCCCTTGCAAACTGATAGCTTTCGTAAGAATCTGCAGGAATCGGAAGCGCTTGTGAAAATCCATTTTCTAAAATTTTTGGCACTGCTTGTTCTTGGGGTTCCCCCGAACGCCGAAGCGTCGTGCAATGGTTCAGAAGCCTCGAAAACCGTGCTGGAATCGTATGCCGATTGCGTCGCGAAGACGACGGTTTCCGAGTCGCCATCCGTTAAGGAAGATCTTGTTTCGACTCCTGCGTGCGCGGAAGGCTGTTCTACCTGCTGCAAAGCCTGTTGTTCTACGATCTCGTTGATTCCCTCGACTTTCCGTGTTCGTAAGGCGGCCTTGATTTGCCAGGCTGGCCAGCTTCCGTCCCCTACCTTTTTCAATCACCATCGTCCGAATCCGGACGAGCCGCCGCGCTCATAACCCTAATTTTCATCCACGTTTGAATTCGGTGGTGGCGCACGTGCGTTTCCTCACCGCACTTCTTGGGTTCATCAAAAATTTCGGAAACGGGACGCTTATGGGTAAGAGCTGCTGCGACGCAAAGTCAGACGAGTTGATTCATTTGAGAGAGCGACAGGCTCACGTGCTACGCATCGTGATGGCTATCAATCTTGTCATGTTTTTTGTCGAGTTTGGGATGGGCATCTGGGCGAGATCCACGGCTCTCATGGCCGATTCGCTGGATATGCTCGGCGATGCGATCGTCTACGGATTCAGCCTTTATGTACTGCATAAGAGTGAAAGAGTTCGGGCGAGTGCTGCTCTGCTTAAGGGCTTGATCATCGTGGCATTCGGGATCGGCGTGTTCGTAGAGGCTACCTTCAAGATCTTCTCTGACTCTGTGCCCTTGGCCCAGGCGATGGGCGGAATTGGCTTTGTTGCACTGGTTGCGAACCTCGTGTGCCTTGCGCTGCTGACGAGACATAAAGACGACGACTTGAACATGAAGTCGACCTGGATTTGCTCTCGAAACGACATCATATCCAATAGCAGCGTACTTTTAGCCGCTGGGCTCGTGGCCATCACTGGCACGAAGTGGCCGGATGTGATCGTAGGCTTGCTGATCTCCGTGGTGTTCCTCAAGTCCGCCTGGCCGATTCTCTCGGAATCAATCACGGTGATCCGGGCCGGAAGCTCGCCGCAGTCTGGATCGGGTGACTAGATGTCGATGGCCCCAGCGATGTCCACTAGAGCGTCTTTCCTGGTCTCTCTCCTCGCTACTCTAGGAAGCCTCTTCCTTGGCGAGGTCCTGAAGTATCCCCCGTGCACATTGTGTTGGTATCAGAGAATCTGCATGTACCCTGTAGCCGTTATCTTCGGCGTAGCGTTGTGGTCTGATGCCCGCGATCACCTGAAGTACGCCATTCCATTGCTCGCATGCGGTCTCCTCATCTCCGGCTATCACAACTTGCTCTACTATGGAGTGATCCCAGACAGCATCACACCTTGCTCCCAAGGGGTGTCGTGCACTTCGAAGCAAATCGAACTTTTGGGCTTTATCACCATTCCGCTTATGGCGTTGGTGAGTTTCGTAACGTTGTTTTTGTTCTCAATTTTTGAACTTAGGCTCAGGAGAAGGTCATGAAAAAGAATCGTTTGTTTCTGGTGTTGGCCGCAGGAATTTTACTGTTTCTGTTTGTTGGATCCGCGATGTGGGCACGGAAGAATGAGCTGAAATCCGCAGCCGTTGATCCAAAAGCGGAAAGCTTGGTTCGAGGGCACAGTCCGGTGAAAGGCTCAGTGGACGCGAAGGTAACGGTCGTGGAATTCCTGGACCCTGAGTGTGAGGCATGCCGTGCAATGCACCCGATCATGAAAACGTTGCTCGCCGAGTACGCGGGCCGGGTGCGGCTGGTGATTCGTTACATGCCGATGCACAGAAATTCCCGAATCGCGGCGGCGGCGCTGGAAGAGGCTCGGGAAATGGGAAAGTTCGACGAAGCACTGGATATCCTCTTCGAAAAGCAGCCTATCTGGGGAGATCACCATCAGCCCAACCCTACGCTTATTCCAACCTACATGAAGCAAATCGGCCTGGACGAAAAGCGATTCGATCCCTTTGTGCTCGTACCTAAATTTAGGAGCCGATTGGATATTGATGAGGCTGATGGCCGGGACCTGGGCGTAAGGCGTACCCCGACGTTCTTCGTGAACGGAAAACAACTTCAGAACATCGGTTACGATCCCATTAAAGCTGCGATCGAAGATGCACTAGCAGGTATACCCCGTTAATTCTTACTCGCTCGGGGGCTGCTCGGGTCTTAACCCCAAGACGAAGGACGCCAGCGGCTCCCCACGAGCAGAGGCCTTCGCAGCGCTGCTGCTCCAAGTTCCCGGGACGGGGAATGAGGAGATCCATCCATCGCTCATGAGAGTGGCGTCTTCCACCGTCATGGCTTGCGCGCCTTTATCGAAAGTCCAGATAAAGTCGGGGTGCGCGTTGGAGTACCATTCGCCACCGACCACGTTATAGCCTTCATCAAGCTCCAGGTCATAAACGAGGCGGATGGTCTTATAGGCGTTTGCCGCCGGGGCCTTTCTCGTTGGGTTGATTGCGTTCAAGTGGGTTACGTCCATATAAACGCCAACGACATACTTGGCTCTGGGCGAACGGAACTCTTTGAACGGATCCGATTTGTAGTTGGCGACTGGAACGGCGGCCAGCGAAAAGCTTGCAACGTCCTGCCTGGTAAGCGGGTTGAAGTAGCGGTATCTATATGACGCTACGGGGAAGTTCCAAACTTCGTAGTCGAAGGTGGAATCCATGATGAAGCTTCTCTTGTGAATGCCCATCTGGTTCACCAATGAGAGATGCCAGGTGGCCGGGTTCGTGTCGAAGCATTTGGGATCGAGCACTCTGCCGTACTGGTTTTTCGGAGGCCGCGGAGTATTGCAGCGATTCCCTACGAACCTCGTGGTCGGCGGGGCATTTCCCCAAAGCATGGCGTTCAGGGCTTTGATGTCCTGAGGATAGAACGTAACGGGGAATCCATTCGGAGTGGTTACCGTGACCGGATGTTCCGGAATCGGCGTCATCATATGGGAGGTAGCGGCCCAGCCGTGGCAAAAGCCCAGCCACCCCGCTACTCGCCCGTGTTGCTCAAAGGAAATCTGGCCTCTACGCCATGCCCAGCGGGTCAGAGTGAAGTCGTTGTCGCCTACCGCGAAGTCGTATTTTTCAGCCGGCGAAAGCTTGTCGATCGCTGCCCGGTCTCCGGAACTAACGATCGACGAAGCCGGGTGGCTCTGCACGTGGAAGTAGTTCGTTTGCCATTCCTTGGAGTTCGGGAAGCTCCGATCGGCGTACCGATGGCCAGCAATACCCTTGTAGACCGGCCAATAGGAATCCGACCAGGGCGAAGGGTTTAGCGTTACGTTCGAGAGTCCCCTACTCTCCATCTCTTGCATGCTGGTGACGAGAGGGCCAGGCTCCACCAGCTTTTCGGGCTCGTCCCGCTTGCCGAGAGAGTCGCGCACGTCGATGGCGCGCAGGTCGGGGTGCCCTCCCGCCCCCGCCCCGATGATCTGGGTTCGTAAGAGATTTCTTTCCCGAAGCGTTTCTTCGACTTTCTTCTCGTTGATGAAACCACGAACAATGACCTTGCCATCAGCGCCGATCTCGTTCGGCAAACGCTTCATCATTCTGGCCGGATCGGTGTGAAAGGCGTTCAGGAACTCGCTGATGCTTTCAGCTCTCGATTGATTGGCAGCGAGGGCAAGGCCCAAACATACGAGAGTTGCTCTTTTCAAGATTGCCGTTTTCATACTCCGCCTTCTTCTTCGTTAGGCTCGCCGGGGCCGCTCGGACCTTCTGGGTTTTCGGGATTGTCGGGTTGTTCGCCTTCTTCTGGATCTGGTTCAGGCTCCGGAGCAGGCGGGGCGGCCCCGTCACACGTGACGATCTCGGGCCGAGGAGCCATTTGGCTTAGCTCTCGAACTTTAGACACTTGGATGACTCGGCGGGAACCGAGCTCTCCCCCGTCGGAAGTGGAATAGAGGTCACTCTCATTGAAACCAGATGCTTCCGAAGCCAGCGCAAGAAACCGAGACTCGATCGCGAGCTGGTCGTCACCAGTATCAATCGTTTCTGGAGCAGTGCTGCCGCTCCAATCAATTACGCGGGAAACTGATACGAAAACGTTGTTCTTCTCGCTCCCGCAGGGAACGTCGTGGGTAATGTATTTTCGGGTAATCCTAACTCTCCGCGGCGCGAGAAGCTCATACTGCAAGGCTTCTCCGTCGCTGGCCGATGCAAAGAGCCGATTTCCGCCATCTTGGGGAATGATCTTGAATTCCTTGGCCACGCCGTCCGATTTGGTGACCATCAGGGAGTTACATTGGTCCTGGGTAGAGCTTTCAAGTGCCTCGAAAGAGGAGAGCTGCCCTTCGTTGATCGAAAGAAGATTCAGCGCCAGCAGTCGTTGGAAGTTCTCCCTCACGTGCTGTTTGCCCGAGATCTCCAGGCGAACTGGGATGGAAAACATGGAAGCGCTTGGAGCGATCGCATCCAGGGCTTGCTTGAGCTTGGGGAAGCTCAGGCAACCTTCCCCCGCCGATAGATCCTGGGCGCTCAATTCCGTCTTGACCGGCGCCAGCCTCGCCGCTTCGTTTTCTTCTTCGGAAGCCTTTTTACCGCAGCCGATCACGGTGCAGGCGACCAAAGCTGCTATTCCCAATTTTTCCCATCGAGCCATAAGTTCCCCCTGTTAAGCAAAGGGGGTGCCACGATGATTCAGGCGAGTTCGTG
>CAZTCD010000125.1:0-9196 GCA_964612065.1 uncultured Bdellovibrionales bacterium | reverse complement strand
AACAAGCATAATGCAAGCTCCTCACATCCCTGTAGGGTTCGTCCTAAGCTTGGATGTACTAACCGATTTCACCTGGGCTCGCAATGGACTACTTCAAAAATTCCAATAAGGTGGGCTGAATGAGCTTGTTCGATGCCTGTAGGCTAGCCCGAAGCACACTCTCCTCACGAGCCATGTCGGAAACCACCTGAATAACATCAGCATCTTCTATTCCAGACTGTAACTCCGCGTTAAACACATTCTTTTTGCCCATATTGGCTATGGCGGTGTCAATCCCGGCCGTACGTGCGCCTACCTGTGCGCGCGTAGTGATCACTCGATTGGAAATACGGTCCAAAGGCTCCAAGGTGGCCCTGATTTGATCAACGTCGTTCGTCATCAAACCCACACGAAGAGCCTCTAAGGTATCGAAAAGGTTCTCACCGGAAATCTTCGATGTAGGGCGACTCATAGCCAATTCTGGCTGTCCCGGCAGCCCCTCTGAGCTCTCCTGATTTTGCGGGTCTACCACTTTGGGATTGGCACCAAGGAACAGCTCTTTGCCAGGAATATTCATCCCTACAAAGACATCCTTCTGAACTTCGACCATTATGTTGCCGTCGTCGCCGCGATACTGGTAACCATCATCAAATGGCTGTGAGTGCGTCATGTAGCCGGCGAAGATATGGCGCTCTCCAAGACGCCTGTTCGCGATCGAGCTAGCTTCATTCAAGATATTCCGCACTTCTTCCGCCACCATCATACGGCTTTCAGCGCCATTCGCAGCCGAGCTGGCTTGCCCGATAGCAAGCTCCTTGGCGCGCCCGAGAAGATTGGTAAGCTCTTCCAGAGAAGAGTCTGTATAGTTCAGAAAAGTTTTCGCCAGATTCGCGTTTCTCTCGAACTGTTCGTTATCCAGAGTTTCATTTCGAATCGACATCAGCTTCACATTACCGACAGGATCATCACTTGGGGCATTAACCCTCTTCAGAGTTGCATTCTGCTTCTGCAAGTCGTTCATGCGCAGCCTCGATCGTGCGAGGCTATCTCGCACAGTTGTCAAAGTTGTATTTTCGCCCACTCTCATTCGTCAGCCCTTATCTGAATGTCGAAAGCACAGTTTGAAGATTCTCATCTGCCACTTGCAGCACCTTGGCGCTAGCAGCATAGGAATGTTGGAGTCTTACGAGGTTCGCTGTTTCCTCATCCAAATTTACGCCAACCAGGCTCTCTCTCACACTCTCAAGCTGAGCCAGCACATCTTTGGAGAAGATAAGCTCTTTCTCAGAGGCACCCGTTTTCACGGCAAGGCCGGCAACCATGGAGTTGTACACATCGAGGATGGAAGAATTGGTGTCGCCGGCGGCCCCTTTCAGATCTCCCAAGCCGGATAGTGCGATGGCGGTTCGGTTGTCACTTTGCGCCTGAGCCGAAGCTGCGGCTGCAATGGCATCGAGGTTATCGGAAATATCTTTTGCAAGCTGGAAGTTCTGAGCTGCCCCCGCCTCTTTAACGGGCTCCTGAAAAAAGTTTCTGCCGTTGGCCCCATCCAGACCAAATCCTTGCCGGTGAATATTATTCACCTCTTTTCCAATGAGGTAGGCAACTTTGTCGATCTTGTCCTGAGCGCCGGCAACGTCCTGGTCTCTCACCTCCAGAAGCCCCCCCAGCCTGCCAGTTTTAAAAAGATGAGTAAGTTTCGGGGGAAGTTTCCCTTCCGAGAATTCGGCATCTTTAAAAAAGATATCGAGGCGATCCTCTTTTTTTCCGGTCTTGTCGTCTGCAGGAGTTACCATCACTTGAAGCTCAGTAACATTCTCGCCGCTCACCACAGGGGCATGGCCAGCCATGGTTACAGTCACACGGCCGTTATTGTCTTTTGATGTTGTAATATCAGCCATAGCGCCGAGCTTTTTCAGCGCGAGATCTCTTTTATCATGAAGATCCGGGGCTTCCCCCCCGCCGAGCTCCGCCTTTTCAATATCCAGATTAAGATCCCGAATTTCCCGGGAAAGTGAGTTGATCTCCCGCACATATCCCTCGATACGATCATCGATATTTTTGGCAACTGATTTCAGTTCCAAGTCCATGCGGCGAACTTCATCGCAGAGGCTTTTGGAGGCTTCGCGCACCGAAGCTCGAATCGCCGTGCTGGATGGGTCCGTAGAAAGCTTGCGAAACTCGTTAAAGAAGCGAGTGGCAAGGCGATTGATGCCATCATTATTGCTTTCATTAAAGATGGATTCCGTCTGCTTTAGATAGAGGTCTTTCTCTTCGGCGTTGGCGAAATTTTTATGCTCGCCTTGAATTCTCCGTTCTAGGTATTGATCTGAAACCCGGCTCACCTTGGTGGCCCAGGCCCCGTTTCCGAATGTAAGGCGAGCATTAGGAATCGTGGGCGCCTGAGAAATATTCACTTCCTGGCGGGAGAAGCCCTCGGTATTCACGTTGGCAATATTATGGCCGGCCGTAGTCATGGCCTGCTTGCTGGTCATGAGACCGCTCTTGCCAATATTGAACATGTTTACCGTGGGCATAGCCTCTTACAGTCCCTTGTTCAAAAAGCGCGCACTGGTATCACGAGGATTTGTTCCCATGGCACCCTTGGGCCCATACACCTGTGGTTGCTCTGAGCTGAGGCCCAGAATATTTCTTTTCATTTCCTGAGTATCTAGCAAGGCCTGCTCAACCAGGAGCTTGTTATCAAGATTCATTTCCCTGGCCTTTTTCACCATATGAAGCATGGCGTTTCTCAGGCTGATCAACGATTCGAAATGCTCTGGCCAGATCTTTCCGGCCACAAGTTCAAGAGTGATTTCCTTTTCGCCTATGCTCAAAAAAGCCGCAGCCTGGCGCACCCAACGCTGCCTTCGAAACTCCTCTCGATGAATTTCGTCAAAGATGGCCTCTTTTGAATAGGTAGCTTCGCGAATCTCTTTCAGGCGAGCACCGATAAGGTGCTCTTTTTCTTCGCGAAGAAGAT
This sequence comes from uncultured Bdellovibrionales bacterium, assembly GCA_964612065.1. Lineage (GTDB taxonomy): Bacteria > Bdellovibrionota > UBA1018 > CAIPTA01 > CAIPTA01 > JAKFYM01. The sequence goes on along the minus strand of CAZTCD010000125.1, from coordinate 6,234 downwards.
CCACCAGCTGGCGATACAGTGAAAGCTGATGCTTCAGATTATTCTGAAGCTCTTCCAGGTTCGGAGGTCGTTTTTCTGCGCCATCCGTCTGTTGATTTTTTCCTTCCATGATCATCCCCCATCATCCATGACGAGAGCTGGGGAATCTTTTCAGTTAGAAAGATCCTGCAGCAAAGTTTCGTTCACCATTTTGTCTGCTACTGCGCCGTAATCAGGCTTGTAGGTTCCACCATTGATCATCGCTTTTACGCGTGCGATTTTCGCTTCATCGGAAGTATCAGCCTTGGCAGCTTGATTCGCAGCCGCAATCGTTCTCGCTTCCGAGGAAATATCCACGTTGGCCGTAGCGCCAACACCAGCCAAAGAGGATTGGCCCGCCGTTTCGTCCGCGTTCTTAGAGTTGACCTTACCGGCCTTGTCACTTCGCTTAGACTGCGAAGAATGAGAGAGTTCCACCGAATCTCTGTTGTTATTCACTTTCATGGCATGTCCTTCCTGAACATTCCCTTTCGCATCAGCGAAAGTACTTAGAAAATATTAACACATCCCGCCAATTCCCAGCCTCGTTTTATTTCCTGATAACATCACTTTTATTTAGATCTCGAACAGGAACCGCCTGATTTTTCCTGGCTGCTTCCTGCATTTCCATCACCTGCTTCACAATCAGTTCAGCCAGTCCGATCCCCTGGGTTTTCGCGGTTGTTTCCGCATAATGGTCGTCGAGCATTCCGCGAAAAACCTGATAACCCCTGCTGTTGGCAAGTTCTGGGCTTTCCTGGATGGTCTTCCGCATGTTTCGCATCATCTCTTTAAGAAAATTGGCTTCCATGCCCTGAGCGGCTTGCCAAAGCGGGGAGTTGCGATCTTCCTCCGCCGGCTTAATCGGAAGGTTCGGAGAGCCTTCAATCTTCATCTGCAGCCCCTAATAAATAAAAAGGCAGGGAAGCCCATTCTTCCGGGGCTTCCCTGCCCCGAGATGCGTTCCGCGTCCTTGCGGTGAAGCTCAAAACCAGAATTCTTCGAACGCCATCCATGGCAAACAAGCCTTCCTGTTTCCTGCGCGAGCTTCTGTGATCCAATCCTTGAATCACGCATCTGAAATCCTTAATGCACCTTTCTTGCCAAACCCCAAACCCCGATCAGTTCACCTGCAGGTCGCCCTCAAGGGCTCCAGCTGCCTTGAGTGCCTGAAAAATGGCGGTTAGATCTTTAGGCGCTACACCGAGCTCATTCAGTACGTTCACCAACTCAGTAACATTGGTAGTATTTTGAATTTCCACCAGTTTCTTTCCGCCACCCTTGGCATCTTTCTTCGCCCCGCCCACGGAAATAGACAGGTCACCGTGTGAAAGCGCCACGTTTTTGATACGAACCTTCCCCCCGGCCACCACCGTGCCGGACCTTTCATTGATTACTACCCGGGCTCTGGTGTCGGTATTCACCGTCAAATTTTCAAGTACCGCCATTAATTCGACGGCATTGCCATCGAAAGAAAAAGGCACGATCAAATCGATCGTATTCTGATCAATAGCCGAGGCATACTTTCCGCCTAACTCTGTATTGATCACCCGCGCCACCCGCGCCACCGTGGTGAAATCCGGATCATCCAGGCTCATACGCAATGCTTTCTTATTAGCGAACTCTCCCGGTAGCTCCTTTTCCACGATAGCACCTGCAGCCACCCTGCCTGCTGTTGCAAATTTTCCACTGCCGTCGGCCACAGACCCAAGGCTCACTTGCCCCTGCGATACGGCATAGATCTGCTGATCTCCGGCCCGCAGTGGGGTAATCAGAAGCGTACCACCCTCTAAACTGCCTGCGTCGCCCACTGAGGCAACATTCACATCGAGCTTCTGCCCTGCGCGGGCGAAGGCAGGCAGGTTTGCAGTAACCACCACGGATGCCACGTTCTTGCTTTTCACCTCGGTTTCAACATTTAGGCCCATATTGTTGAACATACGCAAAAGCGCTTTACCGGTAACATCAGCACTGGAATCACCGGTTCCCTTGAGGCCAACCACCAACCCATAGCCAATCAAAAGGTTGTCGCGAACGCCTTTGATTCTGACTACGTCTTTGATCCTGGCCGCAAATGCGTCTTGCGCCGAGAAAATTGCCAATAACAGGAAAATGCTCATTGCCAACACAAAACGCACATTGCTCATTGGATCACCTGGGCTTTCATGTCGAGAAAATTGGAGCTCTTGAGGCGATTGTTATCGTCAATGTCTTTGTTATTTACAAGGGCCGCGATCTCCACGATCCGGGATACCCCCTTGTAAACAACCCGCTTCTGCCCGAGCACCCGAACAAGACCATTTCCGAGGTTTTCCACCACTTCCATTCTTACTACGTCGTCATCCGGCGTACCGCTTTGGGCAAGGTTCGTCTTTGCGGCTTCTTCCGCAGCGTCTTTCGCTTTGTTCTCGAGTGATTTTTCAGCCGCCTTGTCCACGGCCTTTTCGCCATCTTTTGATACAGCCCCAGCAGCGGACTTCAGAGCATCCGTAGCTGCCTGGCTGGCCGGGGATCTCCGAATTTTCCGCTGATCAGGCGGCAGGGTAAGCCAAAGCTGATACTGAATTTCTCGCCGGAGATCTTTTTCAACTTCCGCGGTCAAGAGATCCCCGGTTTCCCGCCGGCGATTGTTGGCAAAAAGGTAGTTGCTCTGGCCCTGTCCATCCCAAAGACTATTCTCCCTAGCCACACTATCTACGAAATCCTGTCGGGTAACCCTTTTATACTGCTCTTCGCCTTCGTCAGAAAAATCGTCCACTGCCGAAGCAGTTTGGCCGGCGAGCTTCCGGCCATACGCCCTCGCGCTAGGGCTCCCGTATTCCGCAACATTGTTCGCACTTAGGCCGCGTAGCGTGCGTGGCTGATATCCCCGGGCATATGCCTCGGCCTCCTCCCTGTCACGATCTGCTTCTTCATCTATTGCTGCGCTTTCCTGCCTGAGAGAGCGAATCATGTCGCTGCACCCGGAAAAGGTGAAAAGAATCCAAAGACCAACAAGAATGGGCATCACAATGCCGAATCTCATAGACTAACCTCCACCATCCCCTGAGAAACCAACTTCCCCGTTACTATTTTCTTTGAAGTGCGAAGCCTGGCTTTAACGTCATTACCTATGGATCCCGGTGAAACCAGCGCCCCATCCGCACTGACTCTAACTCCGCTTTCAGAGACAAAAACCACCCTCAAGCTCTTCCCCGGCATCGCATCGGGCTTGCGGTCCAGCATCGAAGGAAGCAGAGCGTTCTCTGCTACCACAGACCTTCTCAATCGGGAGGAAACCAGAAGCTCCCCGAGTTTTTCTGGCGGAACAGACACGGGCTCTTCCCTGAGAGAGGTAGTCTCTACTCTTTTCTCCTTGAACTGGGCGGAACTCAGCAACATCCCGGGGCTGAGACTGCGATTCGCCACCCAAGCCTTTTGAAACCATCGAACTTTGGTGCGAACCCACACCGCTTCCGGCTTTCCACTCTCCACGCGAGTGAGCTTAAAGGATACATCACCCTTCCATCTCTGCATTTCCGCCTGTGGCTCAATACTGGTAGATGCCAGTTTCCATCCTGAAAGATGCTCCAGCCCGGTGATTGGCACGATCTCCGTTTCAACGTATTCCGGTATCTTTCCAGCGATTCGTCCCAGCCGGGAAATCTCCGCCACAAGCTCTTGGCCGGTCAGACCAATTCTCTCTCTCCTGAAAACGATGTCAGACGGCGCTCGTAAAGCGAAATCCACTTCCGCCGGCAATACCGCGCGCACCCTGGCTTCCAGATAAGAGACAGGCAGGCGAAGCTCCTCTTTGTCTTCCGGGATCCGGGAAAGAACCAGGGCAGAAAGAGCCCTGAAATGCGCCAGACTGCGCGCATAGATCGTTGCCACATCTCCAAGCACCAGCTCATCCGAACCCACCTTCACCTCGGGATCGAGATGAATCTCCACCGATTTTTCCGGTAAAACTCCTGCGGAAAACGCGGCCAGCGGCAGCATCGCAGACAAGATGATCAAAGTGATAAGTGCGATTTTACTATTTGAGAACATTGTTGGAAACCTGAAGCATTTGATCTGCGGCCTGCATCACTTTCGAGTTCATTTCATAGGCCCGCTGGGCCTGGATCAAGTTAACCATCTCACTGACCAGATTTACGTTCGAGCCCTCCAGATTGTGCTGAAGTATGCTTCCCACGCCGGGGCTCCCGGGAGCCGACTGCACCGGCGCTCCGGAACTCTCACTCACTTGATACACGTTGTTCCCCAGAGCTTTCAGGCCAGCGGGATTCATGAATGTGGCGATTTCGATCTGGCCGAGCTGGGTTTGCTGCCCTTTATCATCGGTGGATGTAACAATTCCATTTGGCGCAACCGCGATACCAGTGCTGCCGGGAGGGATGGTGATCGCAGGCTGAAGAAGGTAACCTGCCGTAGTGAGCAACCGCCCTTGAGCGTCGGTCTTGAAAGCACCGTCACGAGTATAAACCGTCTCTCCGTTGTCCTTCACAACCTGGAAGAAACCATCGCCCTGAATCATCATGTCGTTTTGAGAACCGGTATATTTGGCACTGCCCATCGTGAACTCTTTGTGCACGCTGGCCGTTTTCACACCCACGCCCACCTGAACACCGGTAGGAAGGTTTGTATCGGCGCTCACTTGAGCACCAGGTTCACGAACTGTTTGATAATAGAGATCCTGAAATTCCGCGGTATTTTTCTTGAACGCGGTTGTGTTCACGTTGGCCATATTGTTGGCCACGTTGTCTACGTTGGTCTGCATGGCCTCCATGCCGGTTGCAGCGGTATGTACAGCTCTTAACATCTGTATCCCTCCTGGATTCAGATCGGCCCCTCGAGGCCCGATTCATATTCTAGATCACAGTTTCCCGAGATCGTTTACTGCTCTGCTCTCCATATCTCCGTAGGCTCGCACTGCCTTCTCATTTGCCTCAAACAGGCGGGTCGCTTTCAGAAGTTCCACCATTTCAGCAACGGCGTTCACATTGGAGGTTTCGAGCATTCCTTGCTCTACCCTCGTGGAAGTTTCTCCCGCAATGTTGGCCGGCACATCGTTCCTGAAAAGTGAGCTGCCTTCTTTCTGAAGGATGCGAGGATCCACGAATTCCGTGATTCCAAGCTGCCCGATCAAGTCTCTTCCCTGATAAATCTCACCATTTTTTGTGATGGTAACTTTGCTCACACCGCCGGCCCTTGTGGCATCAAGCCTTAATGCCCGGCCTAGCAGTTCTTCCCTGGGAACCGGAGCAGCGCCTGGCTCTCCCCCTCCCCCACCTGCGGCAAGAACGGGAAAACCTTCAGTGGTTACCAGCATTCCTTCCGGGCTCAACTTCAAGCTCCCATTTCTGGTGTAACGAACTCCCTCAGGCCCGAGAACTTCCAAAAAACCTTTTCCTTCCAAAGCCAGATCCAGCGGATTCCCGGTCACTTTTGCGCGGCCTTGAGAAAAGTCGGTATACGAACCGTCAACCGCCACATACGCCGTCTGAGTTCCGTCCAGCTTATGGAAGTCTTTTTCAGTGTAAGGCTTATGAGGAATCTCTTCTTTATGAGCGGCAGCTGTAGCGCTCGCCATTACCGACTTAAAGGCGATCTGGTCGCGCTTGAAACCCAGTGTGTCAGCGTTCGCAAGGTTGTTTGCCACGGCATCCAGGCGCTCGCTTTGAGCGATACTTCCCGATAGTGCTGGCCACAGTCCTTTGCTCATTTCACCCCTCTGAGGTCCCTTTGCCGGTTCAACCACCAAGGCCAACGGAGGCCTCCAACAGTGAGAAGAGCAAGTGCCATACCTAGAGCCAAGAGTTTTGTTCGGTGGGCACTCAATTAGATGCAGAGCAAAATAGCGAGCCTTCTCATGCACTTGGAGCATCACGCACTTTCACACGGAAGCCGCTTCTGGAGACGCCCCGGAAACCTGGCCAGCATTTTTTTGACGATAGTGCATAGCACGTCAAAAGAATGGCTCCTGTCGGGAACCGCTGGGCCCCTTCGCATTGCCCCGCGGCCTATCGCTAAGCTAGGCTTCTCCCATGGAAACCCGCATCTTCAAAACCACAGAACTGGCAAAAAAAGTTCTCTTACAGGCAAAGGCCGAAGCGGAGAAATTTGAGCAACAGAATAACCGCAAGCCCACACTGGCTGTGGTTCTCGTGGGAAGTGATCCTGCAAGCCAAATCTACGTGGGGAAGAAAACAGAAACCTGCAAAGCAAATGGGC
>CAZTCD010000124.1:0-9439 GCA_964612065.1 uncultured Bdellovibrionales bacterium | reverse complement strand
ACCTCGGCTCGATCGCGGGGCATGTGATGTATCCGAAGGGGCATGTGTATGCGGCAACCAAGGCGGCCGTGAAAGCCCTCAACGAAGGCCTGCGGCTTGATCTGCTCGGCACGAATGTGCGCGTAACCTCGATCGATCCAGGCATGGCGGAAACGGAATTCTCCGTGGTTCGCTTCAAAGGCGACCAAGCCAAAGCGGATGCTGTATACAAGGGAATGCGCCCGCTCACCGGAGAAGATATCGCCGAATGCATTCTCTGGAGCCTCGAGCGCCCGGCCCATGTAAACATACAGGATATGGTGGTGATGCCCACCGACCAGGCCAGCCCGAGAGACGTAGCGCGCTCGCTTTAAGCTTCTGAAATTGAAGCCTTTTTCAGGCGACCCCCTGATTCAAGCCAGATACTCCCAGCGCCGATAAGTAAGGAGTTCCATGCGGTTTCGGCCCAACTGATCTCCCCGGGGGTATTTTGAACTCTGCCAAGCATTCTACCTTTCGCGCTTATAGCCCATTCTTGAGCGCGGTTCTGGTTTGCTCTCTCTTGCTCAGCTCCACGGCACATGCCAGCCTGGGGGATAGTGAGCAGCAACTCAATCAGCACGAAAAAGCTTCCCGCAAGCGCCCGAGAATGGGCGAAGCTGTGCAGCTCGAGTTAAGCCAGTACGGCGGCTTCCTTGTAGTGGACAAGAACAAGCAGCTCGTATGCGGGCATTCCCCTTTTGGATCCATCGATGCCCCGAAATGCAGAAGTGAGATACAGGCTCTCGCACAGCAAACTCAGCCCGCAAAGGCATATGCAAACCTCAGGGGAAAACAAACGGCAGCATTTCCTTTTATCGCTCTAGCGATGGCGGCGGTGGCCTGCGGCGGAGCTGGCTTCGTGGCCCATTCGCTTGAAGATAGCCGCAACAGGATTTTAACAGTAGATGCAGCTGACGCGGCCCAGGCGGTAATCAACGCAACGGCCGGAGTGAGTACAGCGGTGCGCCCGGCGAGCCAGCTCATGCGCTTGGCCGCACCTTCGGCGCCGATCCTAACCCGTATCGTAGGCACCATGGGAATCGCTGGCGCGATTTGTGCCGCCTCAGCAGGTGCCGGTTACCAGATCTATCATTTTGTCTTCCGGAAAAAGTCCGACATCGGAGTCCCTGCTCGATGAGAAAATCCAGCCACCGAAAATTATTCCTCGTGATTGGTGCCGCCATATCACTCGGAATCGGTTTTCCCTTCCCTTGCCAGGCCTCGGAAAACAATGCCTGGGACCAGCAATGGAAGGATTGCAGAAGCCTCAAGCTGCCCATCTTTCAGTTCCGCCTGGGTGAAGTAAAGGAAATGATCGATACCGGCCGCAGCTGGGATTCTCAAGTACAACTCGAGATACAGAAGATCGTGAAAATCGCCACCGTAACCTGCAAAACCTGGGCGGAGAATCCCAACGGGCATGAGCCCCTCAAGGAATTCACCCAGCAGTTTTCGGATGTATCCAAATCTGCGCTGGCACTTCAGCAACAGGCAAAAGAGGAACTCGAGCCCCAGCTGAAGCAATGGTGGAAAACGGAAGCCGTGGAACTGGCCGTACTGGGAATGAAGTTTGATCAATTCGCCTGCGGGCAGTCTTTTCAGCGCGCCCAAAAGAGAGTGAAGGAAAATATCAAAGCCATCGAAACCGGCTTTGAAGTCTTAAAGAAAAAATGCCCGCAAGCTGCTGATGAGGTGATCGCGAAAGCGCGAGCCTCCGGCCTTCCCTCTACTGCAAAAGGCAATTATGGAAACGGCGGCCCGGCCAGAGTTCCGGCTTCCAAATCCCAGAATAGCCAATCAGATATCACCGGCACCAAACCATCTAAATCAGAGGCGCAGCCATGATGCAAGCCATCTTCGCCCTGATGTTTCTGTCGCTATCCGCTTCGGCGCAATCCGCCGGCTCGTGCTTTCGATACATCTACGCCGATGCGACCAAGGCTCTTGAAGGCAAGATGCCGGTGTATGCATGCCGGGATATCGTGAAAAACAAAGCCACGAATTGCGATAAAATCGGATCATTGGATACTAAGCGAATTGAAAACGCCAAGAACCGAGCGCTGGAAAAAATGTGGGCGTTCGGAACCGGCCTCGCTGCGGGTTACTCCTGCCAATTGGGAGTGATGGCTGTTCCTATGGCATTTCGCACAACCGGGGTGGGCCTGAACGCCGGGCAGCATGTGGACCGGCGCGTGGCCAAAGACCGAATGGCACAAAAAGCTTATGAAAATGTGCTCAACCATACCCGGGAGCCGGGATCTCCTCCCAGTAAAGCCAGAGGAGAAATCGTGCCCACGGGTGTGAGCCAAGGGTGCAGCTGGATACGCAGAAAAATTTCCGGAGAAACCACCCCTTCGAAAATCAATGCAAGAGATGCTTACAATCTCGGAGTGGACACCGCCCTTTCCCACTTCTCTTCCAGCGCGGCTGCCAGCGCTGTATTGAGTGGTGATGCCCAGGCCCTGGAAAAGCTGTACCAGGAAGGCTCCATCGAGCACAAAGAAGCGGTTCGGCGCTTTCATGAGCGCATCGAAGCCGAAAGAAAAAAGCAGGCCATTGTGCTCAACAAGATTAGAGAGATGGGAGACAAGTTCTATAAATTCATGATGGACAACAGCCTCACCACCATTGCCTTCGGTACCAGCCCCGACGGAGTGGACGAAAAACTTCCTTGCATTGCTCCCAAGGCCGAACAGCTCACACGCACCAAACTTTGCGATCTCGCTCGCGCCACCGCAAAAATTGAAACCTATGTTCCCGGCGATCTGTTTGAAGCCGGCAAAAGAGCCGTTAACCGAAAAATCGCTGGGGCGGAACAAGTGACGAAAGATTGGGTGGCGGAGAACTGCAAAACTGAAACGCCCAATCGGCCTGGCATACTGGAAAAAACTGATCCGGGATTTCCCCCCATAATGGGCCCCTAAGTCCTCTCTCACCGTCTCCCTACCGATACGTATTCCTCGCTCGCACTGCTCTTTTCTTACAAGCGCTCACACTCCCTAAGGCTCGGTAGCGGAATCCCCGAGCAGGTATGCATGACACGCATTTACCTGTTTACCCTGGCCCTCTCCCTTTTCACCACTTCCGAGGCTCACGCCTTCGGAAAGCGTCCCGTAAAAACGGATCCGGCGCCCGCCCCAAAGCCCACCCCGGCGCCGAAGCCCACCCCAGCTCCAACTCCCAACCCCAACCCTGCGCTGGAAAAAACCTGCCCGGCCCCCGGCACGTTCCAGGCGGTAGATATGTCGGAGCAGATCGACCAGAAATTCCTCGATGCGATGAAATCGCTCAAAGTGAATACGGTGATCCGCTACTACGACTGGGTGAACGAAACCATCAAAGGCAAAACCATCCGCCAGTTCGAGGTGGATCTCCTCGCCCGCAACGGCTTTGATGCCATGGTGGTGTTCCAGCACAACAACAACAAGATCGCTTCCTTTACCTCAGCTCGCGGCACTACGGACGCGAACCGGTCCCTGGAGCTGGCGGCACAGATCAAGCAGGCGAAAGGCAGCGCGATCTATTTCGGCGTAGACGGCTCGTGGAGCTCCTCTTCCCAGATCGCGGCCATCAAGGCCTACTTCTCCAAAGCCGCTCCGATCATCCGAGGCGCGGGCTACAAGATCGGCGCCTACGGAAGCGGAACCACCTGCACCGAATTGTTGGGCTCCGGTCTGGCCGATTTCTGCTGGCTCGCCAATGCCACGGGCTGGAGCGGTTACAGCGCCTTCAAGGCCTCGAACCGCTGGACCATGGTGCAAACCCTGCCCCGGGACTGCGGCGGCAAGGAAGTGGATTTCAACACCGTGAATGCCAACATGCGAGACATCGGCAGCTGGAGACCATAAGGCCCTTCTTCAGTAAAAATACGATATGCGGGCGCCGGCCCCTCCTTCGGCGCCCGCGTTTCGTTGGCGCAGGTCGGCCTCGAACCGTGCCTCCCAGCGGCGGCTGAAGCTATAGGCCTGGGACAGGCGCAGGCTCCAGTCCCAGGAACGATCATAGGAGCGGAAAAAATCCCACTCCCCTCTCAGCCCTAGATCAACTGCATAGGACGGGGAAAACCGAAGCAGCATCCCGGAATTCACTCCCAGGCCGAGATCCCAGGGTTCCGGCACCTGCCGGTCTCGATAAGCCGCACGCCCCATCCCCAGCACATAAAAGAGCTCTCGGCCAAAAATTGAACCGGCCACGCCTCCGCCGCCCTCGAGCAACGCGCGCCCGCAGCCGCCGCAATTCTCTTTCAGCGATTCCTCGAAGCGGGCACTCACGGTCCAGGAGAGTTTTTTATCAAAGCGATCCCACGGGAAGAGAGAAACAATCTCGATCAGCTTCAGCTCATTGAGGCGAAGACGCTTGCTTTGCAGGCCGTAGGAAAGACGACCGGATAAGAGCTCAATGCTGGAATTTGGCTCATAGCCCGTGGAGCGGTTCAGGAGATCGTGAAGGCCCAGGCGATAGTGGGCCTGAATACGATTCTCGTTTTCCCGGTAGCTCCAACCGAGGCCAGCCAGCGTAGTGAAATGGCCGAGATCGGGGCGGGAGCTCTGGTCATAGGAAAGCGGGAGCGGCTCTTTTTTGCCGAGCGAGGCTCTTCGGGTGAGCACGCCAAGAAGCTCGGCTTGCTCCGGGGAATCCACGAGGCGGCCTTTGAGAAATTTCCGGTAATTCCAGTAAGCCGCCGCCGCTTCGAGCACCCTTGCTTCGCTCTCTTCCTGCGGCTTTCGTTCGCCCGATACCAGGCGGGAAAAGCGGGAACGCTCCTCATCGGTCAGTGCGGCCACCAAAGCTGTGAGCTGCTTCTTCACAGAAGGGCGGAAGCCCGGCTCCCCCAATAGCCCGATTTCTCTCAGGTGATGAATGCTTTCAATGGGAAGGGTGTACCAGGGAAGATCTTTCAGCAGATCCTTCTCCGGCATCGCCACCTGCAAAAGTGCGAGGAGTTGGGTAGTGCAGTTTTCCGAGAGGAAGTAATAGTCGAAATAAGTGGTGGAATAGAGCTCCCACAGGTGCTCAATAACTTTCGCTACCTGAGCTTCGTTGAGCAGCAGAGGATACTCCCAAAGATCCCGGATCTCGGCGCTGGTGTAGTCGTTCACCATTGTGTAGTAGGGCGCGAGGCTGAAAAGGCCGGCAAAACCTCCGAATAGGCCGTAGAGGCCATAGCGAAAGCTATCGATCTCGGGAGGAATATTGGCGGAAAAAGCCACTCCATAACCCATGAGGCGGGCCCGCCCCTCCTGATGCCGGCGATCCACGCGAAGAAAGGTGTGGCCGAACATCGCCGCCGGATTATTCGGATAGGCGCTGGAAAAAACAAAGGTGAGTTTATGAGGGGCGAGCCCGGCCAGCCAGGCATCATAGTCGGAGCAGCTCTGAGCGGGAAATTCCTCTTGAAGCACCCGCTCGAGGTACTGGCGACGCGCGGGAAAAGCGCAATAGGGGCTCTGCGGGATGCCTCCTTTAATCTTTTCAGACTCACCGGTTCGAAAAGAGAGGAGAGTGGCCTCGAGCTCCGCCAGCGGATCGGTTTTGCCCTGTGGAGAGAGAAAAAAGGCCGGCCCGTCGGCCGTGCTTTTGGGAGCGATCCAGCCGCCGGACATATGAAGGAGCGCCTTCCACTCAGGAGAGGCGGCAACCTCCGCAAGAGAAGAAGACTCTGCGTTTGCGGAGAAACATGGCAACCAAAGAAAAAAGAAGAGGCCGGCCCCTAAGGCCCGGCCCCTGAATCTCACACGAACGCTTGATACCAAGCCGTTAGCCGTTCGCCTGGCAGGCCTGGCGAAGGCCTTCGTTCTGGCGAATCACGGTGCGCACGTTTTCCAGCATGCCGCCGGCGGAGATCGCCATATTCGGGAACACCCGGCCATAGCTGCTCTGGAGCTCTTCGCCAAACGAAGCTCCGCTGCAACCAAGCACGGAAGCGAAGTTTTCGAGATTTTCCCCCTCACCCATCGCCATTTCCATCATCAGGTTGTGGTAGTTGGCTTCGGCGAAATACTGGGCCTCTTTCTCCTTCATCACGATGCTGTGCTGGGCGCAGCCGGAGGTGCCCATGGTCATCGCGATGGTGTTGAGGAAAGTGGCGTTGGTAAGGCTTCGGGCGAAGGAAGAAACCAGCGATTGCTTGGGTGCCACCTGCCAGCCCAGGCCGCAACCGGAGCTGGAATCGCCGGCTTGAGCCGATGCAGCGAACAAAAAGAGCGAAACAGTAAGAACCAAAAATCTCATAATGCCTCCATTCGAATATAGTAAGGAGAGCAACCAAGAATGCCAATAGGCCTTTAAAGGTATTGGTTTTTCCATTCGTTTTTTGGCTGAGAACCCGTTATATTCCGGCTTTCCCATGCTCAGCCCCACCGACACGAAAGAAATCCTGCGACGCCGCACCTTCGCGATCATTTCCCACCCCGATGCGGGAAAAACCACGATGACGGAGAAGCTCCTCCTTTACGGCGGAGCCATTCACGAGGCAGGTGAGGTGAAGGCGAAAAAAGAGCGCCGCTCCGCCCGCTCCGACTGGATGAAGCTCGAGCAGGAGCGCGGGATTTCCGTGAGCACCTCGGTGATGCAGTTCGATTACCGGGGCCTTCGCATCAACCTTCTCGATACCCCCGGCCACGCCGATTTCTCGGAAGACACCTACCGCACCCTGGCGGCCGTGGATTCCGCCATGATGATCCTCGACAACGCCAAAGGCGTGGAGGGGCAAACCAAGAAGCTCTACGAAGTGTGCCGCCTGCGCATGACTCCGATCTTCACCTTCATCAACAAGCTCGACCGCGAGGGCCGTTCTCCCTTCGAGCTGATGGACGAGATCGAGAAGGTGCTCGGCATCACCTGCATCCCGATCTCCTGGCCGATCGGCATGGGCAAGGGATTCAAAGGCATCTACCACCGCCCGGCCAAAAAGATCATCTTGTTCAAAGACGAAGGCTTCGCCACCGGCGAGCCCGAAGAACGGCAGTTTGATTCTGTAAGAGATCCGGCTCTCACGGAATTGCTCGGAGAAGCCGAGCACCTGCAGCTGATCGAAGATATCGAGCTCGTAGACGGAACCATCCCACCCTTCGACGTGCAGGCCTTCCTCCAAGGCAAGGTTACCCCAGTGATGTTCGGCTCCGGGCGCACGAACTTCGGCGTGAGCGCGTTCCTCGATCTCTTCTGCCAGGTGGCTCCGGGGCCCGGCGCCCAACTCACGGAAACAGGTGTGATAGAGCCCACGGACCCCGAGTTCTCAGGCTTTGTATTCAAAATCCAGGCGAATATCGACAAGAACCACCGCGACCGGATTTGCTTCCTCCGCATCTGCTCGGGCAAGTTCGAGCGCGGCATGTACGCCAAGCATGCGCGTCTCGAGAAGGATATCCGCCTCTCGCACTCCGCCCAATTCCTCGCGCGCGACCGCAGCCTCGTGGAATCGGCTTACGCAGGCGACATCGTGGGCATCAACGATACTTCCGGCTCCTGCCATATCGGCGATACGCTCTATACCGGCTCCAAAAAGATCGAATTCGCGGGCATCCCGCAGTTCAGCCCGGAGCATTTTGCCCGGGTGGATCTGGCCGATCCCGTAAAGCGCAAGCAGTTCAATAAAGGCCTGCAGCAGCTCACCGAAGAAGGCACCGTGCAGATGTTCGTGGACCCCCGCGTGGGCGAACAGGATCCGGTGCTCGGAGCCGTTGGCCAGCTGCAGTTCGAGGTACTCACCTTCCGGATGCGCGATGAGTATGGTGTGGAGGTGAAGCTTCGCCCTCAGCCCTTCAAGCACGCCCGCTGGATCCGCTGGCAGGACGGCCGCAAAGCCAAGGTGGATCCATCCGAAGTGAAAGGAACGCTTCAGTTCCTGGAGGATTCCCATGGAAATCTCGTGGGCCTTTTCACCTCCGATTTCCATCTCGAATGGGCAAAATCCAACAACCCGAACGTGGCCTTCCTCGAAAATGTGATGAGCAAGGTGGATTCAGCCGCGGGCCAGAATCAGTAAAGTCTTTTAATTTCTTTTCGTTAGCCTTGCCCCTGAAAGGTGCTTTTCCTGCTGATCGCAAAGCAGATCTGCGCTATGAGAGCAGAATGAGGTTCCTGGCCCTCGCCCTATTACTGCTCCTCTCCCCCGCAACGGCCCCGGCGGCCAAGAGGTCTTCTATTACCATCGGCTATAACCTCGCGGAGAAATCCGATCGAGTGGCCGCCAATGGAAAGCGGCTTTCTGATTATGTGAAAAAAAAGCTAGGCCTCGAAGTGCGCACCTATGTGGCTGAAAACTATGGTGCGCTTGTGGACCAGTTAAAGGCCGGCAAAATCGATTTCGCCTTTTTTCCCCCCTTCAGCCTCGTGAAGGCCGAGGAAACCGCCAGAGCCCATATTCTGCTCAAGGCCGTGCGCCGCGGCCGCGATCAGAGCTTCGGTGCCATTATCGTGCGAAAGGATTCCGGCATCGAAGGCCTGGCAGATCTGAAGGGAAAAAGTATGGGCTGGGTAGACGCCCAAAGCGCTACGGGCTACCTGATCCCGAGAGCAGACCTCGCACAGGAGCTCAAAGTGAAGCCCGACTCTTTCCTTGCCACCCAAACATTCTTCAAGACTCACGACGCTCTTGTGAAAGCCGTATTTGACTCCAAGGTGAATGCTGGCGCCACCTGGGTTAATGATCCTGAGGGAAAGAGCGGAGCCTGGCATCGCCATCTGAAAAATTCTGAGCAGAGCGCCAAAATCCGAATGATCCATGTTTCCGCCCCCCTTCCCGGCGATGCCCTTGCCACCACCGAGCAGCTTTGGAAAACGGAACGCGCCATGGTGGAGAAGGTAACCAAAGTATTGCAGCGGATGGGAGAAGCCCTGGACGGCCAGCAAATCCTGCGGGATCTTTACGGGATCGATAAAATGGTTCCTGCCAGCTCAAAAGACTTCGACCCAGTGCGCGCTGCGGCCCGCGCTATCAAGGATAAGTGACGCGCTCTTTTTTGCGCAGAGCACCTTACCTCTTGGCCTTCCAAAAAACCTCATCTGCTAGAATGCCCATGCTATAAAGCCCGGATGACGCGCATCGTTTCGTGGAACGTGAATGGCATCCGAGCCTGCCTCGATAAAGGCCTCGAGCAGGTAGTGAAGGAGATGGACGCAGATTTTTTCTGCCTCCAGGAAAGCAAAGCCCACCCGGAGCAAGTGGACCTCGAACGCTTTCCTCACCTGAAGAAACTCCATAGCACCTGGAGCAGCGCCGTGAAGAAAGGTTATTCCGGCACCGTTACCCTCACCCCTCATTCTGAAACCGAACTGCGCCCCAGCATGGGAATCGAGCTTTATGACCAGGAAGGCCGGGCCACGATCGCTTTCGCCAAAGGCTTCAATCTGGTGAACTTATATATTCCGAACGGTGCCGCAAGCGACGAGCGCCATCACTTCAAGATGAAATTTC
>CAZTCD010000123.1:0-9461 GCA_964612065.1 uncultured Bdellovibrionales bacterium | reverse complement strand
CCAGTCGATCAGCAGGTCTTTTACGAGGAAGGAGGCCACCACCATGCGCAGGCGGTTGTGCATCCAACCGGTGCGGGCGAACTCCCGCATGGCGGCGTCTACCAAGGGGTAGCCCGTGCAGCCTTCTTTCCAGGCCTGAAAGTGCTCTTCTTTTCCGGGCCAACGGATCTGATCGTATTCCTCGCGGAAGGCTTTGCCCTTTCCCACCTGTGGGAATTGATCGAGCACCATCATGAAAAAATCGCGCCAGATGAGCTCGGATAGCCAGGTAGCGGCTCCTTCTCCTTCTTTTTTGATCGCCATGCGCACGCAGGCGCGCACGGAGATCGTGCCGAAGCGCAAGTGCACGGAGAGGCCCGAGGTGCCCTCGATCGATGGAATGTTGCGGCCGGTTTGGTAGGCCTGGATTTTTTTGGAAAAAGCTTCGAGGCGGGAGTGTGCGGCCTTTGGCCCGGGTTCGAGCCAGAGGGGTTGCTTGATGAATCCTAAGGAATCTAGTTCATAGGAATTGGCTTCCGGTTCCAGAAGGGAGCCCGGAAGGAGTGCAGGAAGCTTGGTTCCTCTTTTGTCGTAATGCTCCCGCCTGAGCCGGCGTAACCACTCATTCTTGTAAGCGGTGAACACCTTGTAAGGGGCCTGGGAACCATTCTGGATTTCGGTGGGGGCGAAGATCACCTGATCCTTCATCAATCGAAGGGGGATTTCGCCTAGCTCTTTGGCCACGGCGGCATCGCGCTGCTTAGCGTAAGGCTCATAGTCTTCGCCGGCGAGCACGATCTCTACGCCAAGTTTTTTCGCCAGAGCCGGAATTTCTCGCACTGGGTCACCGATTTTGGTCACCAGGCAAGAGCCACGCTCTCTTAGCTCCGCGTCGATTTCCTTCAGGCTTGCCTGGATGAAAGAAACTCTACGGTCGGATTTTGGCAGAGCTTTCAGGATCTTCTCGTCGAAAACAAAGGCGAGCGCACACTCCAGCCCATCGGCTTCCACCTGAGCGAGGAGGCTATGGTCTTCGAGGCGCAGATCGCGGCGGAGCCAGACCAGAGCGCGTTTCTTGGGCATAAAGTTCACTATAGGCGAAAGCTCGGGAATTGGGAGGGGCGGAGCAGGAGAAAATTTGCCCCTGGGCTCTTTCCTGACGCGGCTTTTCAGAGTAAGAATGCCCTGAATTCTTCTATCCTAAGTGCGCAAAACCCAAAGAATTTCTCAAAGAGGTCCTATGTCTCAAGGCTCACCGCAAACGATCAATCTCAAAACCGGTCTCGCTGAAATGCTCAAAGGCGGCGTGATCATGGACGTGATGAACGTGGAGCAGGCGAAGATCGCCGCCGACGCCGGAGCCGTGGCCGTAATGGCACTCGAGCGCATTCCCTCCCTGATCCGCTCGCAAGGCGGCGTGGCCCGCATGAGCGATCCCCAGATGATCAAAGAGATCATGGGTGCGGTATCGATCCCCGTGATGGCGAAAGTGCGCATCGGCCACTTTACGGAGGCCCAGATTCTGCAGGAACTCGGCGTGGATTTCATCGATGAATCGGAAGTGCTTACTCCGGCTGATGAAGAAAACCACATCAATAAATTCGCTTTCAAAGTGCCTTTTGTTTGTGGCTGCACCAATTTGGCCGAAGCCCTCCGCCGTATCGCGGAAGGCGCTGCCTTGATCCGCACCAAGGGCGAAGCCGGCACCGGCAATGTGGTGGAAGCCGTTCGCCATATGACTACCCTCCAGCGCGAGATCTACACCCTGAACGCCATCCACCAGTACGAAGAGAGCACGGGCGGCCGCGTATCCCTCCTGCCCACCGAAGCCAAGAAGCTCCAGGCTCCTCTCGAGCTCGTGCGCTGGGTGGCGAAGCACAAGAAACTTCCCGTGCCGAATTTCTCGGCCGGAGGCGTGGCCACCCCGGCCGATGCCGCCCTCATGATCCAGCTCGGTGCCGAAACGGTTTTCGTGGGCTCGGGCATTTTCATGGAAAGCACCCCGGAAGAATCCAAGCGCCGCGCGAAAGCGATCGTAACCGCTGTGCAGGCCGCAAAAGCCAATGATGCAAAAGCCATCATGGATGCTTCCACCGGCTTGCCCAAAGCGATGACCGGCGTGGAGATGAAATCCATTCCGGAAGACAAGCGCCTCGCCCAGCGCGGCTGGTAGTTTTCCCCGCGCACGGTAGCAGAATCGATGCAGAAAATCGTAGGCATTCTTTCTCTCCAGGGCTGCGTGGATCCCCATGCGGAACACCTGCGGAAGATCGGGGCCGAGCCGCGGGCGGTGTATAAGCCTGCGGATCTGAGCGGCATCCACGGCCTCATTCTGCCGGGGGGCGAAAGCACCACGATGCTCAAGCTCGCCAAAGAGTGGGGCCTATGGGAGCCGATGCAGGAAGCGGCCGCGCGCATACCCTTCTGGGGCATCTGCGCGGGCTCGATCCTGATGGCGCGCAAGGTGGAGAATCCGGAGCAGCCCTCTTTAGGCGTGATGGATCTCGTGGTGAGGCGCAATGCCTATGGGCGCCAGGTGGATTCTTTCCAGGAAAAGATCGAGCTCGCAGAAGGCTCCGAAGACGCGCCCGCGGTATTTATCCGGGCACCGAAGTTTTTGGAGTGGGGGCCGGGAGTGAAGGTGGCCGGCAAGGTGAGGGGCGAGAGCGTTTACCTCGAAGAAGGCCGCCATATGGTTACGGCTTTCCATCCGGAGCTCACGGAAAGCTCCTGGTGCCACGCGCGTTTCCTCGCTCGGCTATAAGAATGATTTATTCGTCCAGGATCAGGGAATCGGTGCGGGCCATCGCTTCGGCCGCGGCTCTGGCCTCTTCGGCCGCCGCTTCCTGCCGGGCGCGCGTTTCGGGATCCACGTAAACCGAGATCACGCTCTTGCCCTTGGAGATCTCGTTGGCGAGGCCGGCGAAGATCCAGCCCTGCGTTTTTACGTGGTCTTTCTTGCGGATCTCCATCCAGATTTCGGTGCCGAATACGGACACGTAATTCTTCACCTGCAGCACCTCGAGAATCTCGCCTGCCTTCACCCAGCCGATCTGGGCGCCTTTTCCGCCGAAGCTTGGATCGGGGCTCGAGGCACGAAGCTGCACGGGACCGCCGGTTTCCACGAGGTCGTTCACGGCGGGGATTTTCCGGGCCGGTTTTCTCTCGGATTGGGCGAAAGCGGGGGTGGCCAGGATGAGGGCCAGGGCCAGTAACAGAAGGGGTTTTGGTTCGAGGCGCATAGGGGCTCCAGGGGTAGCTAACGAATGGCAAACTTATATACAGCCGTACCAACCCTGCTCGCACGGGAGGGCCTTTTGAGGGCCTTTAAGGGCGGGAGGGGGATGCTATAGGGGGAATTGCACGGTTAGTGCCATGGGTGGGGCGCCAGGATAGGGTCACAGCTTTGTGGTGGCGATCCAATGCACTCCATCGGCCGGGAAGGCGCAGGTTTCGCTGAAAAGGCGGGAGTCGCCGGGCACGAGATAAACCGGGCTCCACATCCAGCCATCGCGCTTCACCTGGGAGGAGGCTCGCGGATCCACATAAACGATATCGCCCGAAACCAGCGCCCCGCATTCCTTGAATTTCACTCCAGGGCCATTCCTCACCCGGCGCCCGGCCTTCATCGCGGTTTTTCGGATGCCCGAGGTGGTGAGATCGGAGGGTAGGCTTTCGATCCATTCACGCACGGGCTGCAGGAGCGCTTCGGCCGCTGGCCCTTCGGGAAAGGCTATGTCGGAGGGAGGCATTGCCGGGACCTCGCCGGTGCGGGCCAGGGCCTGCCAGATCTTGCTGGAAGGAGCGTTGCCGGGGATCACGAAGTGATCGTTCTTCATCAGGAAATCGAGCTCGGAATAGCGGTCTTTGGCGATGCTGTCATCGGCGAATCCGCCATGGCAGCTGTTGCAGTATTTGCGCACGATCTTATCGCGTACGTGCTCGTAACCGGCCTTGCGGGTCTGGCTCTTCTCGATCTCGGCGCGCCAGGCGAGGAGCTCAATGCGGGGATCGATCGTGGGGCCGTTGGGGGTGGCTTCACAATGGGAGGCGAGAGCGCGCTCGGAGCGGGCCAGGCGCACGATGGTGCGGTTTTTGTCTTCGGCGATCCAGAGGGATCCGTCGTCCGCCACAGTGAAGGCCACAGGCGCGCCTTTGGGGCGTACGCCTTTTATGTCGTTCCAGCCGGAGATCACTTCCTCGTAGCGGGCAAAGCGATCGAGGCCGCCTTGCGGACGGAAGGCCTTCCGGGTGGGGCAGGCGCCTTTGAGGTTGAAGGCATAGGTTTCGTTTCCCGCCACGGGCTGGGTGATCGGGAGGCCGCGCGCATCCACTTTGTAGGCCACAAGGCGGTGGCCGCTAGGTTGGTAGCCGTGCCAGGAAGCCACGAGCTTGCCTGCCAGCAAAGGCGCGAGCTGGCCGGAGGCCGGATAGTAATCGAAATGAAGGGGGGCTACATGGGGAGGCATGAGGGCGTGGGGCGGCTGGTATTCGCCTGCCACCTGGGCTTCTCTATTCGAGCAGTCCACCGGGGCCGTGAAACGGCTCCTTAGAGGAGAGCGCGCATTCTCCGGGAACTTCCACTCCGGTGAGGTGTAGTGGAAATCATTGCAGTAGGGCCAGCCATAATGCATGCCGCGCTTGTTCTCGGCCAGGTTGATCGCGTTGATTTCCTCGTAGGGCTCTTCGAGCTCGGGGAAATCGCGGCCGTTCTCTCCCTGCACGAGCCAGCCGGAAGGATGCACCACCATGGCCATGGAATTGCGAAGGCCTTTGGCCGCTACCTCGTATTGCTTCACTCCGCCGGGAGGAAGGTTCCGTAATCTCTCTCCTGGCACGCGATAGATGGCGCCGAGGCCGCTTTCGGAATCTTCCGGGCAATCCTGGTAGGTGCCGCGGTCTTTCACGATGCAGCGGTCGGAGGGAGATCCCGCATTGATATACATATCATCGTTGCGGGGATCGAAGGCGATCTGCACGAGCGGGTGCATATAGCCTTTGAACTTCACGAGAGAGGGCACCACCTCCTGCCAGTCCCTGATTTTCCCGCTCTCAAACCGGAAGCGGGAGATTTTATCGGTTTCGCCTAAGTAGATAAAGCCGCCCGGGCCCAAGCGAAGGGCGTGAGGCATGTTGAGGCCGGATTTCAGGAGCACGTTTTCATATACGCCGTTCGTGCCGGCGCGGAGAAGGTAGATGCCGCCGCGGCCGAGGGCCCAGCCGCCCATATCCACCGCTAGGAAATCGCGGGAGTTGGGGATTTGCAGCAAGGTGCGGGGAAAGCGCCAGGGTTTTTCAGAAGAGGCCGCTCGCTTCTGCGGCAGCACCAGCCCGAGGCAGGTGCCAGGCATGGTTTCCACCTGAAGGCGGGGAAAGCCATCGCAGGAGCGATCGCTTGGATCATAGAGGTAGCCGCTGGAATCGAGCACAGCGCCAGAGGGGTGGCGGGTTTGGCTGCTCGTGGTGCACTGGAGCAGAAAAAGGGAAGAGGCCAATGAGAGGGCCAATGGAGATACCCAAAGAGCGGCCCGGCTCGCGATCCTTCGCATAAAAAGCCCTTCGGGGCGCATAAGAAAACCCTCCGGGGAAATTGTATCCAGGGAGGGTGCAGGGAGTAAAGGCCGGGAATCAGGCGTGCGCGTAGTAGTCGGGCTCGTTGCCGGCTTTCCATTTGATATTGCAGCCTAGGCTCGGTTTTTGGGGTGCCGGGATCTCTCCGCCCGCCATCAGGCATTCGGCCGCGGCCACGAGATCTTTTCCCGTAACAGGCACGTTATTGCCCGGACGGCTATCGTCGAGCTGGCCGCGGTAAACCAGGCAGTGGTTGCGATCGAAGAGATAGAAATCGGGCGTGCAGGCCGCCCGGTAAGCCTTCGCCACTGCTTGTGATTCATCGTAGAGGTAAGGAAAGGTGTAGCCGGCTTCCCGGGCTTCGTTTTTCATTTTTTCGGGGCTGTCATCCGGATGCGTGGCCACATCGTTGGAGGAAATGGCCACTACAGAGATGCCGCGCTCCTGGAAGGCGGCTCCGATCTCAGCGAGCTTCAGGCGCACATGCTTCACGAAGGGGCAGTGGTTGCAGAGAAACATCACCAGCAGAGGCTTGCCCTCGAACTGTTTCAGGCTCACTGTTTTGCCGTCGATATTGGGAAGTGAAAAAGCGGGGGCGCTGGTGTGAAGATCGAGCATGGTGCTGGGGGTTCTGGCCATTGGTCACTCCTTCCGCCTTCAGGCGGTTTCTCTTCGTTGAAAATCTTTGCATTTGGGGTCTGGCTGCGCGCGTTCGGACCGCACATTCTCCACTTTCGCGGCGGGAGGGCCTTCGTGAGCCCAGGCTTCGATCTCCTCCACGGCGTTTTCGCTTCCTTGCACGAAGGCTTCCACCGAGCCATCTTTGCGGTTTCTCACCCAGCCGGTGATTCCGAATTTCTCCGCTTCCTGCCGCATGGATTCGCGGAAGAAAACTCCCTGTACTCTGCCGCGGATTTCGAGGCGTCTGGCGATCATGGAAGGAGCTTAGCAGCAGAGGGGGAAGGGGGCGAGCCGTGGTGCAGGAGCGGGGGTGGGGTTTTGTAGCTATCTGAAAATAAAGGATAAAATTGATTGGAGGCCTGTTCTAGAGCGAAAGTTTTAGCCGCAAAGCAAATACGAAGAGCTCTACCCTCGGTTTGAGTGATTCTTGTTCTTCCCCTCGATCCAGCGCGAGAAATACTCCGTGCTGCGCGCCTGATGGTGCCGGAGCATGGCTCCCACGAGGTTGGTCTTCCGCCGCTCCTCCAGGGAACGCATTCCCTCGGCGGCAAAACGCAGGAAGCGCGAGGCCAGCGGAGCGCTCGCAAAATGCTCCCGCACAAACGAGTGCCCCGCCAGAGACGCTTGCTGCCAGCGAGTTTCGCTCTCCAGCTCCACACAAGCATCAACCAATGATTTTTTGGTTTCAGCGAGCAGGCCGTTATGCCCGATGCCTTCAAACGAAAGCGCCGTGCCGATCACGGGAGTGCCGCAGCCCCAGGCCTCAAGCACCTTACCCTTGATGCCGGCGCCGAAGCGCAGGGGGGATAGGAGTGCGCGATGGGAGCGAAGGGCCGCCCGGTGATCGGCCACCGGGCCATGCGAGCGGATCCCCTGAGCGCCTTTGTGGCGGGAGATCTCCTCGGGAGGGTAGGCTCCATACAGATGAAGCTCAGCCGCGGGCAGGCGCTTTCTCACCTCCGGCCAGAGCTCCTGCACCAGCCAGCGAACGCCGTCGAGGTTGGGCGGGTGGCGGAAGTTTCCAAGAAAGCAGAAGCCGCTTCGCTCGGAAAAAGGAATAGGAGCCGGATCGGCCTCCGCAGGGAAAGGCAGGTGGAGCAATGAGCCCCGCGGAAATCCGAGGCCCAGCAGAAGCTCCTCTTCGAAAGACGAAACCACGAGGGCCGCATCGGCCCGGTAAAGAGCCGAGAGCTCGCGGATCAGGTCTTCGCCCATTTCAGCGGGAGTGGGGTGCAGAGGGGCCATTTCTCCTGCGCGTACCTTTCTCTCCCGGGCCCGGCGCAGGGAATGAAGGTCCTGGGTGTCTACCAGATGGAACGCCTGGGGAAAGAGGCGCTGCAGGCGCCAGCCGAACTGCTCCTCCATTACAAATCTATCGTAAACGATCAGGGAGGGGACCAGGCCTCGGAGCGCCTCTTCCGTGGGAGCGGATTGATTGGGATCGCAGGTGAGGGTTTCCACCCCAAGCTGATTCAAGGCGGCGCTGTAAGCGCTGGGACCCGAGGGGCTTACGGCCCGCACTTTCCAGCCGGCACGGAGGAGAGCCTCCATTAGAGCCAGAGTGCGCACGCCGGCGGCCGAAGAACGGGGTTCGGGCCATACATAAACGAGAAATAAGGCTTCCGCGGGCGACATCCGGGGCAAGCTAGCACAGCCTTTATTTTAAGGCATCCCGGAGCTGCTTCAGCGCAGGGTCATCGGCCCAGCTTACGAAAACAGGAGAGGAAAGGGCTTCAAGCGCGGCCTGGCGGCGGGCTTCCTTCAGGGATTTCAGCACCGACGAGGAATGAAGGCTGCTTCCCTGGGCCAGAACGGGCACGAGCACTCTGTTTCCGAGGAGAGGGCGGAGCTTCTCCATCACGGCCGGGCTCAGAGCCTGTTCCAGCCTGGCTGGATCGAGGAGGGCCTGCTTCAGTCCCTCTGGAGGCTTTTGGCCGGAAGGCAGCTCGTCCACGGCTTTTTCCAGCTCCTTGCGAAGCATCGATTTCAGGAGGGCATCGGCCATGCCGCCTTGAACCAGCTTTTCCACCAGCTTCTGCCGGGCTTCCGCGCCTCCGGCCGCCGCCATATCGGACTGCAGGCTCAGCAGCGCTTCTTCATACCGGCCGCGGGCGCCTTTGAGGTCCTGGCTCACATAGGCGCTGATCAGTTTCAGAAGGCCCGCTTCCACGCTCTCCGGATCCACATTGGCCAGGGAGTTTTCCGTATCCGGGCCGAGCTGCCCGTTGAGGCAAAGAAAAGTGCGGGCCATCATATCCGCCAGCTCGCTCTCCGTAGGTTCCTTTTCCGGCTTGGCCACGCTGGCCGGGCTGTGGGTGAGCGTGGAGGTTTTGGCCACGGTTTCGGTGGCAGGCGTGGCGGGGCTGTCGAAGCTGCCGAGAGCCACTTCCATGCCGAATTCCACGGCATTGTCGCCGAGCTTCGTGGCGCAATGGTCGAGCTTGTTGAGGAAGGCGCCGTCGATGGCACCGTCTACGGCGGCCACGCAGTTCTCGAAACGCTCTTCGAGGGGGCGGAGGTGAGGGGCGTAGGTATCGAACTGATCGGTGAGCACTTCCTTGAGCTTTTTGTGGAGCACGAGCTTGCCGAGAGTGGCGGTGCTTTCTTTCACATAGGTGCGGGTGCACTGATCGAGCGCGCCCGGCTTTTCGCTGCATTGATCCAGTTTTTTCTCGATTTCAGACAGGGAGGCCGGCAGTTCCGTGGTTTCCAGCTCCTTCAGGGCCCGGCTCCTTACGCCGGATTTCGCCAGCAGGAGAGTGGCGTTCTGCCGCAGCCGGGTCACGCAGGCCTCTCTGGCCTCGGAGCTTTTTGCCTCGTCCATGCAGCGGTCGAAGCGGGCGAAGAGCTCTTTCTCGATCTTCTCGCGTTCGCCCCCTGCGGAGGCGTCGGTCACGAGCTCGCGAATCGTTTTGGAAAGCTCGTTCTTGGCCACCCTCATGGTATAATTCTTGGCCAGCCGGGCCTGGCAGCTCTCGAGCCCGCCGAGGTAGTCGGTAACCGAAAACTCCCGCAGTTTCTTCTCGTCCATGCAGGCGCCGAGCTCGGTGCTGAATTCTCCCCTGAGTTTTTCAAAGGCGGGATCCTTGGTGTTGATGCCGTTGGTCTTGGCGGTGCGCTCGAATTCGAGGGGGCCGAGGCGCAGGGCCAGATCGCGAATCGTGCCTTTGAAGCAGTCGTTCACGTGCGGCGTGGCGACGTCGGGTGCATTGCGTTTCACGGTGGTGGGC
>CAZTCD010000122.1:0-9524 GCA_964612065.1 uncultured Bdellovibrionales bacterium | reverse complement strand
GCCCCGCCGCACGGTGAAGAGCGATCCGTTATACCGGGCTTTGGCCTTGAATAAGAGAAGCAAGGGCAAGGAAAAGTTCTCGGATGAGATGGTCGAGAATTTGGCGGAGATCCTGATCGACAGAAGCGACTCTGACCGCGACTTCGTTCGCATGGAGCGCGAGGTGGCTGCTTGTAACGCTCTCCTGGAGAAGCCCAGCGAGCGCCTGACCTATGCCGCTGCTGACGCTCTTTGGTACCAGAAAAAACATAAGGAGGCGGTAACCGCCTATAAGGAAGCGCTGGAGAAATTTCCTTCCGGGCTCCGGGCCGAACGCGCCAAATACAACCTCGGAATGAGCTTCGTGGCACTCGGGCGGAGAGAGGAAGCCGTCAAGCTTCTGACAGAACTGCAGAATTCCGGACAGAGCGTTTGGTCGGAAAGCGCCAAGCAGGAAATCCAGCTGATCGAGTGGGAAAAGAAATACTCCTCTGTTTTAAGGACATTGCCCCCAGCGGGGCTGGGAATCATCAGGGAGAACTAACCAACAAACGTGTAGGGCCGAGGATGGCATGCGCGTTGCGAAAGAAAAGATAGTGGCAGGAAACGGCCACTTCGCCATGGAGGGTGAGTGACGATCAAGGTATTCGACCAGGCTTACGAAGCGCTTTCGCGCTCGCTGGATCTGCGCACGGAAGCGCAAACGATCATCTCGTCGAATATCGCGAATGCCGATACGCCCGGCTACCAGGCTCAGGAGCTTGATTTCGAGAAGGCCTTGTCGAAGGCTATCGACTCCCGCGGTGACGTGGCCGGCGTGCGCGGCGAGATTTTCAACCAGACCAACAACGTGGTTCGCGAAGACGGCAATACGGTGGACCGCGATGCGGAGATGGTGAAGCTCGCGGAAAACCAATTGCTGTTCACTGCCGCGGCCGATCTGGTGAAGAAGAAGCTGGCCCTGCTCAAATATTCCATCTCAGACGGAGGTAACCATTAATGGATCTCCTTAGCTCGATGAGAATCAGCGCCACCGGCCTAACGGCTCAGAGCCAGAGATTGGAAACGATCGCTTCCAATATGGCCAACGTGGACAGCGTGGGCTACAAGCGCAAAGATCCGGTTTTCACTCCAAGCACCGATCGCGAGGCCTTCGGAGAGATCCTGAAAGACAAAATGGACGAGCATGCCCAGGGAGTGCTGGTGAGCGAGATCCGGGAAGACACGCGGCCGCCCCGCCTCGTTTACAATCCCAGCCATCCCCAGGCGAGAGCCGATGGCTATGTGGAAATGCCGAACGTGAATCCGATCGAGGAAACGGCGAACATGCTTCAGGCCCAGCGGGCCTACGAAGCCAATATCACGGCGATCAATGCCGCCAAGGCCATGGCCATGAAGGCCCTGGACATCGGGAAGTAGGGGGCTGAATGTCTAATTTCGACATAGGCAGAATGGCGATCAGCAGCTCCACCGGGGGAATTCAAAGCGAACGCTTCCGTGAGCTTCATGAGCAGCGGGTTTCGCAGGCGGAGGAGAGCTCCGAGGCGGGATCTGTGAAGAGCTTCGGCGATTTCATTAAGGAGCTCGCCAACGAAGCCAATACGAGCCAGCTGCAGGCGGATGCGAAAATTCAGGATGTGGCTGCGGGCCGCAACAAGGATATTCACGGGGCCGTGCTGGCAATGGAAAAGGCCGACGTGCAATTCAGGTTGCTTTCGCAGGTAAGAAACAAGGTGATTGAGGCCTATCGCGAGATCATGAGAATGCAGGTTTGATTTCTGATTGGTACTTGAACGGAAAGCGGGAAGAGAAAGAGGGAGATAGCGGTGGAATTTTTCTCTAAATCATTGGGCACGATGGCGAGCTTCTTCGGCACGCTTACACCTGCGCGCAAAGCCGCTTTCGTTGCGCTCGCGGTCGGGATCGTGGTCAGCATGGCCGGAGTGTTCTACTGGGCGAGCCGCACTACCTATTCCAACCTGATGACCAATCTCGCTCCAGAGGATTCCACGGCCGTAATCCGCTATCTGCGGGAGAAGCGGATCCCCTTCGTGGTGGACGAATCCGGACGCTCGATTTCCGTGCCACCGGAGAAGGTTTACGATCTCCGGCTCGAGCTCGCGAGCTCGGGCCTCGCCCAGACGGGCGTGGTGGGCAATGAAATCTGGGATAAGCAGAGCTTTGGCGCCACGAGCACCATGAACCGCATCAATGAGAACCGCGCTAAAGAAGGGGAGCTGGTTCGCACGATCAACCATATCCGCGGTATTGAGCGGTCGCGCGTGCACCTTGCAATCCCTCAGAAGAGCGCCTTCCTGGAAGACGAGAAGCGCCCCACGGCTTCTGTGGTGCTCGATCTAGCGCCGAACTTCAACCCCACCGAAGACCAGATCCGCGGCATTCAGCGCCTGGTGGCCTCCTCCGTGCAAAGCATGGAACCCAATGCGGTGAGCATCATCTCGGGCGCCGGCAAGCCGCTTTCTCAGAACAACGATGATCCGGCTGCCGCGTTTGCCGCCGCCACGTTGGATTACCAGCGCAAGTTCGAAAAGAAAACCGAAGACAAAGTGATCGCCCTGCTTAGCACGGTGGTGGGCGATGGCCGGGTGAAGGCCACCGTAAATGCCGATTTTGACTTCAGCCGCGTGGCGGAAACACAAACCCTCGTGGACGGTGAGAACAGCGCCGTGCGTACCGTTTCCAAAGACAAAGACACCATGGAAGGCAATCGCCCGCTTCCTGGGGGCCAGCCCGGTGTGAAAAGCCAGGTGCCAGGGGCAGAAAATCAGCCGGCCAATAATCCTACTGCCACCAATCGTACGGATCGCAACCAGGAAGTGATCGCTTACGAGATTCCGAAAACCACTCGTTCCTCGGAAAAGCCGATGGCCACGCTGAAGAAAATCTTCGTGAGCGTGCTCGTGGATGCCGTGCAGGTTCCGGATGCAGCGGCCCCGGGAGGGTTTCGCAGCGAACCCGTTTCGCAGGCAAAGTTGGATGAATACCGGGCTCTGGTGGCCAATGCCGTGGGCTGGGAACAGGGCCGCGATCCTTTGATTGAAGTGCGCAGCGATACTTTTTTCAAAGAGGATCTCGAAGGAGCCACCCGGGCCGCGCAGCTGGCAGAGCGCAATGCGATGTTGATGAACCTGGGCCAATGGGCCGCGATTGGGTTGATCTTCACGCTTTTCTTCCTCTTCGTGGTGCGCCCGTTCATCAAGTGGGTTACCGAGAACACGGTGGAGAGCGTGGAAGACTTCCTGCCTCAAACCCTCGAAGAACTCGAGAAGGTGCAGGCCCGCCAAGTGGCGCAGAGCCTCGAGGATATCCTTCCCGAGATCGAGGAGAAGGTGGACCCCGAGAAAGTACAGAGCGAGATGCTCAAGGAGAAGGTGGTTTCCCTCGTAAACGACAACCCGCACAAGGCTTCGCAGATCCTCCACGAGTGGATCGGCGAGAAGCCGGCTGACAACAAAGACAAAGAGAAGACCGCCTAAACTGGAGAGCTGACCCATGGCCGGATTCCCCGAGACATATGAAGAGATGAGCGGTTTGCAGAGGGCGGCGTTGCTGATGAACGTGCTCGGGCCATCCTGCTCCAAGAAAATTTTCGGCAATCTAAAAGACAACGATATCAAGCGCCTGCTAGGCCAGATGAGTTGCGTAGAGAAAGCTCCCGTAACCATGGTGAAGCAGGTACTGGAGGATTTTTTCTTCGAGCTGAGCGAGGAAGAGTCCCTGATTTTCGGCACCGCCAAAGGAAAAAGCTTCATCCTGGAAACCCTCGGCGAAGAGCGCGCCAAAAACATTCTTGGAAACGTGGGCCTCCAGGATGGGGCGAAGACCCTCGAAGCCCTCGAGCTGGTGGATACCCGTACTCTCTCCAACTTCCTCGTGAACGAGCACCCTCAAACTATCGCTCTGATCGTGGCTCACCTCGACCCCACCAGAAAGAGCGATACTATCCGCCGCCTGCCCGATGCCCTTCAGGCAGAAGTGGTGATGCGCCTCGCGAACATCGACTTTATTTCGCCCGAGCTTATCGCCCAGCTCGACGACGTGCTCAAAGCAGAGCTCGCCACTGTGGGCACCATCGATTCCACCACTCTCGGTGGTGTGGAGCCCGTGGCCGAGATGCTCAATACGATGGACAAAACCACAGAGACCAACATCATGGCCCGTGTGGAAGAGAAGGATCCCGAGCTCGCCGAAGAGATCAAGAAGCTCATGTTCGTGTTCGAGGACCTTATCCTCCTCGACGACCGCGGCATGCAGTCTCTTCTCAAGGAGGTTCCGAACGACAAGCTGCTTATCGCGCTCAAGACAGCACCCGAGGAGATCAAGCAGAAGATCTTCAAGAACATGTCTTCCCGCGCTTCCCAGCTTCTCCAGGAAGACCTTGGAAACATGGGCCCTCAAAAGCTCTCCGACGTGGAAACCGCTCAGAGCGAGATCGTCAATATCGCCAAGCGGCTTGAGAGCGAAGGCAAGCTTCAGATCAATCGCGGCGGAGCTGATACCTTCGTATGACGATGGATATAAAAGAATTCATCTATCCGGATCTCACGCAGCGTAAGGCCCCAGCGGGCGCCGAGGTGCGTGCTTTCGAGGAGCCGAAGTTCGAAGCTCATGTGAACCTCGGAGACGTGGATAAGGTGCACAAGGGCGGAAACGTTTCTTTCAAGCTCGATCCAAATGTGGTGGAGCAGCTGGGAATCGATGCGAGGGAAAAGGCGGCTCAGGAAGCGCGCATCTCCAAGGAGATGGAAAGGCGCTGGGAGCAGGCTTCCGAGAAGGCTGAGGTGGCCGGATACACGAAAGGCCTGGAGGAGGGGAAGGCGGAGGCCTACAAGGCGGAGCTGCCCCGGATCCAGGAACGAATGGATAAGCTCGACGCTCTTCTCCAGCAATTCGATTCCTTCCGCGAGCGCATCTTCGCTGCCAACGAAGCCTTTTTGATGGATCTGATCGGTGAGATCGCCGGAATGGTAGTGCTCAAGGAAGTGGAACTGGATCGCGATTACATCAAGCGACTGGTGATCACCCTTCTTCAGCAGCTCAGCACCCGTGATGATCTCAAGATTCATCTGAGTGAGGCCGATTTTGCCAACGTGGAAGACCTGAAGCAGGCACTCGATAAAGAATTCGGAAAACTTTCGAATACCACGATCGAACCAAGCGACAGCATTCCGGTGGGGGGTTGCAAGATCGAAACCCGTTTCGGCGTGGTGGATGCCAGTATCGCTTCTCAGATCGAGAACGTGAAGAAAGCTCTGAAGGCCTGAGTCCGACAGAAAATTGGCATAGCAATTCATTATGGGAAAGAGGGGGGCGCGGAACGCTCTCCTCTTTTGCCTTCCGGTCCCCGGTAAATGCGCTCCGCACAAAACTTTCTCCCCTTTCGCCTTTAAGCCGTGGTATGATTTAGGGAAGTAGTGACAGAACCGCCTCCAGGAGGGAGACGAAAAGTCATGGACGACGCATACGAGCTACAACAGCAGAAGTACCGCGACCCACTCGCGCGCGCGGTTCTCTACGGCTTCACCGGCAAAGTGAACAAAGCCGTTGGTCTCAATTTCGAGGCGGTGCTTCCCGGCGCCGCCGTAGGAAGCATCTGCAGGCTCGAAACCGCTCCCAATGCAAAACCGGCTCTTGCGGAAGTGATCGGGTTCCGCGGCAATAACGTGGTGCTCATGCCTCTCGAAGAGGCGCACGGAATCAACACTCAGAGCCGGGTGATGCTTCTCTCGAAGCAGGCTACGGTGAAAGTGGGATCGGAACTTCTGGGCCGCGTGCTCGATGGAGCGGGCCGCCCCATGGATGGCAAACCGATGCTCACCGAAGGAGTGGAGATGCCTCTCTACTCCACGCCTCTCAACCCGCTTGATCGTGAACCGATCAAGGACAGCCTGGATCTCGGTGTGCGTGCCTTGAACGGCCTGATCACCTGCGGTTCCGGGCAGCGGATGGGAATCATGGCGGGTTCCGGCGTGGGCAAGAGCGTGCTCCTCGGCATGGTGAGCCGTTATACCCGCGCCGATGTGAACGTGATCGCTCTCGTGGGTGAGCGGGGCCGAGAGGTAAGGGAATTCCTCGAGCGCGATCTCGGCCCGGAAGGCTTGAAGCGTTCCGTGGTGGTGGTGGCCACCTCCGAGCAGAGCCCGCTTCTTCGCATGCGGGCGGCCTACCTTGCCACCACGATCGCCGAATACTTCGGCGACCAGGGGAAAAAAGTCCTGCTCATGATGGATTCCCTCACGCGTTTTTGCATGGCTCAGAGGGAGATCGGCCTTTCCATGGGAGAGCCTCCTGCCACGAAAGGATATACGCCTTCTGTATTCGCCCAGCTTCCGCGCTTGCTGGAAAGAGCCGGCTCCCGAGGGAAGCACGGCGGTTCTATTACCGGCCTCTATACCGTGCTCGTGGAAGGGGATGATCTCGACGATCCGATCGCCGATTCCGCCCGCTCCATCCTCGATGGCCACATCGTGCTATCCAGGCATCTCGCTGATAAAGGACACTTTCCTTCTATCGACGTGCTCAAGAGCGTATCTCGTGTGATGCGTTCCGTGGTTTCTCCGGAGCACAATGATCTTTCCTCCCAAATGCGCGAGCTGATGAGCATTTACCGCGAGGCGGAAGACCTCATCAATATTGGCGCTTATGTGAAGGGTTCGAATCCCAAGATCGATAAAGCGATCGAGCTCAATGATTTCATCAACCGTTTCCTGCGGCAGGACGTTTCCGATAAAACGACCATGCAGGACACCGTGGCGCTTATGCGCGCGATCATCCGGGGGGCTTAGGTGGACAGGGGGGCTGAATGAAAAAATTCCAGTTCCGTCTTGAAGCCGTAGAGCGGCACCGGAAGCTGCAGGAGCAGGAGAAGCAGGTGAAGCTGGCCCAGAGCATGGGCAGGCTTCGTGCTACCGAAGCCAAACTGCTGGAGCTCGATATGAAAGAGGTGCAGGCCAGGCGGGAATTCGCGGGTCTCGGAGCGCCGGGCCGGCATGCTTCGGTGAAGGCGTCCGACTTCTGGCTGCTCGATCAGTTCATCAGCGGCCAGAAAGTGCGCCGGGTGGATTTGAAGCAGGTGCTCGAAATCAACGAACAGGACGTGGGAAACTGCTATCGGGAATTTCTGCACGCTAGGCAGCAGAAGATGATCATGGAAAAGCTTCGCGAGAAGAAAATGCGCCAATTCAAGGAAGAGGCTCGAAGGCACGAGCTTCGCGCGCAGGATGAGCAATATGTGATGCGTGCGCGGCTGCGCGAGGGAGAAGGGGAAGACGATGAGAAGTAGGGCGATGCTGATCACCGGATGCGCTTTGCTGCTCGTTGCGGCTGTAAGCCTGGTGCGGGCGGAGGAAGAGCCAAAGCCGGCGGATGCGGTGAAAAATGCGGCTGATAAGGCTTCTGCGGAGAAAACGCCGGCCCCGGCGAAGAAGAAATCAACCCCGATCGCTCTCACTATGGAAGGGATTCGGGAGCTGGAGGAGCGAAAGGTAGCTCTTGATGCCCGGGAAAAAGCCCTGGAGGAAAGAGCGCGTGATCTGGATCTTCAGGAGAAGCTGCTTAAAGAGAAGCTCCGCAAGATGGAAGAGTTGAACAAGAAGATGGCGGAGAGGCTCGATACCTACAAGAAAGATCACGAGGCCAAGATCGTGAAGCTGGTAACCGTGGTGGAAGGCATGAGGCCCGAAGCTGCAGCAAGGTATGTGGAGGCCCTGGATCCCGAGCTTGCTGTGGAAATTCTCGCCCGCATGAAAGAACAGCGGGCCTCAAAGATTTTAAACCTTTTAGACAAGCAGAAAGGTGCCCGCCTCACCGAGCTCTACACAGGATATCGCGATTCAATCGAAGAACCGGCAGCTGCCCAGCCGCCGCAAGCATCCAAGGAGGGAACCGACACCAACCGGCCTATGTAAAATGGAAACGATGTTAACTGAAACGCCGGGAACGGCGTTGTACCAGGAGGGAACAACTCAGTGGACATGACGAATGCGACCGCTGCCGGCCCTTCTCGCGGCTTGCTCGATATCATCTTTGGTACCGGCAAGAGCGCAGAGGAAACCGAAGCAGACGGCCAAGGGTTCGCGAACTTGATGAACTTCATCAAGGCGATGAACGGAGAAAAAACGGAAGAGCAGGGAGCGGGTTTGGATCGGACCCTCAGGGGGATCCCACGCGGCAAGGGTTTGGCTGAAGGCCAGGCCGATGGAACGCCGAGTGGAAAAGCCATTGCTTCCGGGCCTTCGGATGCCGTGCCTGAAAGCGCGGAGGATGCAGCAAAAAAAGAGAAGCTCAACGAGCTCTCCGCTTTGCTGGGAATCCCTCTTGCGGAGCAGGCACGATTGGCATCTCCACCGATGAAAAATCCGGTGGGTGCAGACGGGAAGCAGCCGGCGATGACGCCGGATCAGGTGAATGCTTCCCTGAAGCAGAAAGCCCTTCCGCCGCTGAACAACGAGGAGCTCAAACTCCTGCAAGCGGTGAATACCAAGCTCGAGCAGGTGCAGATGCCAACGGACGCGCAGCGCGCCCCGATGGCGGCAGCTGCGGCGGGCGGAGCGGCTGTTCCGCTGGATCCAAAAGATCCGCGGAAGCTCCAGGGGGCTGAGAAGCTACCGGGAGCCGGCACGCCGGAGATGATGGTAAGCACGGAAAGCTACCTTCAAATGCATGAGAGCGTGGGCAAAGGCCCGGTGAAAGAAGTTGAGGGAAGAAATGCGGCAGCTGCTGCCCAGGAGGCCCCGGTCTCCTCGGCTGGGCCCAAAGCAACCCTCACCTCTGAAGCCGTGGCGGGTGCCAGTTCCAAGGGATTGGAGCTGGGCAACCGCAGGGAGCGTGACCTTGAGCTTCCGCATGGTGGAAAGCAAGCCAAGCTTGATCCTTCCGCCAGCGGGGCCCTTGGCGCAGCTCTGGCTCATGGCGCACGCGAGCTAACTCATCACGATGTATACCTACCCGGGCTCGACAAGCCTGATCAGTTCCGCGAGGTGCTGCTGAACGACGTAGGTACAAGCGTTGCGCTCCATGCGCACAAGGGCGGAGGCGAGATGAGACTCGTGCTTCATCCTGACGACATGGGCGAAGTGAAGCTGAAAGTGTCCACCAAAGACGGAAAAGTCGAGGTGGAGCTGATGGCTGAAAACAACGACGTGGCGAAAGTGCTCCGTAGCGGGAACCATGATCTGGAACATTCCCTGAAGGAACAGAATCTCACCCTCTCCAAATTCGAGGTGACTGTTTCTGATTCCTCGATTGTGAACAATCTCGACAAGGGCGCGAGCCTGAACGAGCAGTTCCTTTCGCAGAATCAGCAACAGCAGCAGCAAAGCGGCTTCGGCCAGGAAGCTGCTGATCAGGGAAGGCATGCCCGCTGGGACAATAACCAGAACAGCAGGCAGGGCGGTGCCTTCGCCTCCGGAGAAGACAGCAATGAGCGGAACTCGCCGGCTTCGGCGAGAGCCGCGCCAAGGCAGCAGGCACGAGACTACTCGCGCAGGCTGGATGTGGTAGCATAGATAGTGTCCGGCTACTTT
>CAZTCD010000121.1:8093-9553 GCA_964612065.1 uncultured Bdellovibrionales bacterium | reverse complement strand
CGGAATACGGCCGCAGAACAGCGTAAAACACCTTGTAAGATTGCTTGTAAGAATTTTTTTCCTCGCTGAACGCCGGGGGGAGACCAAGCAATGAGAGCAAAATCGAAATTTTTCTCTCTCCCGTTGAAGCAGCCGGCTTTTTTCCGGCTCACCCCCTCTGAGGGAAACTTTACCCAAGCGTTCTCACGCTCTTACGCGTTCATTGCGGGAAAAGTTAAGACGCTCTCTCCTGGTAAATGAGCCCTGTTTGGTTTCGAATTCGCAACATTCGTAACCCTCCCGCCATCATCTGTCTCCCTGCGGATACAGCCAGAACTCTATGATTAACCAGAATCACACACTCAAGTATAATTATGGATACACCGATGGTTTTGCATGGGAGATTTTATGCCCAAGAAGCTAAGCCAATATAAAGCCATGAAAGTAGCGAAAATCGCAGGCCTCAGCCTATTGCTGCAAGGCTGTCTCACGAACGCCCCCAAGGCGGTGATCAGCGATGCTTCTGTTACCGAACCCAAGATCGCAGGCGATGCGGTAACCTCCGACAAGATTCAGAACGGCACGATCCAAACTGTAGATCTCGCTGACGCTTCCGTGACCACTGCAAAACTCGCGAGCGGAATTAACGTAACCGGTGGTTCTTCCACCTGGAGCAGCACGCTCGCTGTAACCGGAGCTTCCACCTTTACCGGCGCTGTTACCGGCGCGGGCAATTTCACCCTGGGCGATGCCAGCACCGATGCACATACGGTGAACGGCAGCATGAGCCTCGCGAACGGCAGCATGAGCCTCGCGAACGGCAGCATGAGCCTCGCGATGACCAGCACCTCCACAGGCGCAGGCACGGTCGCTCTTGTGACCAACGCCCTCACGGCCTCTCCTACCGTGGCTTCCGATTCGAACTTCAAAGGGATCAGCAATACCTTGACCGGCTCGCCCACCGCTGCAGTGAACGCCGCTTCGAGCTTCGTGGCCGCTGAAAACCTCACGAGCATCTCGCCCACGGTGGCTCAGGCCAACCTCACCGGCTGGGGCGCCGTGAACATCGCCAGGCTCGCCACCCCGTTCGCAGCCAGCCAGCTGGTAGGCACCTTCGGCCGTGCGCAGAACGCGGATGTAGACACTCTCACCACCGGCATTGGAGTGGACGGCGAAATCCTCAACTCCACCAACGGCACGATCACCAACGCCTATGCCTTCCACGCCAAGCTCGACAACCAGGCCGGCGGCACCGTGACCAACTATGCCGGCCTTTACCTGCAAGACCCAACCGACCCCACCAACGCTGCCCCTACCGCCTTCGCGGGTGGTGGCGTGCAATACGGAATCTTTTCCGACGGTTCTGCCACCGTGAACTTCTTTGAAGGAAGGCTCGGTATCGGTGCCGGCAAAACCAACCCGGCAGCCGTGCGCTCCATCGATGCCGCCGGAGACATCAATACCGATGGCTGCATGATGAC
>CAZTCD010000121.1:0-8083 GCA_964612065.1 uncultured Bdellovibrionales bacterium | reverse complement strand
TGACCGGTGGTGTGGGATTCCAGGGCGTGTGCGTGTCTGACCGCCGCGTGAAGAAGGACATCCACGATTTCCCCTATGGATTGAACGAGATCATCAAACTTCGTCCTCGCGCCTATAAGCACAATGGCCTGGCTGGGACGGATAATAACGGCAAGGCCGTGGGATTCGTGGCCCAGGAACTCGAAGACGTGATTCCCGAATATGTGGTGAAATCCAAAGTGAAGCTTCACTCCGGCGACAAGGAAGAAACCGAAGTTCGCAAAGTGAACTACTCGAACTTCCTCTACGTGGCGATCAACGCCATCAAGGAACTTTATGCGAAGTGGGAAGCCGATCACCGGGATCTCGCTCAGCAAAAGCAGCAGATCGCCTCTCTCGAGCGCAAGATCGAGCTCGAAAACATTGCTCTTCGCTCGGAAAACAAGGCCCTGAAAGACCGTCTCGAAAAGATCGAGCAGGCCCTGGCGCTCGCGTCGCCCGCTCAGAGCCTTCAGAAGGGCCGCAAGCTGGCCTCGAGCGAAAAAGCCCTCAAGAAGGCTTCAGCAAAAGAGTAAAACTCGCTCTTAGGTGAAAGTCGGGCTTCGCCCCGGCATGATTCGAAGATA
This sequence comes from uncultured Bdellovibrionales bacterium, assembly GCA_964612065.1. Classification (GTDB taxonomy): domain Bacteria; phylum Bdellovibrionota; class UBA1018; order CAIPTA01; family CAIPTA01; genus JAKFYM01. The sequence goes on along the minus strand of CAZTCD010000121.1, from coordinate 7,478 downwards.
GATACTTGATCCCTTCCTTCGTGCGCGCCACCATGCAAAGGCTAGCCTCCCACTCTCTTTCCAGGCCCGGAGCAGGCTCGAGCCGGCAGCCGAGTTCTCCCTCTCCCGCCTCTAACCATTTCAGCCGGTAATCATTCGAAGGCGTGGGCGGCTGGGGGGACCGGTAAGCTTCAAAGCGATAGAGATTCCAGCTTCCTTCGGCACTGAGATTCAGCTCCCAATAGCCTGGATGGCCGCGCTCTCCCCAAAAAGCTTCGAAGCACGTGGTCTGCCAGAGGCCGTCTTTTCGCGTGCATTGGGATCCGTACAGGCGCTTCTTGGGTCCCGATGGGGCATCGAGGAGACGGGAGAAAGCCGGGAACGAGAAACGGAACTCGATCCCGCCTTTCCGCCAGGAGATTTCGGCCTGTACCTTCGCTGGGCTGGTGGATCCGGGAAAGGGGAAAAGGTCTGTCATTTTTCCAGCTTACCTTGTGAAAGCAAAGCTGTGGCGCAATTCCCACTCATTTTAGCCATAGCCTCGCGGCAAAGCTGCGGCACAACACCTTAACTTCCCGTTAAGAATCTTGCGCACAGCAATAGGCATGGTATACGGCCCCGGCGACCCACCCATTTCTTTTCCGAGGTATTTATGAAACTAGCTTCGCTTGCTTTGGCAGCAGCTCTTCTCCTTCCCACCCTTTCCCACGCCGATGAAAACTCCTGCGCTCCGGCTCCCCTTCCCGCCTGCTCGCACAACGGCAAAGACATCAGCGAAGACGATTCCGCCATCGTAGCCGCCATCGGCGAACAGGAATTCTGCTTCCAGGCCGTTAAGCTCGCCGAAGTTTGCGGCTCCGGAACCGGCAACGACATCAAGTTCATCAATGCCGCCACCGCCAAGTGCGAAGGCCGCCTCCAGCAGCTCGCTCCTTCGCAAACCGATCTCAATAACCTTTCCAATATGAAAGTGGCTTGCCAGCGCAAGTGGTATGGCCGCGAAGGCTCGCAATACATTTCCATCAACGGCTATTGCAAACTCCGCGCTCTCGCCTGGACCCTCAACCTCCTCGACGAGAACGAGTAGTTCGAAAGGCCCCACATTACAAAGCCCTCGGCACCCGAAAGTGCGGAGGGCTTTTTGTTTTATCTGATTCGGCGGCGGGCTTTCTACTGCTCCACCACTCCGATAAAGGGCAGCTCACGGTGACGTTGGGCGTAGTCAAGCCCGTACCCCACCACGAACTCATTGCCGATCTTGAATCCAGTGTACTCCACGGTCACATCCACCTTCAAAGCGTCTGGCTTTTGAAGCAGGGCACAGGTAGCGATCGAGGCAGGGTTCCGCACGGCGAAGAGATCGCGGATATATTTCAGGGTGAGGCCGGAATCCACGATATCTTCCACGATCACAATATGCTTGCCGTCGAGGGGGATGCTCACGTCGAGGGCCAGCTTCACTTCTCCTGAGCTCGTTTTGGCGTTTCCGTAGCTTGAACAGGAAATAAACTCGCAGCGCACCGGCACGCTGATGGCTCGAACCAGATCGGCGCAGAAGATAAAGCTCCCTTTGAGCACGCAGATCACCGTGATCTCTTTTCCCGCATATTGCTGGCTGATTTCTTTCCCTAACTCGGAAATGCGCGCCGCAATCTGCTCTTGGGAAATGAGGGTACGGATTTTTTCTGCCGTGCGTTCAGCCATAATAAAGCCCCTTATGAAGATTCTTTAATCCCGCGCTGGGAATTTCCTAGTGGTTATGCGCCCTTTTAACCTGTTTCCCTCAGAAAGGAAATTAGGTTAAGGATGATAAGGATGCATTCTTCCCTACCAAGCAGCCGCGCCGCCCTTCTCGACCAGATCAGAAAAAGCCCTCGCCTCAAGCCCCTTCTCCAGAAGATGGAAGGAGCCAGCGATGGCGATGCAGCCCACGATCTTGCCCACCTTTTGCGAGTGGCTTTGTGGACCTGCCGCATCCTTGGCGACCATACCCGCATGGAACACGCCATTGCGGCCGCCCTCCTTCACGATCTGGTGAATGTGCCCAAGAACCACCCGGACCGTGCCCGCGCTTCAGAGTTATCGGCCGAGGCTGCCCTTCCTCTGCTGCTCGAAAACGGCTTTTCCGCTGAAGAAGCCGAAGATATCTGCCTGGCGATCCGCCAGCACAGCTTCAGCCGGGGCGAGCGCCCCACCCGCCCGCTGCCCATGGCCCTGCAGGACGCCGACCGCCTCGAGGCTCTCGGATCGATCGGCATCATGCGCACCTATTCCACGGGCGTTCGTATGGGCACGCAGTATTTCGATTCCAGCGATCCCTGGGCCAAGGAACGCACCCTCGACGATACCCGCTTCTCCCTGGATCATTTTTTCACCAAATTGTTTCTCCTTCCGGGCACAATGAATACGGAAGCCGGGCGGGAAGAGGCGCTGAACCGCCTCCGCCCCATGCAGGCTTTTATGGAAAGCCTGGGCCGGGAGCTCGGAGAGCCCTATGAAGAGAAGGAGGCGGGCCGCAAATGAGACTTCTGATCGTGGAAGATGAAAAAAAAATGGCGGGCTTCCTGCAGAAAGGCCTCACTGAAGCCGGTTATTCCGTGGATCATGCCGGCACTGGAGCCTCTGCCGAAACCCTCGCCGGAGAAAACCTCTACGACTGCATCGTGCTCGATGTGATGCTGCCCGACCAGACGGGCTTCGACACCGCGGCCAACCTCCGCAAGGAAGGCTATGCCGGCCCCATCCTCTTCCTCTCGGCCCTCTCTTCCACCCGCGATAAGGTGCATGGCCTCGATTCGGGCGGCGATGATTATCTCACCAAGCCCTTTTCCTTCGATGAGCTCCTCGCCCGCGTGCGCGCGCTTCTGAGGAGAAAAACCAACCAGACCTCCTCCCTGATGCGTTTTGCCGATCTCGAGATGGATCTGGTGAAGCGCAAAGTGAAACGGGGAGCTCGGGATCTCGCCCTCACCGCCAAGGAGTTCTCGCTCCTCGAATATTTCATGCGCAACCCCAACAAGCCGCTTTCCCGCACCTCGATCGCGGAGCACGTTTGGGACGTGCACTTCGATTCCGACTCCAACGTGATCGATGTATACGTGAATATGCTCCGGAAAAAGATCACGCTTAAGGAAGAGAAGCGCCTGATCCACACCATCGTTGGCGTAGGCTATGTTCTCCGGGAAGAATAAGCTCGGGCGTTTTTTCACGAGCATCAGGGCCCGGCTCACGGGCCTTTACCTCACTCTTCTTTTCCTAACCCTGACCATCTTCTGCACCATTCTCTACCAGGTGTTCGTGCGCAACCACCGGCAGGAGTTTGATTTCGCTCTCTTCAACCATGCCGTAGACGTGGCCCAATCCATCACCGTGGATTTCTGGGGTGATTTCGTATTCACGCCGAACGCCCTTGTAGCCAAGGAGAAGATCTTCCCCTTTTCGCTCGGAAAAAGCTTCGTGCAGGTAGTTTCGCTCGAAGGCCGGGTGGTAGACCGCTCGCTCGCGCTCGGCAATAAATACCTGCCTCTTTCCACCGAGGAATGGCAGGCCGTATTCGACCGCGGCCATGTTTATCGCACCCTCACAGCGCAGAACATGAAAGAGATCGGAAAGGATCTCCCCGCCGAGAACTACCGGCAGATCACCTATCTGGCCAAACGAGGAAAGCCTCTTTTCATCCTGCAGATCGCGGTGCCGATGACTTTGCTCGAAAAAGAGGCCAAGAGCATGGTGCTCTTCTTTCTCGTGGGAATTCCGATCACCCTTCTGCTGGCAGGGATCGGCGGCTTTTATCTCGCCAACAAAGCGCTCGAGCCCGTGCGCGGGGTGATTGCGAAGGCCGAGCAGCTCAATCCCTCCAATCTTTCGGAGCGCCTGCCCGAGCATCCCACCGACGACGAAATCCGCCACCTCACCGTAACCTTGAACGGCCTCCTTGGCCGGATCGAGAAGGCGTTTGAGAGCCACGAGCATTTCATTGCCGATGCTTCCCACCAGCTAAAAACGCCGCTGGCCATTCTGAGAGGCGAGCTCGATGTATTCCGCTCCAAGCCGCGCTCGCCAGAAGAAGTAGCGGCCTTCGTGGATTCCTCTGCCCAAGAGCTGCAGCATATGAGCCGCCTGCTCGACGATATGCTCCTTCTCGCAAAGATGGAGGCGGGATCGGGCTCGCTCACTGTGCGCGATGTGCGCCTCGACGAAGTTCTGCTCGAAACCGTGGCGCGCTTCGAAAACCTCGCGCGCAAAAAGAACATCGCTGTTCGGCTCGATCTGCAAGATCTCACAGCGGGGAATCAGGGAGATGATTTCCTCGTGAAAGGCGATCCGGATCTTTTGCAGTCGATGTTCCGCAACATCCTCGACAACGCCATCAAGTACTCGCCAGAAGGCTCGCCGGTGGAAGTGCAGCTCACGAACGAAGCCTATCGCGTGCTGGTGCAGATCCGGGATTACGGCCCGGAGATCACCAAAGACCAGGCGGAACGCCTCTTTCAGCGCTACGAGCGAGGAAATCTCACCATTTCGAAGGTATCCGGTACCGGATTGGGCCTTCCGATCGCCCGCAGAATCGCCGAAATGCATGGCGGCAACATATCGATATTGCTTGAAAATCCCCCTGGAAAGGCCTTCCAGGTAGAGATGAAAAAAGTTTAATTCTCTTTTCATCTCCCTTTAATCCCCCTTCGCTAAATTCAAATCCATGGAAGGCATGAACAACCTTCCTCCCCGGAAGAACCGGGGGGCAGACGGACGGTGGAGCCCTGAACAAGCACCACCAGCAAACGTTGAATGAACGTTGAACGAACGGAACGAAAGGCGTGGCGATGAGTGCAGGAAGGAGTTGGACCAAGGAGCTTTACGTCGGGTTTCTACTCCTGGCCCTATCCTTCCTGTACTTGTCGCATTTAAACGAGACCATGCATTCGAACCGTTCTCCGGCCCAGATGGATCAGCCATCTACCGCCAAGGATAAAAAGGCGACGCACGAGTTCGTAGGATTTTGGCAACCAAAACTATTAACCAGCGAAAGCTGAAAGGAGAGCTCTTCGCGGCGCCGGCCGCGAAAATCTAAAAATCTGCTAGTAAGGGCCTAGGCGCTGATCAACCCTCCATCAACCACCAAATCACGCCTGGGCTCTTTTTTTGCCTTTTCTTCCTCTCACCCCTCTCCTAAATAACTATTCATTCCAAACACTTAAGCCCCACTCCCTCATTCGCAAAATCCGAATTCGCGCGCACCCTTCTTCACAGGATTATGGTTCGCGTCTCGTGCCCTCGCCCTTATACTCCTCCCGCCGGCCGCCCCTGCCCCGTGCCGCTGAAAGGAAGCCATGTCAGTAGTTAGCCTTGCCCTCGCTCTCCTCTCCCTGGCCCCAGCCCAAGCCGAGTATTCGGTGGTCAACAGCGCCGGAGCCATTTTCCGCTCGCAAGGCACCTACTGCACCTCAAAAGGCCTCGTAGACATCCACGCTCACGCCGGCTGCCTCGATGATGGCGGCAAAACCTGCTTCGTGAGCGATCGCATGAAGAAGGAAAAGGTGGCGCTCTTTTTCAGTAAATACGAAGCCCTCTTCGACGCCTTCGGCGTGAAGAAGCAGGATCTCCAGCGCCTCGGCAACAGCCATTTCTTCGATGCGGTGAGCGAGAAGGTGGAAGCCAGTACCTGCCTCGACGCCATCGTGATGCTCGCGCTCGACGGTACTTACCGTTTCAACGCCTCCGAGCCCGATTACGAAAACACCGATTTCATGATCCGAAACTCCCTCGTGGCGGAAGAGGTGTCCAAGCACAAGAATCTTCTCTGGGGAGCCAGCGTGAATCCCCTCCGTCAGGATTTCCGTGAAGAACTGAAGATGAGCTACGAAAAGGGAGCCGTGCTCGTAAAGCTGATTCCGCCCATCATGGGCCTCAGCCTAGATGACGAAGAGGCGGCCGTGAAAGAACGGCTCACGGAGTTCTACCTCCTGCTCAAGAAATACAATCTCCCTCTCCTCGTGCACCTCGATGAAGAGGGAACTTTTTCGAAAGCGCTCGAGCGCAAGTTCCGCAAACACGTGGGAGTGATGGGCATACAGCGTGCCCTCGATATGGGAGTGACCGTGATCGTGGCCCATGCGGCCTCACGCGAATCCGCGGTGCACGGCCATGGCTCCTCGGGCAATACTTATCGAGATCTACTTTCGCTTATGCAGGAGCCCAAGTACAAAGGCCTCCTCTATGCCGACATCTCGGCTCTGCCCACGATCGTTACGCGCGCGGATCACCTCTGCAAGGTATCCCGCGATTTCGCGGATAAATCCGAGCGCCTGCTTTGGGGTAGCGATTATCCGCTGAACCACTGGAAGACCACTTCCACGCTCCTGCTTGGCCCGGGCTGCGGCCGCAGCTCTCTTTCGGTAGGGCGGGATGAGGGCTATGCGCTCCACAACTCGCGGCACCAGTGGGATCGGGCGATCTTCCTGCAGAAGAATTTTGGCGCCACGGAAGAGATGTTCAACAACACTCGCAAATTCCTCTTGGAGCGCGGCCTGGTGCGCGAAGAGGGCGGGCGCATCCGCCTGAAGAACCGCTAAGCCGAAAACATTAAGTCGCGCGCCTCAGCTCCCGCACCCGCTCGATCACGGGCGGGTGGCTGTAATCGAGCGCCACTTTCCAGGGATGCGGATTCAGGTTCGATAGGCTCTCCACGCTCAGGCGCTTCAATGCTTCCACGAGGCTTGAAGGATCCTTCGTGGTTTCGCGCGCGAAGGCGTCCGCCTCGAATTCATATCTGCGCGATAGCCCATGGATAAGGAGGCCGGAAATCAGGGAGAAAGGCGCGTAAAAGAGGAAAGCCATGGTGAAGGCCGCCTGCACGGAGGGAAGCGCGAAGCCGAAATCGAGGGCCAGGGTGTCGCTCTCGAGCAAGAAAGAAAAAACCCAGAAGAAGAGAAAGCTCGAGAGTAGAGAGAGCAAGATCTGTTTAGGGATATGCCTCAGCTTGAAATGCCCCACTTCGTGCGCGAGCACGGCCACGAGCTCAGGCACCGTATGCTGTTTCACGAGGGTGTCGAAGAGCACGATGCGGCGGAAGCGGCCGAGGCCGGTGAAGAAGGCGTTGGCTTTCGAGGAGCGCTTGGAGCCGTCCATCGTGAAAATTCCCTGGAGTTGAAATCCCACTTTTTCGGCGTATTGCTCGATGGCCGTGCGCAGCGCGCCTTCCGGCAACGGATCAAATTTATTGAAGAGAGGAAGCAGGAGCACGGGCGCGAGGAAGGTGAGAAGAAGCTGGATCGTGGTGAAAACGCCCCAGGCCCAAAGCCAGGAGAGAGAGCCGCCGTAGATAAAAAACCAGAGCACGGCCGCTCCGAGCAGGCCGCCGATTACCAGGCCCACCGCCCAGCCTTTGAGGAGATCACCCACGAAAGTCTTCACGGAAGAGCGGTTAAAGCCGAAGCGCTCCTCGATCACGAAAGTATGATACCAGGAGAAAAGAAGTTCGATCACTTGGTCGAGCAGGC
>CAZTCD010000120.1:0-9573 GCA_964612065.1 uncultured Bdellovibrionales bacterium | reverse complement strand
ACTTCCGAAATTTTTTCGACGCAACGATACTCCCACCTGCCATAGGTTCCGTCTGCATTGACAGCGTTTACCCATCGATTTGCAGCGGCAATTTTGTGCTCCTTTTTTTCGTCGAATCCTTTTGTTTCCAAGATCAGGTGCAACTTCTCCCTATTTTTGAGGCGAATAATAAAATCCGGCACATATTCATGTGACTCGCTCTTGTAAATGTAAGGAATCGAAAAACCCAACCCCGCATTTTTTGCAAAAGCCTCAACTGATTTGTGCTTGTCGATGTAGAACGCGGCTTGTTGTTCCCATGACTTCGTATCTGCGACGACTGCGTTGAGGTGGCTCTTATTCACTTCTCGAATGTCTCGACTTGTCCAGAAGTCGACTTCCGCGGTGCTTCCATGGCTTCGATTTCTCTCATAAACCGGGAGTTCAGGAGTCTCCCCCTGTGACGCATCGGGGCGGATGAACTGAAGAATAGTTTCGATCGCCCATCCATAGTAAGGCGCCAGGAAAATGTCCTTCTTATCGGCCGGAGGATCAGCTGCTACTTTTTCATGAATGTACTTTTTTACCAGCCTAAGAATTTGGGGAAACAATACGTGAGGTGGTATTGCGCCCTTTCCATCGCGGACGAAATAGCGAGTAAGATCAGTTGCGAGGCTATACTCTACTTCTTGTAGTCGAGAGGTCTCTCTCCATTGATGTAGAGTCACGTCATCAACACGGCCCGGCCCTTGAAGAGACATCTTTCCTTCGGTGTTATACGCGATTCCCTTCATCTCAACCTGGGGTGGAATCTTATCAGGCTGAATCTTCAGTGGAGGTAGATGCTCCCAGTCTACTGTTATTTTATTTCGAATGCCCTGGGTAAACCGCTCCACCCGCGGAAACTGAATTTCAAGCGCGCTTCGATCGGGTCTTGCAAAGATGCGGTACCGCTTCTCTTTTGGTGCTGTCCCGCCGGCATTAGCCTTGAAGGGAATCACTTCAAATGGCACACCGAAGACCTTCGACACCTCTTCCCCGAAAGCCTCAATTTTCTCACCAGTCGGAATTGTACTTTCGACTATTTCATAGTGAGCGCGTCTTAGCCCCCTGCCTACAACTTGTTCGCAAAGCAGCTGGGACATGAATGGCCGAAGTCCGATGATGTGAGTTACGGTATTACAATCCCAGCCTTCCGTAAGCATGCTTACTGATACGATGCACCTGATATTAGCTCCAGGCGGATCAAGAGGCATCTCCATCTTTTTAGCGAGCTCTTCAAATCCGTGCGGATATAGCGGTCGACCTTGCGAATCTCTTGGCCAGCTGGTCTTTCCAACCGTATCGAGAGTAAATCTCATCCAGCGCTTTTTGTCTTCAACTGCGCCGCCACTATCGGTTTCTGAAGCAACCTTTGAGTCCACCCGAATTGTATTAATTTGCTTTCCAGTATTTCTAAACAGCCGGAGGTTTGCCGGTGGAATTCCCGTGGGTCTTTCATCTTCTGCAAGCCAGCGGTAAATTACTTGGGCGATCTGCGTATTCTTACAGACCAGAATAAAAACAGGCGGCCTGCCGGACGGATCGCCTTCTTTCCATCTGTCGAAGAGTTCCTGATACAAACCTCCAAGCATTGCAATTGGAGTATGGGCGTACTTCAGCACAGCTTCGGGTTTCACGGTCCCTTTTCGAGCGCCTTTTTCTGAAGTAGTGAGCTGCCCTTGGATCCATTCCCATACATTGAAGAAGCCTGGAATCTGTCGCCCAGTTGTATCCCGGACAGCCATTTGAGGAATCTTCACTAGGCCTGATTCAATCGCTTCAATGAGGCCAAAATCACTTACAACCCAAGGAAATGGCCGGTTTGTTTCCAAGCCTGCTCTGCCTAGAAAGTATGGGGTCGCAGAAAGGTCTATGCAAAAATTGATACCTCTCTGTTTGTTAACCTTATCGAGACCTTGAACCCAAATCGCTGCCTCGTCATAGAATTCTTTGAGGCCTTCATCGTCCTCTTCCTCATCTTCGTCGGTTTCGCGGTGAATTCTATAGGCATGGTGCGCTTCGTCATTCAGCACCAAAAGGTTCTGCTTGCCGCCAGCCTCACGACCGATGATGCGATTGACGAGCGCGGTGTCACTTTCTACATAGTAAGTACTCTCAATCTTTACTTTCTTCAAAAGGCCATCTTTATCTCGCTCTTCCTCCAGCGTACGAACAGCTCCACTCGCCTGAAGTGCTGCGAGAGTCTCTGCTGTCATGTATCGTAAGCCTCGGCCACTTGTATTTTTCGCGCCGATGTTAATCGTTTCAATCGTTTTGACTGGAACGCCGGACTTTACAACTTTGGCCGATACGCCACCCGTTTGCATCGACTGTGCTTGAAACACATGCCAGTTGGTGACAATGACCTTGCCCTGAAGAAGGCTTGGCATCAAATGAGCGGGAACTAGGTCACGCGTTCGATAGACACTAGCTTCTCCCTCAGAAGGAAGGAGTTCCCTCAATCGATCCCGAATGGTCACATTGGGGCAAACAATTAAAACGACGTCTGAAAATCGAGCGTCTTGCCGCGAACTCGTCTTATTCAAGATCGACCACGCAGCAAGCATGGCCATTACGGTCGACTTTCCGGAACCAGTCGCCATTTTACAGGCGTACCGCCTAAAACCTTTATTGCCTTCCGCTAGCGTGCCTTCGGGAATGTCCTCCCAAGGCACGTTTATGCCTTGTTGAAGATCTGGTCTCGCTTCGCGGAGAAAGATGATTGTTTCGGCAGCTTCGAGCTGCGCAAAAAAAAGTCGCTGCCTTCGGCCTTCACGACGCCAATACTGAAGGAGCTCCAGAGTAGTACGCGTAACTCCGGGATACCCCCCCTCACGCCATTCTTTTACCCTCTTTCTGATCAAATTCACGAGGGTCAGTTCATATCCGCCCACGAATTCAGGAGACTCAAACAGTGTTCCGTCTTTCGTGCTCCACAACTTGGTTTGATTTCTTGGACGAAAGACCACTGCAGGCCGTCGCGAATTGCGAAGCTCAGGGGCCTCATTCGGCTTAAGCAACCAATAGCGGCGTGGCTCATCAAATGGTGAGTTAAGAATCGGGGATTCTACTTCAAAGTGGTCGCCCATAGCGCCTTTACTCGGCCTCGTTCAAATTCTTTACCGCAATAAGTTCGTTTCCTCTGGCATCAATGACCTTTACTGCGACTTGTCTATTAGTCCCGGCCTCGAAGGCTGACGATGTTGTGCCAGCCAAGTGGTCCCAAATTGATTCGTCATAAACATCTTTAAGCGCTTTACTTAGGCTCTCCCAAGCACCTGTTTTAGGAAAAAAGGCCTGGTCAACGTGAAAAACCAGCCCGTTGTAGTCCGTATCCAGGAACCATGCAGGGACATCATCTGCTTTTGTAGAAGACGCTTCCATTGTCGCAGGATCAAACGTATCTAAACCATCAAGCTTCACCGAAAATGTCTCTACGCTGTCTTTTCCTTTTGCCTTAGTTTTTCTAATGGAGAATTCTGGCAATCCGCAGACAGAAAACACTTGGCTGCTTCTCATGGTTTTCAAAAGATCGCCCATTAGGATGTCCGGCGTTGCCTGAACATACATTGCTGGAATGCCGGTTACCTCCTCACACTGTTTGATAGTAACTCGAGCATTCGGTTCGATGGCGAAGCCAATTACGACCAACTGCTCATAGCCTTTGACGTGAGCCTCTTGAATCGCAGCATACACAGCCTTGTCGCTGACTGCGCCGCTCTCCGGACCAAACAATAGCGCCACTCTTCTGTCTTTGCCGTTAATGGAAACGGCCTCACCCGATAATGCGAGTGTTTTCGTGGGGCGACGAATATCCTTTAGTTTTATCTGTTTGTTGCCCTCGACTCTGAGAATGGGGCTTCTTCGGAGGATTTCTAACATTCGATCCGCAAAACTTTCCGCATTTTCCTGCTGCTGCTCATTTGGTTCTTCAGCTAGGTAATCTATCGGGGTAGGGATCGTGGCTTCGAAAACAAACGGACCTGAGACCCGGGTAATATTTTTTTGCAGATCAGGATTATCTACAATGATTTCTTCTTCCGGAGTTTCGTTATTGGCAATGGAGCCAAGGGTTACGTGCGGGATTACCCCGCCAACTTCTTCTCCATGCTTATTGGTTTTTCTTTCATAGACAAATCCACCGCCTGGCCCTGCCTCTTCGGAACGCAAAGTGTAGTAAGGATAGGAAGCACACAAGAGCCTCTGGCGTGCCAACGCCAAGGGAACGCGGCTAGTGTCTATAGTAATCCAGCGTCGCCCCCACGTTTCTGCAACCACTGCTGTCGATCCGCTTCCACATGTAGGGTCGAGAACGAGGTCTCCAGGATCAGTCGTCATCAGCATGCAGCGTTGGATAAATTTAGTTGCAGTTTGCACTACGTAGAAACGCGACTCGGCTGACGGTTGATCATTCCAGCAGTTGTCGAGATTTTGGTAAGGGAAATCCGTAAAATACTGTTTGAAATACGGGGAGCTCCCAAGCAAGAAAAGGCGATTCTTCTTCTTCAGGGTTTCGATTCCTTCTCGATTGGTCGCCCAGCTCTTTCCGCCGAACGGCTTGCATTGCTTTCCGAATAGCTCAAAGGTGAATGTGCAGCTTTCAGTAAAGCCCGAAGATTCGAGTTTTCTTCTCCTGAAGACGCCCTGATAGGATTTTAGATTTTTGAATTCCTCATCTGAAAGCTTCCTGTATCCGAGTGGGTTTTTTGGATCGTCTATAAACCTCCATTCTTTATCATCGGAGATATCTCGTTTTTTGAACAAAGGCCGAAATTTCATTCTTTCTTTGTCTTTTGAATACCAAATCAAAAAGTCATATGCCTGCGCGAGCCCTTTTGAGCCAAGGGGACTAGAAGTCTTAAATGCGATGATTCCTTGAAAATTTTCTGGACCAAACACCTCATCAAGCAATTCACGCACATGGTGAAGGTTAATGTCGCTGATTTGAACGAAGATACTTCCGCTCTCATGTAGGAGGTCACGCGATAAAAGGAGGCGGTCGCGCAAATACGTTAAGTACGAATGCGTCCCAAGTTCCCAAGTGTCCCGGTATGCCTGAACCATCTCGGGCTCACGGGTAATGTGATCATCGTCCCCGTGCTTCACATCCCGTTTCTTCACGAACGGCTGAAAATTTGATCCATAGTTTACCCCATAGGGAGGGTCTATGTAGATCATCTGAACTTTTCCGGCCATTCCCTCATACTCCAGCAGCGAGTTCATCACTACGACTGAGTCGCCGAGAATCATTCGATTCACCCATTTATCTCTGTGCTCGTATGCCTTAAGCACCTGCTCAGTGGCGGGGCGTCGTTCTTGCTGGTGGCTTTTATCGAATAGATCACTCTGCCGCTTACGGTCGCGAATGGTTTCAATAATCGCCTTGGTAGAAAGGCGTTCATGAATGAACAGCGGTAACGTAGGAACATCAAATGAAAGCCGTTCTGCCTTTCCGGTCCAATTAAGAAATGGCTTTGAAAGAGATTTCAGTTTGGCGGCGGCACCCTTTGCATCCTCTATGGACGTTGCTGCAAGAATTTCTGAGATAAGTACCTCGCCTAGTTCTCGCGAACCACTCATGTCCCACTCCATCAGCGGCGACAAGGAGCTATCGAACTTGTAGTTCTTAGGCGGTTTTTTCTTCTTAAATTGAGACTGCGTTCCCACTTCGGGGCGCATTGGGCTATCCGATTTTGGGTGTTTGTACGCGTCGGCTCTTGCTTCAATCCGGGCCGAACTATTTTTCAGCGGTCTTGCCATTGCTAGTCCTCATTCCATGAGTGTTTACAGCTTCATCAGCCGCCTCCCCACGCCGAATCCAGTCGTCTATTTCTCCGGCATCAAAGCGCCACAGTTTACCGACGCGATGAGCGGGAATCCTTCCCTTCTCAAGCCAGCGGTAAATGCTCTCTTTCGAGACTCCGAGATGGTTGGCAATTTCCTCGACAGATAGCCAACGGCCCAGTTGCTTTGCAGAGTCGACTTCTTGGTGCATAGGGGGTGCAACTTAAATTGTTCATGACAATCGAAGACTGCGCAATACGACCACATACAAAATGTTCAAAACAATTCCGTGTAGAGCTTGGTAAACAAGTCATGGGATACTGGCGTGTCGCAGCGGTCTCACCCGAAGATCCGCGCCCATTATGGAATTTTGAACGATTGGGCTCTTAGTCAGCAGGCACTTCCATAGCCAACACATAGGACACTTCGGAGCTGCGCGTTGCAAACTACTGATATGTAGAATTAGCCTGCGCTGGCCTTAAGTGAGCGTTACGGCAAGGAATCGGCTCGAAGTTCTTGTCTTGAGCTTCGAGGCCTTGCTTGTTGCTGTTATCTATTGTCTAGCCATTTGCGAGCAGGCCGCAGAAGGTCTTGGGCTCGAGTCTGTCCGCGGCCTGCGCTGTTATTGCGAACAAAAGATCCGTGGCCACTGATCAATCTACCCCGCCCGTTCCACCTTGCCGAGCAACAGGCGAACAAGCAATCGACAAGGATCCGAAAAAAATCGACCGGGCACAAGCGTTCACGGACCTGGGCTCGGAGTTCAATCGATCGAGCGACTTGAGATAGAAAGCAAGACTATCAGTCTTGTCAACGGTGGAGGTTGCGGATGCTAGCTCCGAGGAAAGGCGCTCAAGAGCAATTACGGCAAAGTCGGCTGCAAAAGCCGGTGTCGAAAGACTCAAGAAAACTGCGATCCATAGCGTCTTCATACGAAGTCCTCCGGGACAAGGGCGCAATTGAATAGACCGACGAGACGGATGCTTTCAGCCTTCCGCCCTTCCCTCTCGGTCTTGGAGATCAGGTTCAGCATCTTGGTTTTGAATTCGAGATAGATTGCTTGTGCTTCCGAAGACGTTTCTTTGTCATTCGGAAGAGCGAAATAGCGGAGCGCTTCTTTCTTCTCTTTCAATCTGCCTTTAGCCGCATCTTCCAAAACTCTTTCCGTGGTGCGCTTAAAGAGGCGCGGAAGGAACCGGCGCAGGTTGTCTACGTTACCGCCGATGTCCACGAAGCGCTGGGACACCCTAATCTTGTCGCCATCGATCGAGATCAAATTTGCGAGGTCCATTGCATTCAGTACTTCTTCCACGATCTCGTGAATCTCGGGGGTGCTCTTGAAATACTCTTTGATGGTGGCAACGGAATCATTGCCGGAGATCAGGATGTGATGGGCAACGAGAAAGGTGGCGAGATCTTCCGTCACGAGTTCAGATTGCGACGAAAGCAAATTGCCGATCAGCTGGTTTGCGGCATTGGAGGCCGGTGACTGCCTCGTCTGCGCTGGATCAAGTGATGCTTGTTCCAATCAAATCCCCCCTAAATCCGTGAGATCAAGGCGACCCTAACCTCACGAGATCATCTAGCTTACCAATGACAGAGGCCATCGTTTTTACTCCCGCCTTTCTCTTCTGTCTAGCGAGGATGCCCTTGGATTCCAGGAGAATTTCGCCTGTGAGGCGGTGCTTGGCGGGCCCTGGGAGGAGATCCAGGAGCTCGGCTACGGTATATGCCGTGGCGGAATACCTTTGCTTACCCGTACTTGGTTTATTTGTTGACTGATTCTGCAGGTATTTCTGCTCCCTGATCATGCTCCGAACGCACTCTAGATAGGCTCCCCCATAGGGACCGGGATGCACTTCGGAGTCGTTTTCGAGCTTCAGCAAGATCAGGAAGGTGATCTCGTCTTCCTTCAGCTTGAGCACCTTTCCGAGCCGCGCGAGGGTCTCCGGGGAAAGATTACGCATCGGTTTATTTTTTGTACCACTCCGCCCTCTCGATAGCGCGAACGCAAGCGTGATGAACGAAATCACCTCGCCGTGCTTCTGCGCGAAGCTGCGGTAACTGAATCCTTTTTCCTTCAGGGCCGCTCTCAAGAAGTCTCGGTAATTCGAAAACTGAAACGGAGAAATGCGCTGCTTCATAAGTATTACGCCTTGTAAAACAAGATAACAATTTCTGCAAGTTGCGCTTTCGGCATCATTGCCAAGTTGCTCGGCCCGCGATTATTCCCTTCCAACGCGAACAACACGGAAGGAAGACTGAATGAAATTGCGAATTCTGATTGTCTGGTGCCTGAGCGCATTTCCGCTGCTGGCGGAGGGCGCGAGCTTCGAGGCCACGCTGGAAAGCCTGGTGAACTCGATCGTGTCCCGGATCCTGCCGATCCTCTCCCTCGGCTACGTGGGAAAGAACATCTTCTCCCACATCCAGGGCGACCCGAACGCGAAGCGGGAAACGGCGCAAGTAGTGGTGGCGGTGGTGGCTCTTCTCGGCATCCAGGGCGTTTGGTCCTGGCTGCGGGCTCAGGTGAGGTAGCGAATGCGTAGTTTCAGCGAACCTACATGCGCCAATCTCCTCCGCCAGCCGCTCGTGCTCGGGGTGAGCATGACCGGGCTTCTGCTTCTCGTGTTCTTAGTGAGCCTATCCCAGGTGCTTCTCCCCTCCTCGCCCTGGGCGAATGGAGTCAGTCTTGCCCTTGCTCTCGGCGGCTATGTGGGCCTTCGCTTGCTTGCGAAGTACGGGAAGACGGGCTGGGAAGAAGCCATTGTGTTCCGTGTGGAAAAGCTGCTGGCAAAGAGCGCGAGCGCTTCTTGGAAAGAGCAGCCGACGGGCGTGGAGATCATTGCGCCGGAAACCCTCGATGAAGAGGCTCTCATCTTTCAAAAGCAGGTATTGGAGGATCGCCTGCGCGAGCTTCGTAAGGGCGATTCGCTTCGCCTTTCGGTCCGCTTCGATCGGGATGGAGGACGGGCGGCTGAAGTGCATGTGGCTGAGCACTCCACCGATCGTCCTGATTTGGTGAACGAGTTCCCCTACTGGTACTCGCTCCACCACCTGCCGGTAACTACTGATCCTCTTTGGTCCTATGGCGAGCTGAGCTCGCTCAAGGATGGAATCGCACTTATCCGCCTGGATGGAGTGGATCAGCTCGAGATGAAGCGCAACGTGGAGCGAGCGAGGCGAAACAATGCCCACGATGGTTCGGCAATCTCGAATATTGATTCTGAGGTCAGCTTTGAGGAAGCGAGTATGGTGCTCGAAGGGCTGTCGAAAGGCTCCGAGTACGCCGTTGCCTGTTCTCTCGTGATCGGCTCGACCTTTCCTTTGCAGCTCGACCCTGCCCTATTCACCGTTGAGGAAGATCCGCATTTGCCGGTATTGGCAGCGCTCGGGCTTCGTAAACGTCCTCATCGTGCTTTCCGCGTTAGGGCCGTCACCGCGGCAGATCTGGTGCCGAATCTTTGTGATCCGTTCGAGGCCGGGGCTGCGATCCTTTCCACCAAGAGGGGATTTCCCCTCTACTTCTCGCCCTTGGATTCCCGCTTGGAAGCTCTGCATTGGCTGGTGGTGGGCGCTTCGGGCTCCGGCAAGTCCTTCTTTACCGGCCTGGTGCTCAAGCGGCTGGTGGAGGCAGGAGAAAAAATCGCAGTGTTGTTTGTAGACCACAACAGGGGATTCCGGAGGCTGGTGAAGGCTTCGGGCGGAGCTTACCTCGAGCCTAACAATTTTCAGGTGCTCCGGGAGCTCACGGATACCCTACTGCCG
>CAZTCD010000119.1:0-9811 GCA_964612065.1 uncultured Bdellovibrionales bacterium | reverse complement strand
TTTTCTCGGTGCCAGCTTCGAGCTCACCAACCTCGAAATCACCAACAAGGAAAAGCCGGAGCAGAACCTGGTGCAGGTGGGCACCATCCGCTTCGCCATGATCTGGGACGCCCTCCTCCGCGCAAAAGTGGCCGTGGAAGACGCCTCGATCCTCAACATCCAGCCTTGGACGAAGCGCAAACACCCGGGATATGTGCTTCCGCCCCCTCCCCCGTCCGAGCCCGGTTCCGGATTGCTGGCCAAGGTACAGGACCAGGTGATGCAGCAAACCCGGGCTCAGTTCAACGAGAACTTCCTCGGTGATATCGCCGCCGTGGTTTCCGGTGCCGATCCCAAAGATCAGCTGAAACAGATACAGGGCGAGCTGAAAGCCCAAGCCCAGGCGGAGAAGCTGGAGAAAGAGCTGGCCGCAAAGAAGGCCGAATGGGAAAAGCGAATCAAAGAGCTTCCCCAGCCCAAAGACATCCAGGCCTTCGAGCAAAAAATCAAAGGGCTCGATCTAAGCTCCAAAAACCCGATGGAGCTGGCGGCCAATCTGAAGAAGGCCAAGGAGATCGTGTCCGAAGCGGAAGCGAAGATCAAGCTCGTGGACCAGAGCCAAAGCCAGCTCACCGGCGATATCGCCACCTATACTTCCGCCGTGGCGGGCCTCGAGAAACTCGCGCAACAGGACGTGGCCGATCTCCAGAAACGCCTGCAGATCCCGAGCATCGATCCCAAGGAGTTCTCCACGCAGCTGTTCCTGACCCAGGTGGAAAAACGCATCACGGGAATCCGCAAGTATATCGCGATCGCCAGGAAATATATGCCGGCCAAAAAGAGCGCCGGCGAGAAGGCGGCCGCAAAGGAAGAGGAGCTTGTTCCCCGTAAGCGCGGGGAAGGCCGCACTTACGCCTTTCCCATCACAAAGGGTTATCCTCTTTTCTGGGTGAAGAAAGCCGCGATTTCCTCCGAGCTCAATCAGTCTGAGTGGGCAGGCAAGGCCTCGGGTGAGATCCTTGATCTCACCACCTCACCTGCCGATCTCGGCAGGCCCACGCTCATCCATCTCGCTGGCGATTTCCCCAAGCAGATGCTGCTCGGCCTCGATTTCAAGGCCACGCTGGACCACACCAAGGAGAGCCCGCGGGAATCGGTTACGGCCTCGATCGCATCCTTCCCGGTGCTGAACCAGATGTTTTCCGATTCCGCGAGCGTAAAGCTCGGCGTGAAGGAGGCCAAAGGATCCGGCTCCCTCAACGCCACTCTGGCGGATCAGGCGGTCACGATGATGATCAACACGAAGTTTGACCACCCCAAGTTCGAGTTCGATGCCCAGTCGGGCCCGGTGAAAGAGATCCTCGGGGCCGTGCTCGCCGGAATCCCCTTTATCACGATGAAAGCCGGGATCTCGGGATCCTGGGACAGATTCAACATCAATATCGATTCCAATCTCGGGCAGGAGCTGTCGAACGGTTTTCAAAAACAGCTGCAATCCAAGCTCGGGGAAGCCAAGGCGCGCCTCAATCGCCTGGTGGAGGAAAAAGTGGGGCCGAACAAGAAAAAGGTACAGGACGCTCTCACGTCTCTGAACTCAGGGCCCGGGAAGATGCTCGCCAACGCGAAAGAGGAGCTGAACAAAGCCCTGAACAGCGCAAAAGGGGCGGCGGCGCCCAAATCGGGGGGCGGCCTGAATCCGGGAAACCTGCTGAAAGGGTTCGGCCTGTAACCGGGCAGGGTCAGGATGCGGTTCCAAACTTGCCCTCTTTCCAGAGCAAGAGGGAATCCATCAGATGCTTCACCGCCTTAGAGGCCGCCACGGAATCGAAGGCGTCCTGCCCTCGGCCCAGAAAACCGCCCCAGTCGGAGCGCAGCTCCACTCTCGCGTAGAAGATCCCGTCCTCCCCCTTTTCCACCCTGAGAGTCACGTCTGCGTCGGTTGGCGCCTCCGCCATGATTTCGCTCAGCAGCTTCCGGCAGAGTAATTCCATCGCTCCGGCCGGATGATAGTTTTTAAACTCCACGCCAGGCATCAAACCCTCCCGGGCCGCAAAGCTCCGCCCCGTTCAGACAAACACCCGGGATTTTTTCCAGGCGAGGAGCCGGTCGCCCATTTTCCTCCCCAGGATCCCCGGCAGATCCGCCAGATCATGCGCGCTCGCCGTGGAAACAAAGTGCTTTTGCAGCCCGCTTACGTAGAGCAGCCCGATGAAGCCCCGGGCCACCTTCTTGAATTGCACCTTCAGGGTTGCGTCGCTCGGAGCCTGCCAGAGAACCTCCCTCAGCATATCCTGAGTGGAGCGCAGGAAGGCCTTGCTTGCCTCGAAGTTCACTGTTTCGATATTCGGCTCCTCCGTGGAATGGTCTATTTTTCCCGTGGTGGACTCCATAAGACATTTGTCGGTGATTGTAGCCAGCCTCATATGCTCTTCCTTCCTAGCGAGTGTATCTCGCCACCTTTCCTTGGCCCGGAACCCCAGCTTCCGCCGGATGCACCGGTTTGAAAAAAACTCTTTCTCCTGAACCGAGCTCTCCGAGCTCGATCACCGGGCTGAAGGCCAGATTCAGCAAAGGCCGGACTTCCGCCAAAAATACGTAAGCGAGCAGCAACAGCAAAACGGAGAATATCGGCGTGAGTCTTATCGCAGGCATTTCAGCTTTTTCCTTTCAGTTCCAGGTTGGCCGCTGCATGGCTTCGCTGATCGTGTCCATGCAATGGCGCATCTGGAAGGGTTTCCGGAGAAATTTGGGAACAACGGCATTGGCCCCCATCAACTCGGCGAACTTATCCTCCGAGATACCGCTGGTCATAATCACCGGAATGTCCTGCAGCTTCTCCTCATGCAAAAACTTCCAAAGATCCACGCCCGACCGTCTTCCATCGAGAAAAATATCGATGATGATGAGATCATATGGCTGGGACCTTCCGGAATTCTTCCGCCTCTCCATCAATCTCACGGCTTCTTCCGCGCTCGTGGCCCAGTCCAGTTTCGAGAACTGGCCGGTGCTCTGAAGCGCGACATCAAGCATATGCATCGATCCCATATCGTCTTCCACGATCAGTGCGGAAAAACGTGGCCTCTTCACGGGGAGCTGAACCACATTTTCTTTCGGGCGCTCCACTCCCCTCTTTCCCGAGATCTCGCCCCAGGCCTGGTCCATGATCTGCCCCCTCTCCATGCTTCTCAGCTCTCGTGTGGATCGCCATCCCGTTTCCATACGGAATCCACCGCGAACACGATCACACCCTCAGTCACACAAACAATGCGTTGCCGATAACTCTCGCAAGATGTTTGCCAGCTTGCCCTCTTCCGTTTAAGGGCCGAACAGAAAAAGACGCCACGAGTCATGGGGCATTCTTAGGAACTTACTGTTGTTTTTTTACACGTGCCTCGGGGAAAGAAGCTTTTCTCTCCGGTTCTTTCTGGCTGAAATTAGCCTGCCTCAATGTGGTGTTTTACCCCATCTATTTTTTTAGGCGCCCCATTTCGTCTTTTCTTTTTTTCGGTGAGTGCGTAGAAAAAAAGCAGAGTCATTAAACCCCAGCGTTGAGGCATCCGTATGAACAAGAAGATAGTGATCATCGACGACGATATTGACCTGCAGGTTGCACTGAAAACCTTTTTCACCTCCCAAGGCTACGATACCGTGGCTTTCGGCGACGCAGAGAGTGCCTTTGCTTATCTGGAAACCGCGAAAGCCCCGGATCTCACCGAGAACGGCCTTCCCGCCGATCTCGTGGTCTGCGACCTGAAACTGCCCGGCATCGATGGCATCGAATTCACGGAACGCCTCGTGCGCGCTCAGCCGCATCTTCCCGTTATTCTGCTAACCGCGCATGGCGCCCAGGAAAATGCGGCGCTGGCCATGAACCGCGGCGCCTTCGACTACATCACCAAGCCCGTGAACTTTACGGAGCTCAACGTGATCGCCACCAGGGCCATGAAGATTTCCAACCTGGAAATCAAGTTCAAGAAGCTGAACTCCCACCTCGACTACGATCGCACGCAGACTTTCGGGAAGATGATCGCCAAGAGCAAGGTGATGCAGGACATTTTCGGTCTCGCCAGGAAAATCGCGCCCACCTCCTCTTCGGTGATGATCACCGGAGAAAGCGGAACCGGAAAAGAAATGCTGGCAGATGCCATCCATCAGGCCAGCGACCGGGCCAACGGCCCTTTCGTGGCGGTGAACTGCTCGGCGATTCCCAACGAACTCCTGGAATCAGAGCTTTTCGGCCACAAGAAGGGATCATTTACCGGCGCCACGGAAAGCCGCCAAGGGCTGTTTATGGAGGCCAACGGAGGCACGATCTTCCTTGATGAAATCGGCGATATGCCCGTATCCCTTCAGAGCAAGCTTCTTCGCGTGCTTCAGGAGAGAAAAATCCGCCCCGTAGGCGACAACAAGAGCGTCGATATCGATGTCCGGATCATCTCCGCCACCCACCGCGATCTGAAAAAAATGATCGACAAAGGCACCTTCAGAGAAGATCTCTTCTACCGCCTCTGCGTGATTCCGATCTGCATTCCGCCCCTCAGGGACCGCAGGGAGGACATTCTGATTCTGGCGAACCTCTTCCTCGAGAAGTACGCGGCCAAAAACAGGCTCAACGTAAAGAGCTTCTCCCGCAAAGCAGTGGCGCGCCTGTACCAGCTGAAGTGGTGCGGCAACGTTCGGGAACTGGAGAACACCATCGAGAGAGCGGTGATTTTGAGCCAGGGGAATGTGGTCGATGAGCAGCACATTCTGATCGAGAGCACGGCAAACGACGACAAGAAGATTTACGAGCACTTCTCTAGCCACCTGACGCTTCGCGCTCTGGAGAAAGAATACATCAAACACATCCTCACTTCGGTGGAAGACCGGAAAGAGCGAGCGGCCCAGATCCTCGGGATCGACCGGAAAACGCTCTACCGGAAAGAAAAAGAGTACAAGATCCACGCTCATTAAGGGTGAACCGGCCCGATGAAAGGAGCCATTCGGCATAGATTCCGCATCTGGGCCCGGCGCCTGGATGGGCGACTGGAAGCGAAAGCAAACCTTTTGCTTCCGGCCTCTCTCACCAAGAGATACGCGCTCGGCTTCGGGCTCGTGGCCCTTATGGTGTGCTTGGCTCAATTGTTCGAGCAGGCCTCCTTTTCTCTTCAGGCCCATGCCTTCCGGCAGTCGGGCCGCATCGATCACCAGTCCGAAGCCAGCCTGGAATTTTCCCGGGCGGTGGAACAGATCCGCGCGCCCGCCGGGAAAGGCCTGCTGGAGGACCGGCTGCAAGTGGCGCGCTCCTCCTTGCAGGAACTAGCCGTTCGCCAGGATCTTCTTACCGGCGACACACACCTCCTGTTCACCGCCTTTGCGAGCCGGCGCGGGCTCGAAGATCTTTTTTCCCGAACCTCGGAGCTTCTGGCCGAAATGGAACACGGCTTCGGCGGCCTGTCCCTCGCCGCCAGCAGATCCTTCTCCCGCCCGCAGATCCGGGAACCTTACGTGGCCGGCCTGCTGGAAAAAGAGCACCAATATAGAAATGCGCTGAGCGAGCTGAATCGCTTCTACCAGCAGCGAATCATGAGCAGGATCGTTATGGGAAGGGCGCTCAGCCTGTCTTCCACGATTCTCGTAATGCTTCTCCTTCTATGCACCGGCCTGTACGTGATCCGCCCCGGCGTCAGGCAACTGCTCGATGCGGTGGAGGCAAGATCGCGTTTCCTCGGGCGCGTGGGCAACGAGATCCGGAACCCTCTCAACTCGATTCTCGGGATGACCAGCCTGATCGAGGGCACCAGCCTCACGGAACAGCAGCGCCACTATATCGCAGCGCTTGGGTCCGCATCGAAAAGCCTGATGGGGCATCTGAATAATCTTATAGACTACTCCCGCATCAGCTCGGGAAAGGTGATGCTGGAATACTGTGAGATCGATCTCCTGAATGCCGTTCACGATTGCATCGATCTGATCACCTACAAGGCAGACAGGAAGGAAATCGACCTCTTCCTGAATGTCGATCCCAAGACCCCGATAAAAATCACGACTGATCCGCTGGTTCTCCAGCAGGTTCTCCTCAACCTCCTGGAAAACGCCGTAAAGTTCACTGAGCGGGGAAAGATTACCCTGAGCGTTTGGCATACGAGGGACTTCGGGCGTTCCCGCCTGCATTTCGCGATCTCCGACACCGGAAGCGGCATTTCTCCGCCGAAGCTCAGCGAGATTTTCAGCTATTTCCGCGAAAAAGACCCGTCCGCCTTGCGCCGGTTCGGCGGCTCCGGCCTCGGCCTCGGCATTTGCCTGGAGCTGATCAAGCTCACCGGCGGTGAGATCGACGTACAGAGCCAGAAGGGAAAAGGATCCACCTTTCACTTCTTCCTCCCCGTGAATCGTTTTTCGGAGGACACCTTTTTCGACCTGTTCCGGAGGCGCTCCCTTGCGGGAAAAAGGGCTCTTCTGCTGGAAGGGAATCCGGACCGGCGGGAAAAGATACAGACCTATATCGAATGTTATGGGGGAACCTCCGTGGTGCCGCCGGGCATGGGAGCCGAGCCGCCATGGACGGAAGAGCGATGGGCGGCTTATTTTGCCTCCGAAGCTTTCGAGCTCTGTATTCTCAGCCATGAGCTTCAGGGGCATCTCGTAGGGGCCCTGCAACAGGCCGAAGAAAAGGCAAAACGCCCTCTCCTTCCCAAGGTGGTGATGCTTCTTCGCTCCAACCTTCCGCCCTCCCGCCTGCTCAGATTGAACTCGCTGGGAGTAAAAACGTTTTGCTATATACCCATCAAGCCGGTGGAGTTTTTGACTGCAATTGACCTGGTTTTGCGCCAGAAGGAAGAAGCCCGGCCCCCTCTGGGCCGGCGTACCGGGCACTACTCCCTCCGGCTCTCCCGCTTCCAGATCTCGAGGCCCATCTCCGCCCTGGTGGTGGATGACTCCCGGGACAACCAGGTGCTGATGAAGAACTACCTTGAGAAGCATACGAGCCACCTGGTACTGGCCGACAACGGGCAGGAAGCCATGGAAAAATTCAGGCAGAACAATTTCGACATCGTTTTCATGGACCTTATGATGCCGGAACTCGACGGGTATGATGCCACGAGACAGATGCGGGAGTTTGAGGCGAAAACGGGCCGCAAGAGCGTTCCTATTGTCGCGGTATCGGCGCATACCGACACCGAGGAAGTTGAAAAGTGCAGAAGTTCGGGTTTTACTGCGCATCTCTCCAAACCTCTCGACCTCGGGGAGCTCCAGTCGTTCCTGGGCAAGGTATTTGGGGAGACGGCGCACTCAGAAGAAAACAGGCAGGATGATATGGACGAAAACTGGAAGAAAAAAATGCAGGAATACCTGCCCACCTACTATCGGCAGCGGAGCGAGGACCTGAAGAAACTCCGGGAGGCCGCGGGTAGCGGAGACTGGGAAAAGCTGGTGTTCATCGGGCACAAGATAAAAGGCAGCGCCGCTACGTATGGGTTCCCGGAACTGGGACAAGCGGGAGCCGAGCTTGAACAATATGCGCAGGAAAAGGACATGGAGCAGGTGAACGGGCGCATTCAGTTCATCGAAAACTGGCTTAAGACGGTGAATCTCTGAGGCTCAGCCGATCGTACTGCAGGCAGCTGAGAAGCTGCCTCGTGGCGTCCTCATGGAACGCGATGTGCCGGGTGAACACCTCGAGGGAAGGAAGATCCCCCGAAACTTCCAGAAGCGGGATAGCCGCTTTGAGATTTCTAACCATCAGCTCGTGACCGGCCGCGAGATCCTTCAGCATCATTTCCACTCCATGAACCGGAACTCCGCGCTCCCGGATTTCCGATAGCTCCAGAAACTCCAGCAGGGAGCAAGGCACTTCGAAAGAATGCGCCCGAATTCTCTGGCCGATGCCTTCGATCAGCTGGCTCTGCCGATTGGCCTGATCGAGCAGCATGGATTTCAACAGGTGAGAAGAAGGGCCCTTTACGTTCCAATAGTAGCGCCGGCACTTCAGCTCCAGCACATGAGAATCCGCGATTGCCTTGTAAAGATGAGCCGCCACCTCTTTTCTATCGGAAGCATTCAGGCCCGTATCGCTGATTTCCTCATCGAACTCCATAAGAAGAGAGTCCGGAACCTTGCGGAAGATATCAGGGGGGGAACGGGTGAATGCTGGATCGTGAACATCGTTTCTCGCTCCCCTTTCGTTCATATCCACCAGTCCTCCCACCTTCTCCGCCCACAAGCGGCTGCCATAGCGCCCGCGAACACGATTCGCAATTACCATGCCCTCCGGATCTCGTTCGCTTGCCCGCCAGTAAGCAGGGGCAATTTGCCCTGATTGGGGCAGTCTCCCCCGGATTTAATCTTTTTTTGTTTACAACGGCTCCTCGTTTCCCCTTGCGAAGGCGGATCGCTTACGAGACATTTGAGGCACACATTCATTTTCGTCCGGGAGGGCACGAAATTCATGAAGAGCGCCACAGCTGCGAATAAACCGAACTCCAAGCTGCACTCCAAACCCAGGAGCGGCAAACGCCCCCCCCGATCCTCCCACGGGAAGCAGGATTCGGAGAAAATACTTTATATTTATACCCAGCTCCGCACCCTTTTGGATTGCGCCCAGGAGGCCGGCCGTGGAAACTTCCAGGTGCGCGTGCCCCTGCTGCATACCGGCCTGATCAATGATATCGGCACTGCATTCAATGCGATCCTGGCCTCCAACGAGAAAATGGCTACCGAGCTGCAGCGGGTTCGGGAGCTCGTAGGCAAAGAAGGCAGGATCCATGAGCGCGCGGAAAACTTTCCGCTCCAGGGCGCATGGGCGGATTCCCTCGATGCCGTGAACTCCTTGATTGCCGATCTGGTTCACCCGACGAACGAGGCCGCGCGCGTTCTAACCGCGGTAGCCAACGGAAACCTCGCGGAAAGAATGGCTACCGAGAAATCCGGGGTTCCCTTGAAAGGAGAATTTTCCGGCCTGAGCACCACGGTGAATTCCATGGTAAGCCAGCTTTCCTCCTTTGCCTCGGAAGTAACCAGGGTGGCGAAGGAAGTGGGCACCGAAGGAAAACTGGGGGGCCAGGCGGACGTGAAAGGCGTGTCGGGCACCTGGAAAGACCTTACCGAGAGCGTGAACCAGCTCGCCGGTAATCTCACCAGCCAGGTGCGTGCGATTTCAGAGGTTTCCACTGCCGTGGCCAAGGGAGATCTTACTAGGCTGATTACCGTGGAGGCCCGGGGAGAAGTAGCCGAGCTCAAAAACAACATCAACCGCATGATCGGGAATCTGCGGGAAACCACCGATAAAAACAACGATCAGGATTGGCTGAAAACCAATCTTGCCAAGTTCTCCGCAATGATGCAGGGACAGCGATCGGTTACCGCGGTGGCCCAGCTGATCATGAACGAGCTCACACCGCTCGTGGGCGGCCAGTACGGCACGTTTTTCCTGATGGAAGGGGAAAAAGACGACCCTGGCTTGAGCTTGATCGCCTCTTACGCCTTTTCTCCCGGAAAGCACGGTTCCACCTATTTCCAGCTGAAGGAGGGACTGGTAGGGCAAGCCGCTTTTGAAAGAAAGCGCATCTTGTTGCCGAGAGTGCCCGAAGGCTATGTTCGCATCGCTTCTTCTCTCGGCCACTCCCAGCCGTGCAGCATCGTGGTTCTTCCGATTCTGTTTGAAGGAGAGCTAAAAGCGGTGATCGAACTCGCCGCACTGGAGCCATTTTCTGTGAACCATCTGAATTTCCTCGATCAGCTGATGGACTCGATCGGGGTGGTTTTGAATATGATTTCCACGAACATGCGCACCGAGCAGCTGCTTCAGGAATTGAAAAGATCGAATGCAGAGCTCGAGACCCAGGCCAACGAG
>CAZTCD010000118.1:0-9915 GCA_964612065.1 uncultured Bdellovibrionales bacterium | reverse complement strand
GCCTGCCCAGGTCGCCACCCAAAGGATCCGCCGCCCTCGATCGCCGTAACCCAATTATCGCGGTGCCGAGGTGCTTTGAATTCGAGCGTTGCGCCCAGCGCGTCGCCAGCATGGAGGCCTAGCAGCATTCCTAGCTCTCTCGAGGTATTGCTCGGCTTCATTTTGCTCTTACTACCTCTGGTCGCCCGAGAATGAAAAGTTGCTTATATGCAACTTTTCTCGAGTTCAGGGAAGATCCAAGGAAAAAAGTCGCATAAAAGCAACTTTTAGAAAACCTCTGAATCAGGCCAAGTTTATTTCAAAAACCGTAGGTGGGGCTAATGGCACATCCTGGACCATTGGAGCTGACGTTGCCCTATCTGCCGAGGATTGAAAAGGCGCGCAAAGCAACTATTTTTGAGATTCGGAAATTGGGCCGCGAAAAAAACCGGCTGCTCAGACCAATTTTTCAGGAATATTGAAATGAATCCCAGTATTCAATCCCCGGGGCATGTTTTTCAAGATTGCCTGGAGTATGGCCAAGATCCCTCCATTTTCGAATGATGTGCTTTTCGAGGAAGTATTTCTGAATTTCAATTTTTTCATCCAGTGCGACTAGGTCACTTGGGGGAGCGAGCTTGGCATACCGCGCCCAGTTTTCCAATGCCAGCCATTTAGAACTCGGCCTTTTGCCTTTTCGGTCAATTTCAAGCCAGTCGGACTTGTTCCTTTCGTCACGCTTGATTGACAGCCGCAAAAAAGAGAACTCATTCAGAAGCAATGTCTCGGGAGTGCACATTCTCCAAAATCGCTCCATCTTTCCATTGAGCTCACTTGCGACTTTGTCCAGGATAGCTCGCTGATACTCTTCTATGTGAAATCCATGCTCGCGTAGGTAGTGCTCTTCCCATCGTAGGCGGTTTCGACGAACCAGAATCGCAAAATTTTCGATAAAGTGCCCAATCGAGTATCCAAGATTCCAACCGGAGAGTGATAGTCCGAGGAAGGGAAAGGTGAGTAGTAGTTCGCGTGCGAGGATTCCCTTTGCGGTTATAGGGTAGAGGGCTGTGTGCCCATTCGGAACTGCTCCCCAGGTTCCGTCATCTTTTAGCCGTTTTACTACCCGGCGATTATCTTTTTGCCACTTGCTCACATCCAGGATTTCAATCATGCCCGCGTCTTTCAACTTCGTGAGCTCGTAGGTAAGTTTCCGGTCTGTCACTTTCCGTGGAGCAACATAGGTCTCGGGATTTTCGGGTGTGGAAACGATATCAGTGCCGTAGTCCCTCCAAAGCTCGTTAATCTCTTCGCGGAGAGGAGGCCTTTCATTGAAAATTTGGCCGTAAACCTCTTCAAGGAGCTTCAAAGTCGTGGGCGGGAGAATCGTGAATCCTTCTGGGCGCCGGACATATACGTTCAATCGCTGGCTTAGGACCTTGAGGAACTTCCAGTCCGAGGGCGTCGGAAGTGGATGGAGCTTCATAGGCATGCGAAACACCGCCTTTATAGGCAACTCATCGGTGAGATGCCTACGATAACTTAGACTAGTAAGCCATTGAGATTTAAAAGTGTGCTTGTCGGTACACTGGTTTTAAAACAAAGCTTGATTTAAAATTCTGAAAGGTATATCATAATAGTCAGGTAGATGCCTCGGCAAGCTGCCGAAGAGGGGATCGTTATGAGCAAGCGTCTTTCATGGCACTCTAAGGGTGTGCGCGTCCGTGAGTGGGCGATTCGTCGCTACTACGGGCCTCGAGGCGAGAAGGTCCACGAGCACAGGATCGAGCGTATCTATAGGAAGGGGCTGGATGAAGCCCTTTGCCGGGCACTTTGAAGACGAAGGCGCCGAAGTTGCGGATTTTCCACCAAGAGCTCTTCGACAAGCTCAATCAGGAGCTCCTAATCGTATCTCCTGAAACAGAAGATAAAAATTGAACTGGTTCCCGTGCACAATGCGTCTCGGAGCCACTACCACTGGAAGGTAATGGGAAGCTATCTTTTGAGCTATTCCCCCTACTTTCCGGGCCTTTGAGACAGCGCGAAGTGTCCGTAGTATTCGAATTTCAATATAGGAGAGACAGCCATGAAGAAGGTTCCACGCAAAGGTACCAGCATCGTTTTCGATTATGTTCACTGTAAATTTACCGGAAAGATTGTCGAGGTGATTTTCAAGGTTGACGGACAATCTTTCGCTGTCCGGCGAAGGTCGATTATCGATCGTCATGTCAGTGCTCTAAAGTGGGCAATTAGAAAGATGAAGCATGAGCAAAAGCGCAACAAAAATTTGGTCCTCCCAAGACAGGAAAAGGGCTCTCCTTTTCATAGAGATTTTCCCGAATACTACGCCTTAATGAAAAGTACTCATGAGTTACAGAAGAATCTGAACGTGAGTGCATCCAAGGATTTGAAGGATGCCCAAGAGGAGCTAGCATTCTATTCGAGATGTCTGCGGGGCGGCCGGCGGATTGACGAACTTCCTGATTTAACCATCACCGGAGTGATTTCTTCAGCGTCTTGGCTCGAAATTCCTTTTGAAGCGTACTACCTGGGGCCGTCGGTTCTTACGCGAGCTGCATAGATTAATTTTGCGACGCAACACTTGTCACAGTAGCAGTGATCCGTTCATCCGGGCGCCACTTTGATCAAATAAGAATCTCAAAGCGGAAACAACCCACGATCACTTAGCGTCAATGCCTAATAGGCTTGCTTTGCTAGATACGAGCTTCTTGTAACGGGCCTGGAGCTCCTTCGACATGAAACTTTGTTCGATGATCTCCATCATCGCGGGTAGCGCGTCCCCTAACCTTCGGAAGCTCGCTTCCATCGGTTTTTCGCCTATGCCTAGGTTCGCAGCCAATTTTACAAAATCTCCCCTCT
The DNA here is from genome assembly GCA_964612065.1 of uncultured Bdellovibrionales bacterium. Lineage (GTDB taxonomy): Bacteria > Bdellovibrionota > UBA1018 > CAIPTA01 > CAIPTA01 > JAKFYM01. Next base: position 7,059 of record CAZTCD010000118.1, on the reverse strand, counting down.
TGAGGCGCGCCTTTTTGCCGTTAACGGGCAGGGCTAGTTCCTCTCGATCGTCAATCGGCATGAGCGCCGTGGAAAGCAGGTCATATGCTGGGGAAAATACAATGTCTCCATCCCCCTTTTCGATCAGGGAAAAGTTCTTGAGATGCATATCCGCGTTTCCTGTCAGGAAGCAGAACAGTGTTAGATCGAAAAAGGTCTGTACGTCGAGGCCAGGATTGGATGAGCGCTTCAGGATGATCTTCCCCGCCTTTTCCATGGAAGAGTTGTACTTAGACTCCGTTAGCTGCCCGCTGAGCTGGCAAAAATCCTCGAGGTGGATCTTCTTTTTCTTCGGCCCGCGGTCAAAGCGACGGGTGATATAGGCGAATTCACCTGATTTGAGACGAAGCAAGCCGTGCTCCGCTGTCACGAGTCCTGCCGCCTTTGCCATATGCATTGTCGCGTCTTCCACTACGGCCACATCGGGAAAGCGTTCCGTGGAAGGCTTCAATATATAGTTGCCATGGAGCCCGGCAATCACGAGCTTCTGTGGCGAATCTTTGCTGGGGGCAAGGTCTACCGGGATCTTTGGCTGCACTCCTGTAACACCCAGGTGCCGATTGAGAGAGGTGGCGGCAAGGGAGGCTAGCTCATCGAAGCCAAAATCCACGATGGGCATGAGCTCGGAGCCAAAGAGGCGTTTGGAACAGGTGCCGTGATAACCGTCCTTTAAATCGGCCCCGAGCGGTTGGTAACAGCCCAAGCACTTCATGCGCCCTCCTCGTCGGGAACTACGCTGACGTTGCCGATGCAGTCCTTGCAAGCTGCGAGAAGGAGCCCCATACGATCGCGCGCGCTGATCTTCCAGTTGCTGGTCACGATGTCGAGCAGCCAGCCTTCCGGGATCAGGCCGTCAAAGAACGGCAGCATCGTTTTTTCGCGGTAGGGCTCGGCGCGAAGAGGGAGCGTGAGACTCACCGGCTTCGCGCCAGCCTTTTTGAGATAGCCTTCGTCGTAGGAAAAGCTGTACCAGCCTTCCTTCTCCTCGATGATGCCGGTGAACTCGTTGTCCAGGAGCACGCGGCCACGCTTGTGTGGGAATGTCTTACTCATCGCCGGCCTCGCGCTTCGCCGGGATCGGCCCCACAGTGTGGCCGAAGAGCTTCAAGACTTGCTCCACTTTATCCAGGCGCAGGGTTTTCTTGTCGCCCTCGAGCTCGCGGATGAAGCGCAGCCCTACCCCTGCCCGTTCTGCTAGCTCGGGCTGCGTGAGGCCTGCGGCCTTTCGTTTCTTGCGGATGAAATCGCCGATGGTAGACATGTTTTTCATTATACCCTATCGGGTATAAAATTAAAGAATTTAAGAGAAAATATACCCGAAAGGGTATGAAAATGCCAGACTTTTGGCTGATTATACCCGAACGGGTGTAAATTTCGGTCGAGTTCCTGCTAGGGCAGTAAAAAAGGTGCGTTGTCCTCCCCCGTCAACCTCACCAGTTACTACGGGCGCAATGAGCAACGCCTATTGCGAGAAAATCGTAGTTCTAAAGGTTTCGGGATGGCCCGATGCCGAGGCAGGACGCCAAGCGCTCGACGTTACGATGAGCCACTTCGAAGAAATCTATGTAGATCTGGTTGCCGACAGCGAGGAAATTCTCCTGTCGCTGGAAATAGGAAACGCGTACGGACTAAGCCACGAAGAGCACTTGTCTAACGTGATAAAAGATTTCCATGACGAGTTACAACAGGCCGGAGTGGTCGGAGCGGCTATCGAAGCGACCTGGGTGGGAGGCCCTTAGCGATGGAGGCGTTTAGCGAGCTTGCCCCCACGGTTCCTGAGGTAGCCATGGAGAAAGGAATCGTAAAGCTGGTTGGAATCCTGAACTCCAAAGGTTTGGTCACAAAACTTTCCTGCGAAGGGCATGTATCGCGTGGTGTGGGCGCTTGGGTTGAGATCGAAGGAGCGCACTTTAAGAGTTACGCGCGCCGGCGAAAAGATAAGCTCGAAAAGTTCTTACTGGCTGGTGAGGGACTTTGGAAACTCATACTAACCTACCGCGCCAGGAGCGTTTTTCCCGGGCTTGGGCAACCACGCCCCAGGCTTAGAAAGATGAGAAGAAAAACGATAGTAGATTTAATCCCAACTTTCTGTCTGGAGCCCGCGGTTGTTGCCCAGGGATCGCGCTCTTCGGAACTGGCGCTAAGAGCCATGGAGCGAGCGGCCAAGAGGTTTCTTTAGGTTGTTGAAACTCAGCTGCTGGTAACGACCGAATTGGGATCCAATATGCTAATTCAAGAAAACCTCGAAGCTGAAATCGAAACAGGGAAGATCTACTTCTGCCGCATTCACTTTGGCCCCTCAGAAATGCGTAAGCGACACAGTGGGCAAGTCGCGAGCCAGCTGGTGCTATCAGGATTTGCTTCCATGACATTCGAATTTCAGGGAGGAACCGCCCGAAACTTTGATGGCGCAATGGAGTTCAAGGCGAGGCTAAGCAGTTCACAGGCCGGGCCGCCCGTAGTTTGCATTATCCATGACTTTCAAGAACTCTCTGCGGCAGGAATTCTTGCGTTTGAGGACGTTTTCCGAAGTGCCGCAATTGCTGGTCGGGCATTTTATGTACTGAATGCATCCGCTCTAGAGGCTGTGCCCGAGAGAATCTTGGCCTGTTCGGCCTGGATGAAGATCTCGTGACATTTGGTAGTTGGAATGTCCTCCGCTGACAAAACGTTCACTTAATTTCTCGAGCTTCCCGACTTGGACGACCCCAAAAAGGCCGCGATTGTCTGATCGGCCGGAGAGACTTTCTATGAAGCAAGACAGTTTGAAAACTGGCTGGACGACTTTAGATCATATGACCGGCGGATTAGGGCGAGGAAAGCTGACCTTAGTCGCCGCCCGGCCTGGCGTCGGAAAGACCAGCTTCGCAATGGAGATCTTGCGACGAATTTCCGCGGACACTCCCAGGAGAGTCGTAGTCTTTTCCCTTGAGATGACGAAAGAGAACTTCTCGCAACGATTACTTTCTCAAATGAGCGGCGTGGATTTGAGTGCAGGTGGCGCAAGCGCCTTGAGAGAGCGCGAGTGGCGCCTGCTCCAGGTTACTGCCGGCCATATTGGACGGATGAACTTGTTCGTTGATGATACTCCTGCGCTGACCCCCAATGGAATCTTCGAGCGATGTCAGCGTCTAGCTTCGATTGAAGGTTCGCTGGATCTCGTTGTGATCGATTACCTACAGCTACTTCGTGCAAATCTCGGAGAGAAAAAACCTCGCGAGCGAGAGCTTGCCGAAATCTCCCGGGCGCTCAAAGGGATGGCTAAAGAGCTCAACTGCGCCTTGCTCCTTCTATGCCAGCTGGATCGTTCCGCGGGGGCTCCCGTTATGCGTCCAAATCTAGCCAGGCTTCGGAATGCGGGGCATGTGGAATCGGATGCCGATACCATACTCTTTCTACATCGGGACGCGACCGGCGACGAAGCCGGCGAGATAGAATGCATCGTAGGGAAATCACGGGCTGGGGCGCATGGGATGGTTAAATTGAGCTGCGAAATGCGGGACGTGGGATTGGTGTTTGGGGATGAGAGAACCTCTGTTTCATGCTAAAGGAAGAGCTCCAGGCCCAATCTTGAGAATCGGTGAGAAGCATGAATAGCCTTGTGTATTACAAATTTCTGGAAAACTTAGGCAGGACTAAACACTTCCAGGTACCTAGCGTCCTGACTCCCGGTTCTCCGCTTGAGATTCCGAATGAGGACAAGAAGAGTGCCATTTTGAACCAGGTTGAATCAGGTGCTATTCATCCGGTTATCTTCTCCCGAAAATTCATTGAGAAACACAGCCTAGCGCCCAACAATCTCTACGTGAGGCATCAGCACTTCCTTTCAATGAGGGACGTGCCCTTTGAAATCCCGATGCCATTTGATTCCATATGGGTTGAATTTCTACTTGAGCAGGAAGCCGGGAACCCCATGCTCGCGGCCGTGCCGTTACTTGCTGGCCCAGACTCCAACCCACAAATTTATGGGTACCTTCTGGAGCGGCTCACGGACCAGAGCGAGCCCGCTTACTTGATTACTGCTTACTTCGTCGTTGTCGGCTCGAGAGGAATTCGCGAGCTGGCTACGGCGAGCTGCAAATTAACGAAATCAGACTATCGGAATATTTCGCAAAATGGTCCCAGGGACGCTTTGAACATCGGCCTGATTTGGCATCATCAGCTCTTTGAGATTTTGAACCACATGTGCAGTGAAAAACAGGTCGGTCTAGACAAGACCAAGGTCAAGTTTCGCTCAGGCACGGGCAAAGACAGAAGGGCCTTGACGGTAAAGAATATTGTTTACGTGGTCCCGACTGCGGAACGCGCTTCATTCAACGAGAGACATGGAACCAAAGTTGAATGGAGTCACAGATGGGAAACGCGCGGCCACTGGAGAAAGGTTGAAAATATCGGTAAAGATCCAGAGGGAAACTATTGTGTTCCAGGCATGACCTGGGTTCGCCCGAGCATTAAGGGGCCTGATAAGGCTCCGCTGGTGCGGAAAACACGGCTTGCACTGCCGGCGAAGCAGCTAGCTCCTACCTGACCGTGACCTACTTCCTCAGTTTGGTAGGGCAGCCGAACTACCTTCGAGCCTTTCTCTTGGCGGTGAACCTCTCATGCAGCGCCTGAAGTTCCCTTGCTGTTTTTTCCACCTGCTTAGAGGAAATGTGCGCCGTTGTGCCCGAACCATGCAGTTTCTCTCCAAGCACTTCCGCAATAACTACGTCATCGACGGTGACGTTTTTGAGACGTCCAATCTTTGACTTTTTATCCGCCAGGACCACTACGCGTCTTACTTTGATTTGAATATCTTTTGCACCAAGGGCCCGCTCTAGACTATCTGCGATTTCATTCAGTTGCACACTTGGACTGCGTCCACGACTATCAGCGAACGCAACATTAGATTCGACCATCTTTCCAGAGTTATCAAGTTTGTCATACCACCAGCGGTCCCCATCGCAGGAGACGATACCGTTCTTGCGCTTGACCTCTATTGCAGTCACTCCGCTTGGGCCGATCAGTACGAAATCGACCTCTCCGTATCCACTCATTAAGCCGCAAAGAAGAAGTGACTTTCCATCGAAGGCCTTAGCGATGATGTTCTGGATTTTCGCTTCTCCTTCCAGGCCAGCGCAGATCACCCGTTCCTCATCGCTTGCTGACTCCAAATCAGGCATCTCTGGTCCGGTTCCAATCTGGGAGGCGAAAACCTTTGCTAAGCTCAACCCCTTTTTTAGCTTGGACAGCGAGAAAGACTCACCTGCGAATTCTTCCATTGCCCGGTCTAACGTTTTGGCCCTGTCATTTTGGGTCTTCAGATAATCATGGTGTCTTTTTGAGAAATTCTTATGGCGCTGGTCGCTCATGGAGTTTCGCAATTCTTTCAAATGTTCGGATAGTACAAGAACCCGAAGCTCTTTCGGGTCTGTTGGTTTGTTTTTAGGGGCCAGTAGGCTCTTGCCGATGGCAGCAATGCCCAACCCATTTTTCTTGAGCGCGGCAATGGCTCGATTCGCCTGTTCGGGGGATAGCGATGACATATGGTTCCGGACCTCGATACCTAGGTTTTCTAGTTGGTCTAGTAGAAAGAACGAATCTTGCCCAACGGCCTTCGCAAGCTCGTAAACTTTGATCTTTTCCTTGACGATGAATTTCTCAGACATACGCTCTCCCGGCAGTCTACGGAGACAGAGTCTCCCATGTACAAACTCAATTTGTGAGCCAGATTGAAAGGAATCTCAGTTCCGGTAGGACCTGCGCCAATTCGATGAATGTTTACATTCGAAGTAGTTCTGATTGCTCAGGCCTCTTTCGCTTTACGTCCTGGGAGGCTCAAAAGCTTTTAACTTTTGTCTTTCCACTTCCAGCTTGTATTCCTCAAGTGTCGCTTCCTTTCCATATTTTCTCTCAAGAAATCTTATTGCAAAGTGGGCGCGCGCTACCGAATCGAAGTGGCTCGAAAAGGCAAGATTAAGAGTGGCAGCTGACGCTGCTCCGATAATCGGAACGAGTTGCGCTATGGCCTTCTCTGCAATAACGATCTCGAAACGCGCAGCAATCTTTGCAAGTAAGGTTATCAGAATCGGCGCGGTGCCTTTTGCGATGGCTTCAGAGACTTCCTCCGCAGACTTCTTTGCTAGGAATCGAGAGGCTGCGGTTACGAGTTGGCCCAGCGCTACGCGGCTGGAAAGATAGGAAGATTTTAGGAAATCATCAGAGTCGTGGTGTGGAGATCCATATGCCAGTACGGTCATGCATTGGATCATGAACTCTGGGTCGTTTCGGTTTTCACCAGAGGCGAGTCCGATCGAGGCGATCGAGCGCAAAAATATGCATGTGGTGGCCGGGATTTCTACCAATAGCCCAGGAAGTCCGAAGGCCCCTCCCAACACGCCTGACGCGACGGTTGCGAATCGATGACTTATGGCCGTTTTCGAAGAGGCTGCCCAGGGATCATTTGCAGGTTCCGAATGCGGAATCGTCGAAATCATAACCCCAAGCGCACCGTTTAGGGATTCTTGGGTGGCCGTTCCTAAAGCGTCTTGCCATTTTTGAGGCAACTTCTTGATTCCGGCCTCGAGAGGTCTGCCGCCGACATTCGCAACAGTCATGGCTAGTGTCTTTCGCTCAAGTAGAGTTGCGGCGACCCTGATTAGAGCTCTGTCTTCTTTAGAAATGGTCGGCGAAGACTCGCTGCCGTTTAATTCTGCTGAAGGTTTATCTTCAATGGTTGTCGTATCCGAATCCTTCATTTGAGCGCTCCTGTTTTTTGAGGAGGCTTATACAGAACAATCCGAAGAATATCCATTGATAATTCATGTGAATCAAAATAGAGTTTAAATATGAAATTTCGAGAACTTAAACAGATCGCGACTGAAGCCGGCCTTAGTCAGAAGGCTTTGGCGAGGTTCTTCAGCAGGAATGGTTACGTAGTGAGCCAGCCAACGGTGAACCGGTGGTTTCAGAAGCAGAATCTATCCCGGGAATTGGATTCTAACCTTGAAGGAGTAACTCAGCTTCTTAAAAGAAAGCATG
>CAZTCD010000117.1:0-9931 GCA_964612065.1 uncultured Bdellovibrionales bacterium | reverse complement strand
GCAGGCTACCGATGAGACCGACCTGATGCTTTGCGTGCTGGAGGCCATCGAGTCCCGTAAATCATTCTCCCCGGACCTGCTAAAGCAGAACTTTCTCCGCTGGTTTACCTGCGGCCCACTCGACATTGGCAACACTACCCGGCTCGGTCTCAATCTTCTCCGACGAGGAATACCGCTAGGGGAGTGTGGTTCTCAAGAAGAGAACAGCCAAGGGAATGGTTCACTAATGCGATGCGCACCACTCGCACTTTTATCTTTGAATCGTATGGCTCTGGAATCATTGATCGGCCTTCAAGCATCTGTTACCCACGCACACCCCAGATGCGTGTTGGCTGACAAGGTTTTCATTTCGGCGCTTCGGTTAGCGCTTCAGGGGGAAGATAAGGCAATAGTTTGGAGGGCCTCTTTAAGAATGGCCCAGGAAGACGATGTTTTGCATTCAGCTATTCAAGAGGCTCCTACTTTAGACTGGCAAGATCTGCCCACCAGCGGATACGTGGTTCACACCTTGGCCGCCGCTTTCTGGGCCTTGATTAAAGGAAGTGATTTCCCGTCTGCGATTGTTCAAATCGTCAATCGTGGGGATGATGCCGACACTTGCGGCGCCGTTGCCGGGGCGCTCTGTGGAGCCTACTTTGGAGTAGAGGGTATCCCTAAATCCTGGCTGATGCGACTGGAAGAAGCTGAGCGTATTAGATCTGCTCTTGCCGCCATACGAGGAACAAAATGATACTCAATGAAAAAACAGTAAGCATTCGAACTCCGGCTAACCTGGACTCCAGATCTGGTTCTCTTGCCTTCCGCAAAGAATATAACCTAGTTGGCATTTTGGCCTCATTGAACTGGAATTCAGGAGATCACATACTTGGCGACGATTCAATTGTCTGGCTGGGCGGCCCTGACTCCGAGGGTGCTGATTTCAAGGGCATATCCTGCAACGGCAGATTGGTAGCCTGCGAGGTCAAGAGAGAGGCGAGTGGAATTGATCTAGCTGCTTTTTGTCAATGCTTGAAGGGGGCGCAGCAGGCATGGACATTTCTGCGCGATAACGAGCTTATATATAAACCAATTGCCTGCGACATCTACTGTGTTGCCCCTGGAAACAAAGCATTAGTCGAAAATGCAAATGTGGACCTCTCAAACCTGCGGGCTGAATCACTAATGCGGCATGCTCGCATAAAGAATAGTCAGGAAAAGGTTTCCGTGTTTGATGATATCTGCAATATGAGCATCAACGCGTATGTGGCGGCAGTCGAGGTGCATTCAAAACAAGGTGCGCTCCAGGTGAAGACCTGGCGAAAACAGATGGTCTGCGAATAGCCACATCCTAAACTACCGGACATATTCTGATCGAATAGGCCAGGCGAAAGAAACAACGCGCCAGCCTTACTGACAAGCTCGCCCTCAAAAATATCTTGGGCCAAAAATCTTCAAGTGTTTAAAATATTTTTAGTTGTCTATTCGCTGATGTTTGCGCCAACGCGCTCTTGAGTTTCGAGCGTGTTCCCTTCTTCGTCTCTCCATGACGTGCATCTTGCAGTAGGTGAAAAAATGCGAAGACTGCAATTCTTAGTCAATGCGCCTAGAACCACACATAAGCGGAATGAATCACGATTGGCTTTCGCGCATTTGTATTCATTTGGCGTCAATTCAATGTTTACGATGTCGCCCTTGGTCCCTTTCACCTCTAAAAAAAGCTCCCCACTCTTAGCCTTGGCATTTATGTCATACCCCAAATTCTTAGCACTTCTGTCTTCAACCTCATAACCAGCTGCGAGATAGCGCTTCATCACAAATCCCATGGCAGCCAATTCAATTCGCTTCCGCTCCTTAGTGTCTAGAAGGAAGCGCCCAATGGCCTTTTTGCTCTTCGAACTTTTCTTTGGCGCCTTTGCGATTCCTTTTCCCTCAATCAATCGACGGACCGCCTTATTCACTAATGGTGTGCCGTACCAAAATGGACTGCGCCCGAGCCGAACGTTGCCAGGGAGCTCCGGCCTTTCGGCTGGTTTGATCAAAGTCGCCGCTGAGTACTGGCCTTCAACGGAAAAACCGCACGACCCTTCGTCCGCTGTTAGTCTTGCTTTGCCAAACGGTCCTAGAGCCGCTTGCCTGCTAAACCAAACTCGAGCGTTGCTATACCATCCTACAATTACTTTGACGTGAAACTCCGGATGACTTGCGATCCAGACTACTGTGATGCCATCCACAAAGTTCGCATGGTCATTGGTAGAAAAACGGCTAGGTTGAGGGTTATTACTTCCCGGAACAGCACCGTAGACTCGCCCTCGATATGGGCTGAAGTTGTACTGAGTGTGGTCGCTCCTCGGATTTGCTAAGGTGAACTTGAAGCTCCCCCTGGGAATATCTTCATCTCTGGCACCGCGGTACTCCGCCATCCAAGGTATGTTAATGTACAAGAGTGGTCTTACTCGCAGTTTGGACATTTATTTAATTTAGTTCAAATTGCGCTCTTGCTCTAGCTTTGAGCTGTGAGAAACCTCTAACTTAAGGATCAATGCTCACTTGGTAGCAGTCAAAGTTGACCTAACCAGCCTTTTTCCAATACATCTCCCGCACCTTCGCGGCCTGGCTGACAACCAGCTCGATCAGCCTCGTCGACTTCGTAATCCGCACGTTTGGTCCGAACCCTAACACCCAGGCTACGAACTCAGGGGTCAACGCCACCGAAAAGGAGATGCGTGCCCTGCCACCTTCCAGCCGCACCACGCGCTGCGAAGCATGCCATTGGCGCTCAGACACAAAACGCGCTACGCAAGCTTCAAATTCGAGCTCTACGTCCTCCGTCGCATCTGCAGCGAAAATCCCGAAGGATGAAGCGAAGAATTCTGAGGGATCGAGCGTTTCCGCTACGTATTCATCGGAGAGCATTTCTGCAGATTGGAAGCGGGGGAGAGAGTAAGTTTTTACTGCCTTGGTTTCGAGATCCTCTGCAACCAGGTACACGCCACCTTTGGCGTAATAGAGAAAGTGTGGTCCTAGCTTCCTGGGCTTAGGCGTATTGTCTTTTGTGCTTACATAAATGCCGCCAATCGCATGCCGCTCCTCACAAGCGGCCCGAATCGTTTCCAGGATGTCGGGATTGGTCCCGAGCCCCCATTTCGGCATCGGATCGAAGAATACATTTCTCGCCATCTCCTCCAAGTAAGACCGGCCTTTGGCGCCGATTAGCTCATCGAGCTTCGCGAAAACGCGTTGGAGATCGGCGAAGAAGGGCGTCTGCTCGAGTGGTTGGAGCACACCGCGGGCGAAGTAGAGCGCGAACAGCTCTCTCGGATGAAGCACCAGATACTTCGAAACCTTCATGGTCGAATCCATCGCAAAGCGAGATCCGCCGTTTTCGGCCTTCTCCTTCTCGAAAATCGGGAAGAACTCGGAAGCGGCCTGGATATCCCGGTAGATGGTGCGGATCGTGGCCGACCTTCCCTTGCCCTCAAGCCGCTCTTTGATCTCTTTCACGGTGAGACCTTGAGGCGTGAGCTCGAGAAGCCTGCCGATTTCGAGAATTCGGAGAGCGGAGTCATTACGCGCCATAGCCGCTTATCGGAAGGAAAAGGCTGCAATATGAGACCGGATCGATCGGATTCCGTATCCTTCCGGATACAGCGCGACCTGAGATGTCAAAGCGCCCGTTTATCGAAGCCCAGCCTCAAACAGGAAACGCTCTTTTCAAGTCATGAACCCAGTCCATGAAGCGGCCGACAGAGGTGGGTTCATCGCACCAAAACCTCCAGGAGTCGCCCAATGATTCGAGCCACCAGTTCCTTTGAAGAAGTCAGAGAGTACATGGAGGACTTCCTGTCGAAGGCCGAGATTCAAATGGTTGTGGACCACATCAACGAGCAGCTCGATGAGGGCGAGTACTTGCTGAGACGTTCGGGCAGCAAAGATGATCTTCTTGACGAGATCTTCGCTGAGGACGATGACGGCAAAACCGTTCCAAAAAAGTGGATCATTGAAGCCCTCGAAGAGAACGGAATAGATGATTACGAATGGGAAGAGGACGGTGAGGAGTTTGAATTAGAGGATGACGATGATAGCCAAGATGCGGACTCGGACGGCGAAACCGCCCTGGAACGAGCTGCTCGGAGAGACCTCGACAGCAAGTACGCCGCCTTGATGACGAAGGCCATCAATACGTACTTCATTCAAGACAATGCCCAGAAGCTGAAGCTGCACGACTTTCAGGAGAATGCCGTCTCGAAACTCAACTCCCTGCGCCAATCCGGCTGCCAGGTCCTCGGTCTTCAGCTACCGACCGGCTCGGGAAAAACAGTGACCGCTCATCACTTCGCTTTGGAGCAGTTCCTTTCGAAGGGAGAAAACGTGTTGGTCCTAGTTCCCACCTGGGAAATTGCCTGCCAACACGCGTCTTCCTTTTGTCGCGTTTACGGAGATCAAGGCATTAAGATCAGCCGAATCGGTGGAGACGCCCACTTGGTTTCCTTCTTCGCCGAACTGGGTGAAATCGGTTCGGGCTCTATCTTCGGGCCTGGCCGAGGCGAGAAGGGCCGGTTGGTCATCACCACGATCGACACCTTTCATGCTCGGTCGCGCTCCAAACAGATCAATGGCCTGGTGAGATTCGCACTCGTCATCAAAGACGAAGCGCACTGGGGTTGGAAGAAGAAAAAGCACCGCTCGATGGATAAGTTCGTCGAGAAATACCAATGCCGCGTGCTTCACCTAACCGCCACCCCGAAACGGGCCATGGAAAAGGGAATTGACTGGGCAGCAAACCTTACCTACCTCGACTTGCGAGGAAGATATCTCGCTACCTGCAAACTGGTTAACCTTTCGACAGGGGAAACCTTCGATCCCGAATTCAGGCAGGTCAACGGCAGGGAATGGAAAACACTTACCGGAAAGTCGCTGAGTGAAATCTCGAACCGGAGTTCCCGCATTAAGAAAATCGTCGGCGAGTCCGTGAAGCGTCTCAAAGGCCAAACCATTTATTATGCCGGCACGATCAAAGAGGCGATGGCCGTGCAGAAAGAGTTCCAGAAATTCGGCTTCACCTCGGGAGTCGTGCATTCAAAATGGCGCTTCGACGGCGATAAGATCAATGCCGTTACGATAGAAGACTTCAGAACAGGACGCATTCAAGTGCTCGTTAACGTCCAAGTTCTCACCATGGGCTTCGACGTGCCTAACGTGGAAACAGTGATCGTCGCTCGCCCTGTAACCAGCGACATTCTCTTCACGCAAATGTGCGGCAGGGGTACCAGGCTCGATAAAAGGACCGGTAAAACAGAATTTATCTTGATTGACGTGCACGACACAATCCAAAACCCAGCGGCTGCACGGATGTTCCAGCACGGGGAGAAATTTTATTCAGGCTCTAGCTCTAGCGCGCCAGAACATGACGGATCCGTGCCAAGCAGGGCCACAAGTAGGTCGATCTCTCCAGTGCACAGTCTCTTTCGTTACACCCCGAATCTATCTCTGAGCCAGCTCGACGCCAGGTACTCCCTGGAGCTTAAACCGGTTGACGGATTTTCCTACCGAGACGGCCAGAGCTTCGGCGTCGAGATTGAGCTCACCTGGGATAGGTATAATGAGAGTTCCGAAACTGAGAACGAAAAGATCTTCGGACAGCACGCACACAAACTTCTCGCCAAGCTCAGACAAGGTCTGGGAAGCAAAAATGTGGCCGCCGCGCCTATTGGGGAGCATCACGGAGACAAGGACTACTCCGTTTGGAACGTGGAATGGGATGGAAGCTGCGGGCTCGAGCTAGTATCGCCCGTGCTCATGGGTGAATCCGGATTTTGCACATTGGCAAGGGCACTGTCGGTGCTCCAAGAATACCGAGCCACTTCAGAGCTAAAATTCAACTATAGAACCGGGACTCACGTTCACCTCGGCTGGCGCTCTCAGGATACGCGCCATACAGGCAATTTCTTGAAGCTTTGGTGCAATATAGAGCCTTCGATCCTTCCGCTACTGGCCCCTTCCCGCGTCTTTGAGTTCAAAGGGGGCGCATACGATAGAAGCCTTCCGAACTCCTACTGCGCACCGCTAAGCTTTGCGCTCGGAAAAGGTTTCTTCAGGCGACAGGCGGAAGGAGAAGCATTGCTTGATGCCTACCGGGAGTACACTTGTGATGCCAAACACATCTCGGACAGCCGCTACCTGGCCGTGAACCTACAGAACGTAGAAGAAGAGGGGGGCACGGTAGAGTTCCGCTCACTTCAGGGCACGGACGATTTCCAGTTAATCACAGCGTGGATATGCTTATGCATGGTGGCGGTTGAGCGGGCATCGAGACTGGACAACGTGGCGCTCGGCATCAATGACTTAGGGAAGCTGCCTTCTTCTTTCAAGAGTCCCGCCGAGCAGCTCCGTACTACGCTCACTTCGCCCGACAAGCTACAGTTGCCAGAAAAGGAGGCTCTATCTGCCTTTCTGCTAGAGAAACGCCTTGAGGAATCGCTAAAGAACTGGTCGGAACGAGACGCCATTAAGATCGCGTAAGGCCTTGATCCAACAGCATTGACCTCCTCCGACAATGACGTGGTTCATTATAGGGATTCAAGGAATCCCCATGAGCCGACGTCTCAGATCATACTCCGACCGGGAGGACCGAACCGCCTTTCTGCTGGAAGTTACCGAATATGCCACCAGAGAATCCGCCGCCAGCAAAAGAGCCCGGAAAAACCCGTCGAAGCAAAAGCAGCAATTCGAGCATGCAGAGCGCAAGCAGGAGTGGACACCTAAGCTAGAGCGCCGCGTGGCTGGTACCCTGGAAGACATATTCACGTTGCCTCGCGGGCTCCCCCGAGAAGCTCTGGCCCGCATACATTTCTTACAATATCTGGAGCTGCGGGCCAGCATCTCTCGGCGCGCCTTTTATCAGCTCGCGAAAAGAAGGGCCTGCGGCTATCGCAATGCCATTTGCTCTCTCTACTGGCTGCCCATCAAAGCGAAGGCGCTAGAAGGAATGGAAGAAGTGCTCTTCACCTGCGACGAAGATGCGCGGCGCGCTCACGTGAAGGGCTATATGGTCCTCGTTTATCGCCGATTGCGCTCTTTCAGAGCGACCATACGCAAGGAAATACGGGCGCTTTCGAAGAAGTACGGGAATTGCGTCCCTCTAATTCGCCATTCCGAGAGCGCGGTGCGAGAAGCACTGATTCTTTGTCGGGGAGCAGAGGTCGATGCCAAGCATCTTTTTAGCGGGCCGGCGGTATTGCCCGCATCAAGATTCGACTGTACTCCGAAAAGCCTCGAATATGTCCTATCGATTCGGCACTCTAGCCACGAACTGCAATCCCTTTTCGGAGAGTCCGCGGGAATTCTCGACTCCGGCCTCTTCGAGCCCGACTTCGACGCTCTCCTCGACAACGGCGACTGGCGGACCACCGGCCTCGAGTCCAGATCCGAAGCGGAACATGGCGTAAAGAAAAAGTACGAATGGGTGTCGTTCCTCCAGCCTTGCCGCACCTTTCGCGACCTGCTTCTGCCTTCGAATACAAAGCTCGATATCGAAGCCTTGGTCCGCCATTACCTGATGAGGGAAAAGCAAGAGAGTCCGGAAGGCCTGACCTTCCTGTTTCGCGGTGATCCAGGCACCGGAAAGTCGATGACCGCGGAAGCCATCGCCTCCGCTCTCGGCATGAATATCCTGCGAGTCAATTTCTCGGAAGTAAGGGCCGAACGCGTGTCGAACATGGTCACCTTCTTCGTTTCCCGGGCCGAGCGCACCCGTTCCCTACTTTTGTTCGAGGAGTGCGAGAACATCTTCCGAACCAATCTCTTCCGCGGAACCAGCGATGGCTGGGCGAAGGTACTCTTCGAGAAGTTTCGTGGCGTAGCTGTGTTCACGACCAATTTCGACCTCGAGTTCGGCATGGTCCGTAGAATGAACTACGTTCACGAGTTCGAGCCCGAGTCTCCGGAGCTCCGGCAGCGCATTCTGGCTCAGGAGATCAAGCACAGGGCAGGCGAGGAGGGCCGGCAGGCGCTGCTTGAACAGAAGGATTTGCTAAACCTCGTCACTGCCCACCAGGTCCCCGGCGGATACTTCCAGTCCATTCTGAAGCTTGCATCTGCGCGGTCCCCGGAAGGTCAGCTTAATCTGGAGGCACTGGAGCACGCCTTTTCCCAGAAGGCCAAATCCATGAAAACTCCCAAGAATGGAATCGAGTCACCAAAGATTTCGTTGGCCGATGTCGTCATGCGGCCTTCCCAGCGAGAGCTTGTCCGCCGAATCATTGAGCTGGCTCAATCGAATCGATCCGCGCATCCATTACTGCCCAAGTGCGTGAGCGCTATCTTTCATGGCCCACCGGGAACAGGTAAGACCCTCGCCGCCGAGGCGATTGCCCATGAATTGGGAAAGCGAATCTATAAGGCAACCGCTGCCGACCTTCTTTCGATGTACGTGGGAGAGTCGGAGAAGGCCATACGCCGGCTCTTCAACAAGGCTACCGAGGAAGGCTTCTTGCTCTTCATAGACGAGGCTGAAGGCCTTTTCCGCGACCGTAGCGCGGCCTTCAGAAGCTGGGAACTGACCCAGGTAAACGAGCTGCTCAGGCAGTTCGACGAATTCGAAGGTGTGGTGCTGCTGGCTTCAAACCACAAAGACGCAATGGATCCCGCTTTCGCGCGCCGCATCCAGTTCCACGTTGAGTTCCCCATACCGAGTCCAACGGAACGTCGTGAGCTGTGGCGAAAGTTCTTCACTATCTCCCGTATGCCTCACGAGGAGAGCGACATCGAGCTTCTATCTGACGGATTTTCGCTAAGCGGGGGCGAGATTCGCAACGCCGTGATCCAGGCACAAGCACACGGTATTCGCGAAATTCAGCCTCTCTGCGAAATCTGCCGAGGAATTGAACGGCAGCGTTTTGGATCCACGAATAGAAAAATGGGGTTTCAACCTTCAGAATAGAAGCACCATCTGTGAAAAAACGATATCTCACAAAATCACGCTTCAAATTGGCCTACGACTGCCCAACCAAACTCTATTTTGAAGGCCGGCCAGAGTACAAAAACGCGAAACACGAAGACGAATTTCTGAAAGCCTTGGCCGACGGTGGCTTCCAAGTCGGTGCCCTCGCACAAGTGATGCACCCTGGCGGGATAGAGATCACCGATCGAAACCCAGACCAAGCTGTCGAAAAAACAGCTCCATACTTGAAAGAGAAGACCTTTACGCTTTTTGAAGCCGCACTCAAGCATGAGGATTTTCTAGTTCGTGTCGACATCCTAGAAAAAAGGAACGGAGAAATCCGACTCAAAGAAGTGAAGTCGAAAAGCTGGGAGGCCGGAGACTCCTTCTGGCTAAAGCGCGGAGGGCCGGGCCTAGTTGGGTCCTGGCTAGAGTATCTTCTCGACGTCGCATTCCAGACCTATGTAGCGAGGCTGGCGCTACCGGGGGAAAAAATAGTTCCCTACCTGGTGCTTTTGGACAAATCCAAGCACGTATCAGTAGATGGATTGCATCAAAAATTCCGAATTGCCAGCGAGAGCGGCCGAACCAAGGTGATTGTAGCCCCGGATCTCACCAAGAAAGATGCCGGCACCAATATACTCATAGAAGTACCCGCCGCCGAAGCGGTCGAATTCCTCCTGAATCAAGGGCAGGAGGGAGAAACTGTACCAGAGCTAGCCAAGCGCTTCGCGAAGATTCTCCGCGAGGATAAGCTGTTCCCTCCACAATTAAAGCGCGCCTGCAAAGACTGCGAGTACAGGGTTGACGAAGCAGACCTGGGGCCTAGGGAGAAATCCGGCTTTCTTGAGTGTATGAAAGCTGCAATTGGTCCAAAATTCACGCCAGAAAAACCCCTCGTGCTGGACCTCTGGGACTTCCGCTCAATGCAAGACGCGATTGACGAAGGTAGCGTTTACCTTCACGAGCTCGATCCCACCGAGTTTGCCGAGGAGCATCCTTCGGCAGGCCCCC
>CAZTCD010000116.1:0-10092 GCA_964612065.1 uncultured Bdellovibrionales bacterium | reverse complement strand
CGGTGGCTGCTTCTTTCTATGCCGTGCTCAGGAGCTGGAGACTCAGGCTGGTGCCTGCCCTCACCTCAGTGGGCCTGCTGTTGGTCTCTGGCGGTTGGTTGTCCATGCACTTGTGGAATGCTTTGGCGATCAATATTCTTTTGTTTCAGTTGGGGCTGATAGTGTTTTTGTATTCTGTAGTTGCGCAGAGGCCGGTCGCATGGCTTTCGATTGCAACATTTTTGTCGTCATCTGCTTATTCGATAGGCGCAGTATTCCCGTTTGCTTTCGCACTTTACCGATACACCCTGGGTGAGAAGTTGAAGTGGCGAGAAATTCTTCCCGCAATACCAGCCGGAATTTGCGGGTGGATCGGCCTAGGGAACAGCCTTCATCGGCGCTTTACTACTGATGGTTTCGCAGATCTTTCCTCTACGTTGGTAAGCGGGAGCTTGAGCTACCATCAGGTGCCACTGGGATTCGATCCCGTCGAGATCATTGGTCGTTTGATGTTGGCGCTCTCACTGCGTTTGGCGGAATTTTTTCCTTTTTTTCGCCCATTAGCACAGCCGGCATGGCTAGGGGCTTTTTTGTTTTTGGCAGTAAGTGTAAGTTGCCTGTTTTTTTTAAGGCGATTTGGACATCTTCGAATGGCGCTTGCGCTGCTTTGGCTAATGACTGCTCTGAATCTTCCCTTCTGTGCATTATTGGCCCAGTACAATTTGCGATACAATTGGCCGGCTGATCTTCTGTTCTGCGTATTTCTCGGTATCTGTGTTCAGGCTTGGGAAAGTCATCATAAGTGGGTGTCCGGGTTTGCAGTGGCCTTTATCTTTTTGATTCTGCTGTTGCCTTCTCCAAAACTTGAAGGGATGCACGAGGGAATGAGAAAATTCCGCCGAACAACAAAAAACCTTGAAGATTCTATTCGCCTGGAGCCTTTTCGCAAAGGCAAGATGATCTGTTTGCCGGATGTGGTTTTAGAGCCGATCAACTCGGATGAAACTCCGCTGTCTCTCTGGCTGAGGCGCATGTTTTATCTGGAGAGTATGAGAGGCATTGTTCTTTCATTGGTGCTAGCGGAGCAGGGTAACCTGGGCGCGGCTATTGATCAAAGTAACCTTAAGCCCCGCTGCGAAGTCAGGATGAGGCCTCCGGTGCTTTAGTGTTTCTGGCGGTCTTGGCCCCGCCGTGTATTCACAGGCAAGACTGAATAATTAAATCTGATCTTTTTGGGGTTTTAACTAACTCCCTTGTGGTTGCCACCGTAAAACGCCTCCCTTAACATTGGGATTGTATGAAATTTTTCTATCTGCTCGTCTCGGTGGTTTTCTGCTCACAAGCCTCTGCGGTGCACGAGGGATGCATAATGTCGCATCCTGATCTCGGATACAGTTTCCTGCCGATCTGTAAGGGGGTGATGCGTGATCCGACAGGAAAAGTATGGCCATTTACCACCAATGAAATGGGCCTGCCTGAGGAGCCGGAATATTCCCTGAAACCAGGCCCTGGCGTATTGCGTGTGCTGGTGCTGGGGCCCTCCAATCTTGTGAACATGTCTTCTAAGGTTGGAACGGTTCCCTCCATGCGTGCGGAAATCGGAAAAAAGTGGGTTCGGCTGGGTAAGTTCCGGAAAGTGGAGCTGATCAACGGATCCATGCCGGGATACGATATCGTGCAATCCTATCTCATTCTCGAGCGCTTGCTCGATCGATACAATCCTCATGTGGTGGTATTTCAGTCGTCCTTGGAGGCGTTTGCCCTACAGCAGGCCAATGATCATTTCAGCTCGGTAGAGTTTGATGGCCGGGGAATTTCTTCTCGAATGGGGCCACAGCAGCACTTTTGGCCTCTGCCAATCAGTTATTCTCCCGCGATCTGGGAGAAGCTGGGGCCGGCTAAGGGGCCGATTGTGTCCGCGCGTCTTCAGGGCGTCAGATTGGCGATGTATAAGCTGCTCATCTCTCTTGGATTCGGCCGATATCGAAGCAAAAGCGACCTTTCTGTATATGGAGAAATTCATCTTGGTTACCTGCAGGCGATGAAGGAGCTTGCTGAAAAATACAAGTCCAAGTTTTTCGTGATTGCCAGGCGTTCACCGTTGAATGTGGAAGTGCAGTTCTGGGATATGCTGAAGATGAATGCCTGGTATAAGCCCGAGTGGTATGCGGCAAAGCTCTTGCGGTGGCCTCACCTGAAGAATCAGGATTTTCAGAAAGTTACCGACGCGATCTATGCCGGGTTCAATACGGTGGCTCAGGCTGATGCCCGGCTCGGTGAAGCAGACCGCTTTAACCTAGACTATCATCCGAATGAGCTGGGAGTGCAGAAGGTTGGAGCGATCTGGGGCGAAGCTCTCCGTATAAAGCTGAGAGAAGAATTCGATCCGAAAAAAATAAACTAGCCGTCAGTTGCCGGCCACCATTTCCACTCTTGCGCCGAAGTGGAGGGCGGTTCGCGCTCTCTCCGCAAAGCCATCAATTTTCTCGGTAAGCGCACGGCTTTCGTCATAGTAGCCTGTGGAGGCGTCCACGCTTTTTTGCAGAGCTACTCCATAAGTGGAGCGGCAATTGCCCGCGAAAGGCGACTTTTTGGGAGCGTCGTTGAGATAGTAGGTTTTCACTTGCAGCGCGAGACGTTCGAGAATCAGGCTCTTCTTGCGGGTGCTCTCCACCTGCTCGAGCTTGGCCCGAAGCTCATCGCGTTGTTGGTCCGTGAGTAGGGCGGATTTGGGGTCGTTCGCGTCTTTGAGCGCAGTGGCGAGCACCTTCATCAGCTCATGGGCTTCTTTGGTGGTTTCCGTTTTCGAGGCTTCCATTTTGTCGGCCACCTTGCGGGCGAGCCTGGCCGTTTCTTCGCCGTTTTTCTGGCAGGAATAAAGAACCTTGTTCAAGTGCGCTTTCTTCCAGCGCTGGTGGGCTTTGTTCACCGCCTCGATGTCCTGCTTGAAGTTGCGCTTCTTCGCGGCGGTAACCTCCAGCTTATCGCTCTTTCCAAAGGTGATGGTGCTTCTGGATCCTCTGGGGGCCGCCTGCGAAGCGGTGACGAGGCAAATGGCGAGTGTGGCAAAGCCCAGGGTGCGAAGCATGGATGGTAGTCCCCCTCTAAGTGAATTGGCCCTTACTTATCGGCTCAGCCGGGGATCATCTTCAATAGGAGGCACTATTTTAAGGTTCTGAAATTAAAGGGGAAAATTACCTGGAGTAAACTCGTTTCATTTCTTCGAGGTGAAGAGCCTGGATTTTGCCTCGGCGGGAGCACATCAGATTTTCCACGTCGAACTGGTAGTTCACGATCACATTTCGCTCGCTCTCATAGAATTCCACGTAACAATCCGGGAATCCGAGCACATGGCCGTATTCGTGGCGGATCGTCCACTGGGCGTCGTATTCGGTGAGTGGCTGCTGGGAGTTCATGGTGATGGTATCTCCCCCAAGGCCGTTCACATTAGGTGTTACCCCGGGGCGGAAAACTACCCTAGGGATGGAGCCTGCTGCCTGAAAGGGCAGCTGCAGGTGCCATTCGCCGAAGCGCCACTCGTCCTGGATATTATCCTGCAGAAAGGAACGCACCGCCGAGGTGCCTGGGTCCAGGAAAGGAGCCAGCACATATTCTTTTCCCGTTTTGTCTGCGAGCCAGCGAACTTCGCGGCGCTTGGCATAGGATGGGATAGCGAAATAGGAGCGGAAGATCGCGGCCGATCGGGGAGCTTTTGCCTGGTAGTAGGCTTCAAGATCCCGTCCAGCGGAAACCTCGGCATCTACTTCGGCCAGGCACTCGGCGGGAGTATCGCTGCTGTCCTGGTTGAAGCAGATGTTCGCCAGCCAGTTTCGGATCAGGGCGCGCTGGTCGTCTCCGAGTTCATCAAAGTGGCGGAGTTTCTCCGCCCGGTTTTCCATGCGGGAGAGAAAATACCATCCACGCAGATCGTTGTGGCGGCGATTTTCGAGATAGGGAAGCCAACCGCTCATGGTACGCCAGCGAAGAGCGGTTTGAAACACGCGGTCGAGTTCCCGGCTCCAGTTCAGGTAGCTTTCGGTTCCCACCGGGGGTTGGTCGGTGAACGCCGCCCCTTCGAAAATTACCTTTGCCATAGGCTCCGGAAACTGTGCCCGCACATCCGCCAAGCGGCTCTGCACGATTTCAGGATTGTACTCGTTCGGGCGGTCGATCGGGATTCCTCTTTGCGTTTCTTTCGAGGTGAGGGAAAGCTTCTGGCCTGCCGGGCGGAAGGAATTGATATGCTCCAGCCATTTCAGGTTTCTTTCTCCGAGGGAAACTACGTTATTGAGCCCGTCGAAGGCGTCGGCGCCAGAGGCCATCAGGCGCGGGCCCAGTACGCTCATGTAAAACGAAGAATCGGCATCCGGCGGGATATCAGGCAGGCGGCGCTCGCTCAGCCTTGTTTCATGGGCCAGAAGGGGGAGGGGAGCCAGGGCGAGCATCAGGACAAATAGGGTTTTCATAGGAAAAGCCTATTTGCCCCGGAGCCCGCTCACAAGCGAAAGTCAGAACTTGCCAGGGAAATCAGGATTATTCATTCAAGCTGTCTTCTTCCTGCCCCGGCCGGCAATTGCCATCGCAGCCGCGGCTTCTCCCGTTTCCACGGCACCATTCATAAAGGCCTGGCTTTCCAGGCTGCAGTGCTCTCCGGCGAACAGCACCCGTCCGTCCAGTTCCGGCTCCCCAATGGCACCGAAGAAGTCGGTAAAATTTCCAGGGCCCGGGCAGGAGTAGGAGCCGTGATGGAACGGGCTCTTCGACCAATTCATCAAACTCGATTTTCCGTCAAATTGGGAGCGCGCTCCGGCGTAGAAACGGTCCACAGAGCCGGCCACACCGGCCGCGTCCCTTTTGGAGGCCCGGGCTCCCATTTCTCCCCCGGTGAAGTTCGTCAGAATGCCCATCTTGCCCGCCTGCAAGCGGCTGGTTTCCCATACGGACTGGAAGCGGTCGGAATAGAGGCTGCCGTTGGATGCCGGCACTTTCTCTTTTTCCCCGCGCTTCTCTCTCCAGGGGCGGCCCTTGAAGCTCAGCATGAGCTTGGAGTTCGTGCCGTAAGGCAGGCTGCGGATCGCTTTCATTTTCCTCTCGGAAAATCCGAGGCCCGAGATGCCGTCTACCTCGCGCAAGCGGGAGAAGGGAATCGTGCAGATCACCTGCTGGGCTTTCACTTCCAGCTGCCTGGCTTTTCCTTTCGAAGAGAAGGTGAGCAGCTGATGGGTTCCTTTGTCTTTCCACGCCACGAGCTCTTTGCGGAACTGAATATGGGTGGAATCTTTTCCTGACGCGATACCGATCGCTTTCGCCAGGGCTTCCGAGAGGCGGCTGTTCCCCCCTTTGATCCGCTTGCTCTCATCGCTTTCACCGAAAATATCGAAGCGATCGTTGAAATCGAGCCCCATGAAAGTGATAAGGTTTAAGGCGGTTTGCTTGCTGCATTCAAGCCCGAACTCGCCGGCATAGGCCAGCTTGATGCATTCCCTCACCCACTTCGGGAGATCCGTTATCGAATCCAGATACTGCTCGAGGGGCATCAGATCGAACTTTCGTGCGTTGAAAGGAGTCTTGTAGGTAATGCCTTGCCGCTCGCCGCTGCCGAAAATCTCTGAAACGTGGCGGTTCAGGGCCACGCCGAGAGGCTTCACGTCGCGAATCATGTCTTTCTCGGTATAGAAGCGGCCCTGGAATTCGTAGACGGCTTTATCGAAGCCTTCGTCAAAGCTGGTGAAATCCTCGATTTCCAAACCGAGCTCTTTTGCGAGATTGATGAGCGGCTCGTGCCAGGTGTCCACGAGCTCAGCTCCCAGCTCACAGAACATTCCTTCTTTATTGAAATTGTTCTGCGTGAATACGCGGCCCCCGATCCGGGGAGCGGCTTCATAGATCATGAATGGAATGCCTGCTTTATACAGCCGGTAGGCGGCAGTGAGGCCGGCGTAGCCCGCGCCGAGAATGATCACGGGCTCCTGAGGAGCGCCTCTTCTGGCCCAGGCATTCCCCAGCAGGGGTGGCATGCTCATGATTCCGGCGGCTGCGATCGTGGTGCCCAGGAACTGGCGGCGTGTGAACTTCGCTTCCTGAATTCTATCCATTAGCGTATCTGGCGAGATTCCGGCTTTGCTCGCTTGCTGCTGGATGCGAATAGCTCTTTTCAGTGAACGGAATAAACTCGATTTCGCCATCATTCCCTCGATGCGCGGTTGGTGTTGGTATTGATTAGAACCATTCTAAGGGGGCTGGCTGGTGTTAGGCAAAAGGCAAAAAAAAGAGCGGGCCTCTCGGCTCCGCCCTCTTTTTTCATAGTGATTTTCCGTTATTCCTCGGCCTGCTTCTCCACGGTGAGGCGGAATTGTTTATAGCCTGCCATGCCGGCGGTGAACATCACCCGGCGGATCAGCTCGTAGGGCACTTCCTTGTCGGCTTGCACGAGGAGCTCACCGGTCCACTTCTTGGCGGCTGTTTCAGGATCCGGGGAGCGAGACGCGATGGTGTCGAACTCTTCCTTCTTGCGCTTCAGGATGTCGTATACGGCCATGATCCGGCCTTCTCCCTGGGAGTCCATGGCTCCCTCTGGAAGCTCAAATCTCTTTTCCTGGTAGTCGCCGGCGAATTGCAGCACGGGCTCGGAATCCACGAGAATCTGGTCCTGTGCGATCATGAGCACGATGCCCTCGCCGAACACTTCCGTGCTCTTGGAAACGGGGAGCTGGAGTTTGTCTTCCTGGGGCACCTGCATGATGGAGAGGCCGTAGCTCTTGAGAAGGAAGATCACGATGATGATGAGAATGTCCATCATGCTCGTGAGCTGGAGGGCAAAGGCGCGGCCGCGGATGCGGCGGGCACGGCCGCGGCGGTGGCCGCTGGCGCTGGATCCCGGGGCTGGTAGTGTTAGTCCGCTCATCTTTTAAATCCCGCTGATAACGTTTCCGAACACCACGTTCGGAAACACGAATTGTTCCACTCGCTCCACCGTTTCATCGCCGATCTTTTCCACGTAGGTCGGCAGGGGTGGGTCGGTTTTGAGCAGCAGTCTCGTGGCATCCATCAACTGCACCAGATCGTCGTACTTCACTTCGGCCGCGGGGAGGTAAACGATGTTCCGCTCGCTGGGGAACTGAAGGCGGATCTGAACAAGCGCTTCGTGCAGCTTTTCCAGGTCATATCCTTTTTCCACCTTGGGGAACTTCTGCTCCGGAATCTGCCGGGTCATGCTGGAAAGGGTAAGCATGTCCTGATCGATCCGGAGCTGAAGCGCGAGCGGCTTCTTGATTTCCTTCTCATCGGGGAGATTCGATACCACCGGCACGGGAGTATCGATGAGGGTCACCGCCAGCATCGATGTGGCCAGGAGCAGGAACGCGATGAGGGTAACGAACGCGTCCATGATCGGAATGAGCGGAAGCTCGATGTCCATGATCCTCCGGCCGCTTCTGCGCTGGGATGGCTTCTTGAGCATTTGAATCTCCTCGCTGACCTGGGTTGCTTATACGCTTTCTTCGGTGCTGTGCTTGTACTTGCGGGCCGAGAGCAGATCGATCAGCTTCACGGAATACTCATCCACCTCTTCGATCAGGGTGGCGGCCTTTGCGCTCAGCCACGAGTGCGCGATCATCGCGATGATCGCCACGAGAAGGCCGAATGCCGTACAGTTCAGGGCTTCCGAGATACCATCGGAGAGCACTTTCTGCCGTTCCGATGCAGGCACCTTGGAAAGCTGGCCGAAGGAATAGATCAGGCCGCCGATCGTGCCGAGGAGGCCGAGAAGCGTAGCGAGGTTGGCGATGAGCGCGAGATAGTGGAGGCGCTTCTCAATTTTCGGAATCACTTCGAGAGAGGCGGCGTCGATCGCGTTCTGGATCTGGTGCTCGTCGCGGGACGCTCGCTGGAGGCCAGCCTTCACCACGCGAGGGAGGGCTGCTTTGCCGCCGCCATTGCAGAGGCGGATGGCTCCATCGATGTCGTTCGCAAGCACGTACTTCTGCACTTCAAACATGAAGCTCGTGCCATCGATATTGTACTGGAACATGATGCGCATAACGCGCTCAAGAATGATCGCCATTGCCACAGCCAAGCTGAATGCGATGGGGTACATCATCTTTCCGCCCAGCTGGAACTGCTCAACTAAAATCGACAGATAGTCCATAAACCCTCTCCTTAGGTTTTCTCAATGTACTCATGCGCGGGGGCAGCGATCCTCGCCGCCTCTACGCTGAGAAACGTTCTTCCTTGAATTTATTATGTAATATTTCGGTAACTTTCCCAAGCGGAGCGCGTGAACAATCGTGCCCTGTTGGCGTGTGCCGTCGGAGAAATTCCAAACCTATAATCAGGTATTGTTTGGCAAAAAAAGAGCCCCCGAAAGGGAGCTCTCTTAAAGGCTTTGTGGTGGAAAGGAGGCTTACTTAACCACCTTTTCGATCACGCCGCGGATGGCGTCGCGAGGCTGATTGCCCACAAGCTGGTCTACCTGTTGGCCGTTTTTGAAGAATACAAGAGTGGGAATGCCGCGCACTTTGTAGGTTTGCGGAGAGTTCGGGCTTTCATCCACATTCACCTTCACCACTTTGATTCTCTCTTTGAATTCGGAAGCTAGATCATCGAGCACGGGAGCGAGGGCTTTGCAGGGGCCACACCACTCGGCCCAGAAATCCACGAGCACGGCACCTTGGTGCTTTAACACCTCGGCATCGAAGGTTTCGTCGGTGGCTTCAAAGATGAATTCGCTCATGGTTTCAGTTCCTTTTGCTTTCTTTTTCAGGGCTTTATCGCTAAAGCTTACGATAACCCAAGCGCGTTTCTCCGTAAATGCGCCAGGCATTAATGCACCTTGTTAAGTTCTGCATCCGTGCGAGAATATTCCTATGAGCGCGAATCCACAAAGCAATCTTGAAACCCTTGCCCTGGCCAGCATGAACCGGCAGCTCGAAGAGAGCCGGAAGGTGAGCGAGGATTTCTTTAAGCGCAACGCCGCCCTGATGCTCGAGGTTTCGAGGCTGATGGGGGAAACGGTTCAAAAGGGAAACAAGCTGCTCATTTGCGGCAATGGCGGCTCCGCTTCCGATTCCCTCCATTTTTCCGGTGAGATGGTGGGGCGGATGATGCGGGAGCGGCGCCCTTTGGCGGCGATCGCGCTGCCCGGAGATGTGTCGGCCCTCACCGCGATCGGCAATGATTACGGCTACGAGCATGTTTTCTCCCGCGGTGTGGAAGGCCTCGGGCGAGAGGGAGACATTCTCTTCGCGATTTCCACCAGTGGGAAGAGCCCGAACGTGCTGAAGGCGGTGGAAAGCGCCCGGAAACAGAAGATGAAGGTGATCGCGCTCACGGGCAAGGATGGGGGACCGCTCGGAAAGATGGCGGATCTTCACCTGAACGTGGCTCTCGGGCAGAACTCTCCGCGCATCCAGGAGACCCATATCCAGGTGATTCACCTCCTCGTGGATCTCATGGATGAATTTTTCTTATCCGACAGCGGGGCCTGATTCCGGATATGTTCGCACACCTGACAAAACCCATCGTACTGAATAGGTTGGTCGGTAAAGCAATAGATCTAGTGTTGATGTTCGCCATGGCGAGCCTCCCACTATATCCTGCGGGTCCCCTGGCTGCCTTCCTCTACGTATTGATTTGCGACGGCTTCAACGGGGGGCGGAGCGTGGGCAAATACGTGGTTGGCCTGCGTGTGTTTAACACGACTACAGGTAAGCCCGCCTCCTTTCTCGACTCCATCGTGCGCAACTGCACGGTGGCCATTCCCGTGCTTTTTTTCATGGTTCCGATCGTGGGATGGGGACTTTGGTTTTTATTTGGAATTCCGCTACTTGCGTTCGAGATTTACCTCATGACAAGATTAGATCAACACGCTCGCCTGGGAGACACGATGGCAGATACCCGGGTGGAGCTGGTGGCGAAATCCACTGATCAGTGAACCGGTAGCGAGATCCGCTAACCAGTGAACTCCCGGGGATAGAGCGAGCCAGCGCCACTTGAGTAGCCAGGGTGCTTTCACAGGAGGGAGTGTAAAGATTAAACTGAGTATCAACTGTTCAACGTTCAACGCTTCACGGAAGGAGCAAGAGATGAGTGCAGAAAAACTAGGACCATGGGATG
>CAZTCD010000115.1:0-10535 GCA_964612065.1 uncultured Bdellovibrionales bacterium | reverse complement strand
GGGAAGAAAGCCACCATCTGGCCCTTTCTGATGGCAAAAAGCTCCGCTACGGCGAAAATCCCCACCAGAATGCTGTTTTCTACAAGGATCCCGAATTCGGGGGGGAAAGCTCGATCGCTTCCGCCGAGATCCTCCAAGGGAAGGCTCTCTCCTACAACAACCTTCTCGATGCCGATGCGGCCCTTCGCTCGGCCTCCGATGCCTGGATTGCCTCGGGATCCTCCCGGCCCGCGGTGAGCATCGTAAAGCACCTGAATCCTTGCGGCCTGGCCACCGGAAAAACCGCCCTGGAAGCCCTCGTGCTTGCCTGGGCCGGGGATCCCGTTTCGGCCTTTGGCGGGATTCTGTGCTTCACCACCCCCGTTACCCGCGATTGTGCCGAATGGCTCGGAGATAAGTTCGTGGAACTGGTAGTGGCTCCTTCCGTGGAGGCGGATGCTCTGGCTGTGTTTGCCAAGAAGAAGAACCTGCGCGTGCTTCTCTGCGCTCCTCGCAAGCCCGATCTCCGGGAGCGTATGATCCGTTCGGTGCTCGGCGGGGTGCTGGTGCAGGAGGAGGACGAGGGCTTGGATGCCGAATTCAAGTCAGTGACCAAGCTACCTTTCCCTAAAGAGAGGGAAAAACTGGCGGCTTTCGGGATTATGGCCGCCAAACACCTCCGCTCGAACGCGATTGCGCTCGTTCGCGAGCACAAAAACGGCAACTTCCAGCTCGTGGGAGCCGGGATGGGGCAGCCGAATCGTTTGGATTCGATGCGAGCCCTGGCCGGCCCGAGGGCCCGGGAAAAGGGTGGTGTCGATGATCTTCTCCTGATCTCTGATGCCTTTTTTCCTTTCGCCGATGGCATCGAAGCTGCCGGTGAGGTGGGAATCAAGTTCGTGGTGCAGCCCGGAGGCTCGATCCGCGATGAGGAAGTGATCGCCGCGGCCGATAAGCTCGGGATGGCCATGGCGTTCACCGGTCGCAGGCATTTCCGCCATTAACATACGGCTGCTTTTGGTAGCGTGGATGGTGGGTTAAGTTCCTGATTTCAGGTAGGGGCCTGCGGAGTTTTGCTTGATTCGTGGGTTTGTCCTCATCGTTTTCTTCCCACCGTCGGGGCATTCCGCATCGATTGCGCGTTCCATTTTGGAACCTCGAATCCTTTTTCACTCGGATGCGCTTGTTAGAATTCCGTCGATCGCATTTGCCTGTGGCAGAATCGTTTCACTTTCGTCAAAATTATTTGGGTACTGGGGTTTGCATTTTTGCGGCAATGCGTTATTAGGGAGAGGTCGCTCGGTGATGTGAGCGGCAACCTGTCTTTGGACCTAAAATTTACAATTCATTCCATGGGGAAAGGGTAAGAAATGCGTCTCGCGTTTGCGCTCGTATTGAGTTTGTTTGTGTTTTTCCGTGCGGGATCCGCACAAGCCTGGGAAGGCTCTGTTTCTTTCAGTGACAGTGAGCGTGCCCGTCATGCTGCCGGTATCGATAGGGTATTGGATGTCGCTGATTCCTGCTTGCAGAACGAGATCAACGATCACCAGGCCTTCTTCCGCAAGTATCGCGTGAGCAAGTACTACGGCGATCGCTCTTCCTTCGGAAAGCTCTCCTGGGATGATCGTCTTTACTACCTTCAGAGCACCCTCCGCCGCCTGGGTTACAGCCGGAGCGAGATTCCCCGTTTGGCTAAATACATCCGCGGCCAGCAGAAGCCTACCTCCTGCGTGGGCCTTCTGCTCAAGTGCCTGGGCAACGGGTTCAAAGCCGCTGGCCAGGAAGACCTCTGGGAAAAAGTGGCTGCCTTCGGCCGCAGAAACAGCCAGGATGGAACGGCCATCCAGGACGCTCTCCGCAAGCTCGGCTGGCGCGTGCTCTACTGGAACCCCTGGACCCGCTACAGCTCTGAATGGGATGCTATCGAGCGCCGCAAAGATCCCACCAACAAGAACCGCTTCTGGGGCTACCACAGCTACCGCTTGAGCACCGTTCGGAACAGCAGCAAATACCTCTACAACCCCGTAGACGATGCTCGTACCCTCGTGGACTTCGGCCGTAACGTGCCCAGCGAGTTCAAGCGCGTTCCCTTCTTCGTGGGAACGGCTCACACCGGCTATCACGTATTCCCCGGCATGTACGGCAACGTGATCGAGGGCCACAGCACCCGCCAGATCACGGATCCTAACACGATCGAAAGCTCCGCTTTCAATCCGTTGCAGGATGGCGGCGCGCCCCGCGGCTCCTACTACTCTGGCCTGATCGCAGTACCGCCCGGCTACTGATCCGAAAGGTTTTGGACCCTGCGGAAGGGGAGGTTCACTGAGCAGGTGAACTTCCTCTTTTGCTTTTCTATGCGCCGAAATTTCCATAGAGTGTTTTCATGAATCACTTCAACGAAGCCGCCCGAAGCTGGGACAGCCCCGAAAAAATCGAAAGAGCCGCCGTTTTCGCCCGCGCCATAAAGGCGCGCGTGCCGCTTGATCCTCCGATCCGGGTGCTGGACGTGGGCTGCGGAACCGGCCTGCTGGCGTTTCAGTTTCGCGACCAGGCTTCCGCGATCGTGGGGATCGACACTTCTCCGGGCATGCTCGAGGTATTCCGGGAAAAGGCCAAAGAGATTCCAGGAGCCGAGGCTGTGGAGCTCAACCTCGAGGAACGGCCGTTCGAAGGAAAGGGTGAGTTCGATCTCATCGTGAGCTCGCTCGCGTTTCATCACTTTGAGCACCCGGCCGAGATGTTGCGGCGGCTTGCGGGTATGCTGTGTCCCCGTGGCCGAGTTGCGATCGTGGATCTGGATCAGGAAGATGGTACTTTTCACCACGATCCCCAAAACCAGGGAGTGAAGCATTTCGGCTTTTCGCGGGAACGGGCAGAGTCTTGGGCGAGGGAGGCGGGCCTTTCTCTCCTTAGCCGCGAGATCGTGCATCAGCTGGATAAGAACGGGCGGAAATACCCAGTTTTTCTCGGCATATTCGGGCGCTGCCAGGCAGAATAAGAAAAACCATGCCCCAGGAATGGGAGCATGGTTTTTCCGGACGCGAGCGTTGCTTACTGGCAAACGTCGCTATCGCTTTCCACAGAGATGATATCGCCATCGGCGGAATCCGAGCTGAGCGAGCTTTTCACCACGATATTCACGCCTACGGGGTGCATGCCGTCGAAGTAGTACTGCCCGCTGAGGTTGGTGGTGTAGTAGTAGTCGGTGAGGCCCTGATCAATTCGATCCTCTTCCACGGTGGTGCTTTCCTCTTTCAGATCGAAAGCAGCGTTGCACTTGGCTTCCACCGTTCTGGTGATGAGCTCTTTGAGTTCAGGGGGAACATTGGAAGGAGCGCGGAACTGAATGGCCGCGAAGGCAGGGGTGGAGATCAAAGCAAGAGCGAGAATGGGAAGAAGTTTCACGGGGTTTTCCTTTCTGTTTTTTGGGTCGGCACTAAATAACACCGATTGAGCTCCCCGCCCAAATCAAGCTATCGTTGGGAAGGCGGCCTAAGTGCTTGATTTATGGCGGGGCAGCGGATGCCAAAGAGAAGCCTGACTCATCCCGCCCATCAAATCCTGGACGCATCCCGCGGCCGCCCCTAAACTTGAAAGTACGCGGAAAAAAGGGGGCTTTCCATGATCCTGGCATTGCTAATGGTTGGCGCGGTGGCTTCAGCGGGTACGAGTGCCTTGAACAGGCTGCACGAGCACGATATCGCCGGGCCGGCTCCCGGAATTCTTGCCACTCCACCTCTCACCATACAGGCGGATCGGATCGAAGCGAGGGCGATCGAGCAAGCTGCGGCCAGGGTTTCGGTGTGGGTTCAGAAAAATGGCGAGCGACTGCCGGTGCCTGGTCTCCAGGCTCTCAGCTATTCCTGTGGAAAACTGCCGAGCGTTTTGCCCCTGGAGAACAAGTGGTTCTCCGTGAAGAGATCCGGCGTGTATAAAATCGCTCTTCGATTGGAATGCCGGAAGCACTTGGAGCTGGTTTTCCAGCACGATTCCCTGCATGGCAAAGTGGTGGCGCTTTATAGAACGGCCGCCCAAGCGCAAGCGGCGCTCGCGAAAGCCGGCGTGATCGGATTCTGGAAGTCACAGGTTATTTTCCAATATCCTTCGAGCGCTGATTACTACAATTACGGCACCGTGCATATTTCCGAAGGCCACCACTGGGATGTGGTGGCTCACGAGCTCGGGCACGCCGTATATGATCAGGCCAGGATAGGGGAGTTCGGCGGAGGCTCCCACAAGATCGACGAATGCTACGGAAACACCATCGCTCTTTCCGAAGGCTGGGCCACCTTTTTTGCAGGATGGGTGCATCTCGATCTCGACGATAGAGACGCCAAGTTCGAATATCTCGTGCCCCGGCGGGCCCCCATCCGCCTGGAGAACGTGCCCAAGGACGTGTGTCGGCAGACGACCAACGAGTGGCGGGTATCGAGCTATCTCTGGGATGTGATCGATACCAACGATGATGGGGAGTCCTCTGCAGAGGGGTTCGTGAAGATGTGGAGGGCCTCGCTGAACGGGGGCTTTCGCAGCATCCGCGAAATGCACGATAAATTCCTGGGATCGGGATTTAACAGGGAGAAATTGCAGGCCTCCTGGCAAAACAATTTCTGAAAGCAGGGGCGTTCTGCCTCGTGCTGTGTCGAATCGCCTTCGCTTTATAAACAATAAATAGTTTGTGTAAAATTGCCCCGGGCTTAAACAGCCCGGTTTGGCCATGGCATGCCAGTCGCATTCAAGGTAGAGGTTCTGAAAGAAGCGAGGCATTTCTGATGGAGTTCGCGATCGGATCGAGCACGGAGAAAGACCCGAAGGTAGCTGCTTTTTCCGCGGTAAAAACGGCACTCGGGCAGCTGAAGAGCGGAGTTCCCCGCGCGTTGCTGGTATACGGCACTGCGGGATATGACCAGGCGGAACTTCTCTCGGCAGTGCGGGAAGCCTCTCCTGAAGGCGAGATTGTAGGCTGTTCAACTTCGGGATTGATTATTCCTGAAGGTGCTTTGGAGCAGCGCTACGCCGTGGGAGTGATGGCGATGGCCTCGGAAGGTCTTTTTGTCCGCGCCTACCACGAGCCGAAGCTGGGTGAAGAGCCCCAGGACTGCGCCAGCAAGCTGGCCGAAGCGGTGAAGCGCGATCTGCGCGGCGAACGTGGGCTTCTGCTGGTGTTTCCGGATGGCCTTACGGGAAATGTTTCCGGGCTTCTGGACGAGCTTTCGGGCCGCCTTCCTTCCGGTCTGACGATCGCCGGCGGCACTTCGGGAGAGCTGTTGAGGAATGATCGCACCTGGCAATACTTCGGGGGCGAGGTTTTCAATGATACGGTTTCGGCCCTTCTGATACAGGGCGAGTTCGAAACGGAGCTTTCCGTGAGCCACGGATGCGATGTGATCGGTAAGGAGCAAACCATCACCCGGGCGGAAAAAGGGTGGGTTTATGAGATTGATGGGCAGCCCGCCTGGCAGGTTTATAAGGAATTTCTGAATGTGGGGGAAGATGAGCCGCTCACGATGTCGCACTATTGCTATATCTGCCTGGCCAAGCAGCTTCCCGAGGAAAAACAGGCATTCGGTTCCCATGTGATTCGCTGCCCGCTGGGAGTGGACCGGGAAAAAGGGGCCCTTTTTTTTCCGGGAGATCTTCCCACGGGGGCCAAGGTGCGGATGGCTTTGCGGAATTCCGAACATACCTTGAAGAGGGCCGCTGATTCGGCTGAGGAGATCTTGAAACGGAGGAAGGGGCAGAAGCCCATGCTCGTGTTTCAGTTCGACTGCTGCTGCCGAGGAAAGCTGATGTTCGGCGAGCGGGAACGGGCTTGCGTGCGTCCGCTGCAGGAGATGTTTGGCCTCGATGTGCCTTGGTACGGGTTTCAGACATATGGGGAAATCGCCAGGCTCGGGAACGGCTCCGCCCTGTTCCATAACTATACCGCCGTGCTTTGTGCGCTTTACCCCGCCAGTAGAGGAAAAGAGGAGAACCGGTGAGTACGTTGAGCGGAAGAGCAGACACAAACAGGAGCGCCAATGAAGAGATCGCCAGGCTCCGACGGGAAGTGGACGTGTTGCAGGACCAGGTGAAGCGATTGGTGCGCACCGAGCGCAGGCTATCTGCCACGCAGCAGTTCCTCGACCGGGAGCTTCAGAAGATAGAGGCGCTCACGGAATTCGATCTTTCTGCCGTGAGAGCCGATAGCGCGGAGGAGATCCTAGGCGCGGCCTTGAAGCTCGTTCTTTCTCTTTTTTCGATGGAGCACGGCCTGGCGTTCCGCCCGGAGAGGAAAAATTTCTACAAGCTCGATTATTCCCTGGGATTATCTGGTTCCGTGCATTCGGGAAGTAGCGAAGCGATTGCCTCGTTCAGGCTGAATCCTTCAGGGATCCCTCAGGGCCCCTGGATCGGCAAAGGCGCCGAGATGAAGCTTGCCACCCCTGCACGCCTTTTTTCCTTCATCGGATCCCTCGACGAAAAGCCGCCCCGCCTGGGGGCCGGATCCTCCCATGGCGAATGCAAGGTGATGATACTGCCGATCTTCCGCAAAAACGAGGGGCTGCACAAGCTGTTGATCGCGGGCTGCATGGGCCGAGAGCCCACTTTGCTCGACACCTTTCCCCAGCCCTCGGATCTGCCCTTCCTTCGCCTGCTCTGCACTCATATCGGGATGGCGTTGCATAACCTGGAGGCCTTTCAGGAGGTGACGGAGGCGGTGCGCGTGCGGGATGATTTCCTTTCGATAGCCTCGCATGAGCTCAAAACCCCGCTCACTTCGATCCTGCTTGCCCTGGAGCTGCTCAAGAGGGATCTGCAGCAGAATGCGGCTGCCAGCGTGAAAGTGAACGTTCTCGAGAAACAATGCCGAAGGCAGGAGGCGTTGATTGAGCAGCTTTTGGACGTGGGAAAGATACGGGCGGGGCGTCTCGAGCCGAGGATGGCGGAGATCGATTTTGCTGCTCTGGTGAGGGATGTGAGCTCGAAGTTTGCCGAGGATATTCGCGCCTCACACGCGCAGCTTTCGCTCGATCTGCCGCCCTCGCTTTTCGTGATGGCCGATGCTTCTCAGCTCGAACAGGTGGTGGCCAATCTGATCAGCAATGCGATCAAATACGGCGGGGGGCGGATCTCTCTTCGCTTGAGGAGGCGCGATGGGCGGGTTCGTCTCAGGGTGAGGGATCACGGGCTGGGAATTTCGGATCTTGACCGCCACCGTATCTTTCAGCGATTCGAGCGTGCGGTTTCGAGCCGGCATTTCGGGGGCTTGGGGCTGGGGCTTTATATTTCCAGAAAAATCGTGGAATCCCATCACGGCGCGATCCGGGTGAAGAGCTCCCCTGGTCACGGTTCGGTATTTGTGGTGGAGTTGCCGGTGCGGCCTTCGGCTATCGGGCTCCGGAATCGGCAACCTCAGCAGTTGGTGCATGGCGACCGCAATTTCGCCTGAACTGGCCAGGTTGCTTTCCTTAACGGCGGTTTGCTTTTTTCTTCGGTTTCTCCACCACAGCCGCCACGCGGAGCGCTTCCGCCAGCTCCTTGTGCCCATGCTCCTGTGCCACCTCCGCCGGAGTTTTTCCCCCGGGGCCTTTCAGGTCCAGGCGGGCCCCTCCCTTTACGAGGATCTTGGAGAGACGGATCTTTCCTTCCCGGGCAGCGTCGTGCAGCGGGGAGGCGGGCGGGGCCTTTTCGCTTTCGGCGGAAGCTTCGAGATTGGGGTTGGCTCCGTTGCGAAGAAGGAGATCCAGCACCTGGGAGGCGTTCTTCTCGGTTCCGTTGTTCACCGCCACGTGAAGGGCTGTATAGCCCTGGGGGTTCAGGTTCACGTCCGCGCCTTTTTCGATCAGCAGCACCACCATTTTGTTGCGGGAAGGATCCCGGGCCGCCTGATAAACAGCGTGCATCAGCGGAGTCCAGTGCATTCCTGAGTCCACCTTGTTCACATCTGCGCCGGCAGCAATCAGGGTTTCCGCGATTTTGATGTGGCCGTTGGCGATGGCCCAATAGAGCACGGGGCGGCCCTGGATATCCACGGCATTGGGATCGGCGCCGGCCTTCAGCATCTCGGTGAGGCCCGCTTCGGTTTCGGCGGAAGGAATGCTGTTTCGAA
Organism: uncultured Bdellovibrionales bacterium; assembly: GCA_964612065.1. GTDB lineage: Bacteria > Bdellovibrionota > UBA1018 > CAIPTA01 > CAIPTA01 > JAKFYM01. The sequence continues at coordinate 2,464 of CAZTCD010000115.1, read as the reverse complement.
CGGCGAGCACGATGGGCGGATCCTCTTTGGGTAGCTCGGGGGTGGCGAGCTCCGCCTGGGGGCTTTCGGGATGCTCCACCGTTACTTTCACGCGGGTGGAAATCCACCAGGCGCCAAGAGCCGCAGAAAGCAGGAGAAAGGCGAGGAGCGGAAGGAGTTTTTTCATAGGCCTTTTATTTTGGACCTGGAAAGGCGGATTAGACGAGGAGAATCCGTCTGTTGCGAGCGGTGTTGCCGGTTTCGAGGCCTCAAGAGTCGGATGCCGCACTTTCCCACGCCCGATTCCGACTTTTACGGCGAGCCCGGATCGCTCTATTGGCCTTTTTTTCGAGAGAGCCCTGCCGATCCCTTGGCATTCCTCGTGCACTGGGGCGGTCCATTGAATCAACCAGTGGAGTAAATTTATGAAAACGAAAATTTTGATGATGGCCGCGAGCTTCGTGTTCGCGGGTGGAAGCGCCTTTGCGGCTGGCAAGCAGGAGATCGCTCCTGTGCTGGATCGTCTGGAAGCGCAATATAGGGTTACAGAGGAAGCTCAGCTTTCCGCTTCGCAGTGGAGCCTCGTGCAGGATCACCTCATGGCAGCGGTGAACGTGCTGAAAGGCAAACCCGGCTACCGTCATGCGGAGTGCATTTCCACGATCTACGATTTCCTGAGAAAAGACACCGCGGATAGCTACGCCATTGATCTGGCCAAGGCTTCCTGCGAAACGATCAGAAAAAATAATAGCGACATTGAATACGTGGCGTATTTTTTCAAGTTGCTCGAGCCCGGAATGGCTTCGTCTTATGCGATGAAATCGGCGGTTGAGGCGGCTAACGGCCTCAATGCGGAAGGTTTCCGTTGCATGGAGAGGATCCTTCCGAACCTGATGAATAATATGGCGGGTAATTATGCGATCGCCAAAGCGAAGAATGCCTGCGTGAACTAAGCTAACTGGCCCCCTTGCCTGTTGATGAACCCAAGCTAAGAGCCTGGGAGAGCTGGTCTTTTCCAGCTTCACCCGAAAAACTCCATTACAGCCGCTACAGCCCGTTCATTTCGAAAGAGAATGCACTAAGCCGTCAACAGGCAAGGGGGCCAGCTAGTGCTGATCTGATGGCTGAATAGGTGCGGCAACTCGAAAAATCCCACACAGAATCGTAAATAGATGCTATTGTGCGGGCGGTGGTTCGGACCTACGCCATCTGTCCTTGCGGGTCTTTCGTGTTCCACGAAGGTATGCGAAGCCCATGCTCCATGTGAGGTGCCTGTGTTTAACTGGGACGACGATACCTTTGACCCTGCCTTCAAGCTCGCCAACGATCAAATTGCCGATGCGATCGCGCGCGGCGTTTTGGACAACTTGCCGGGGATGGGCAAGCCGCTGGAAATTGAGGAGCCTCCGCCTTTCGTGAGCCGCGAAGATTGGATCACGATGAAGGTGCTCTTTAAAGACGCCGGCATTCTCCCGCCGGAGGTGGAGCTGATGAGGGAAACGGCTCAGCTCCGAGAAGAATTGAAAGGCGATCTGCTTCCCGAGGCGCGCGCGGCCAAGGTGAAGGAGTTGCGCGAGAAGGAGCTGAAGGTGCAGATCATGCTCGATGAACGATGGAGCAAGGTTCGAAAATAGCCTCGAGCGTTTTGGGAGGCGGCTTGGCGAAGGCTAAAGCCCTATTTCCTTCAGGCCCTTTTGCCAGGGCAATGCCCATACTTTTCCCATGCGTCTTTCTGCTGTGCCCATATGAAAGATAAAGCAAGTGCTGGCCTTTTTCAGGGTTGCTGCGAAAAGCTCCAATCCGGCGCTGTCGTCTGTGCTCACGCGATCTCCTGATTTTACCTCTATCGCAAACACCTTACCGGCGGTTTCTGCAATGAAGTCAACCTCCACTCCATTTCGGGTGCGGAAGGTGGAGACTTTTACTTCCGACTCCCGAGCCCATCCCGAATGCAGCAGCTGGGAAAAAACTAGCTGCTCGGCGAGCACTCCGATTCGATCCGCACTCGCGGAAAAGTTCCTCAAGATTCCGTTATAGACGCCGCAATCAAAGAGATAGAACTTCGGGTGGCGAACCAGATCCATGCATCCTGCCAGGGGCTCGTAGGGAAACACTCTGTAGCCAACGAGCGTGTCTTCCAGAATCTCGAAGTAGCGAGGAACGGCGTGGCGGGACATTTTGGCTTTCTTCGCCAGCTTGGTGAAATCCACGAATTGCCCCACGTTCAGCACCGCTTCCTGAAGAAAGCGGGCGAAGGTGTCGAGATTTCTGGTTAATGCCTCAGCCTTTATCTCCTCCTTGAGATAATTGGCGGCGTAAGAGGCGAGCATGCGCTCTGCCCCACGCTGATCATTCTCTAAATAAGCTTCTGGGAGTGATCCGCGGCTCAGGATCCTTTTCGTGTCTGCTTCATACTCCAGTTCTGCAGCCACGAGCGGGCCGAGCTGGAAATTGAGCACTCTGCCGGGAAGAAGGTTTGCGCCAC
>CAZTCD010000114.1:2429-10769 GCA_964612065.1 uncultured Bdellovibrionales bacterium | reverse complement strand
GCCCGTCAAGAGAAAGCAGCCGCCCTGAAGGAGCTTGCGGAGAGTCCGTTGAGTATTCTTACTGGACCAGCGGGTACAGGGAAGACGACAATGCTCAAGGTCCTGTGCGACCATCCTGAAGTAAAGAAGGGCGATATTCTTTTGTTGGCCCCGACTGGCAAAGCCCGCGTGAAGCTCCAGTCGAAGAGCAAACTCGAAACGAAGACCCTCGCTCAGTTCTTAGGTACCTGTGGTCGATTCGATGGCAGCACTCAGAGGTACGGCCTTTCAAGTGAACCACCCGTTCCCGCTCCTCGAACGGTCATTGTCGATGAGTGCTCAATGCTGACCGAGGAAATGTTTGGGGCCTTGCTTCAGGGGATGAAGGGATGTCAGCGGCTGATTCTGGTTGGTGACCACGATCAACTACCTCCGATAGGTCCAGGCCGTCCATTCGTGGACATTATCCATCGCTTGCGCGGGAATAACCCCTCAAATGCCTTTCCCCATGTGGCTAGAGGGCTTTGTGAGCTTACGATCACGCGAAGACAAAAAGAAATTCATGGCGAAACACCAGACGATCTCAAGCTAGCTCAGTGGTTTCGTTCGACCCCGCCGGACATTGATTCTGATGAGATTTTTTCCGTTGCTGCGGAAGGAAAAAATACCGAGCGACTTCGACTGGTTGAATGGAAGTACGAACAAGAATTGCCACGACTTCTGAATCGACTGCTCCGGGAAGAGTTGAAAATTGATGTGAGCGAAGAGATTTCTTCGTTCAATCGGCTGCTAGGCTCGGAAGCGACCGGGAGATTCTTCAATATCGGTTCTGGAAAAAGCGCTGAGGAGTGGCAAATTCTCTCTCCACTGCGCGGAATGCTGGCGGGAACCTTTGAAATCAATCGAAATATCCACGGTCAATTCCGCAGCAAGACAATCGAGATGTCCTATAAACTCAGGCGCACTCCGAAACCCATGGGGCCAGAGATGATTGTCTATGGAGACAAGGTTATCAACATGCGCAACCACAAACGGGGAAAGCTTTACGAAAAGCAAAAGTACCCGGATGTTTACCCTCTCGATGGAGCACTTCAATATGTCGCCAATGGCGAGGTTGGCATTGTCGTCGGGCGTTTTTCAAAAGAGCGTGGCGGCAAGCAGCCTTGGCAGCTATTTGTGAACTTCTCTTCCCAGCCTGACCATTCCTATTCCTATACCGCTAAGGATTTTGGTGACGAAACCGAGCCAATGCTTGAACTGGCCTATGCGCTCACGGTTCATAAATGCCAGGGGAGTGAATTCAAAACGGTGTTCTTGGTGCTTCCAAATCCTTGCCGATTGCTTTCGCGTGAGATGCTGTACACAGCACTTACTCGACAGCAGAGTAAGTTAATCATTCTGCACCAGGGGCCGTTCCAAGAAATTATCCGATTTTCTAGTCCCGCGCGATCAGACAATGCTCGACGGCTGACGAATCTATTTCTCAACCCAGTCCCTCGAACTTTCGAGGGATCATTTCTTGACCAGAATCTGATTCATATAGCCGAGGACGGAACCGCGATGAGGTCAAAGTCCGAACTCTTTATCTATGAAAGATTGAAGACCAACGGGATCGAGGCTCAGTATGAACGACCGCTTAAGCTTGGCGAGAAGCTTGTTGTTCCTGATTTCACGATAGATCGGCCATCTAAAGGCGGTTCCATCTACTGGGAACATGCGGGAATGATGGACGATCCGATCTACAGAGCACGATGGGAAAAGAAAAAAGAAGCCTATCACAAAAATGGGGTTTGGCCGGTCGAAGAAGGTGGGGGTCCGAATGGCACGCTGGTGTTCACAGAGGACTCGCCAGACAAAGGATTAAGCACGAGGGAAATCGACAGCATTATCGAGAAAGTTAAGAAGGTTTTGTGACGGCGGAAGGTTTGCTTCAATTTGCTTTGCTCGTTGTCGTCTTCTTGGGAGCGGCCATCTTTTTCTTGCTTAAGCGAAAGGGTTCGGAGAACAAAGACCTGTCGACCGTGGAGCCCATGTCGCTGGCGGAAACCTATGGCCGAATAATGAAAGGGATTAGCTTTCGGGATGCCATTCACTATTCGCGCAGCGGAGAGCTAGTTGCATCGGGATTTAAGAAGGAGATAAACGGCTACTTGTCACAGTCCACGGCAGATGGGTTGGTTGTTGGGCTGGAAGTCGTACAATCAGCGCAGGCAAGAGAACTGATTCTGGCAAAATTTCCTGAGGCTACCGCAAGTATGCTCAGGAGTGAGTCAGCGGTTCAAGTCGTGACGAGGAACGGAGAGCGACTCCTTGTAGCCGTAGATAAGAATGGCAGGAAATTTATCTCTCAGGCAAGGCAGGTCGATCCGACGGTGGCTGCCAGGTTGGCGCAAATCGGTACTCTTGTCGTTGGGGCTGCGCACATTATCGCAAGCTACGACAATGCAAAGAACATCAAGGCTATTGATGGCAAAGTCGATCTCCTCATTGAGCGAGACTCGAATGAGCTTGTGGCGCAATTGGAAGCAATTTTCGAAAGTTTGAAAGAGCAGTTACATTCCGCTGAATCGAATGAGGGTAGAGCGCATTTACTGGCATTGAAGCACAAGCTTAAAGAAATTAGGTGTCGTTGGTTTCTAAATATCGAGTCTGAACTGAAGACCATCAAAAATCCCAGCGACAGGAGCTTCCTCGTAAAATTGTTTTCGAGGAAAAGGACGACTGTTCGGAATTTGATGAGTGAACTATCCGCTCAAGAGGAGCCTCTGTATTTGATTCGATTTGCACTTCAATTGGAGCAGGTGATTTCGGAGCTTCTTGGTGCATCGGACCAGTTTCATGAACTTACGCTCCCGGACGTTCAGTCCCAGATTCTGCAACTCGCAAAAGTCATTTCCGAGCGTCGAAATTGGATCAAGGAACATTCGAATGAAGATACGGTAGTTGAGCTTGTTTCGGCCTGTGAGCGCTTCGGAAAGAGTCTGCGGGGATCAACTATGGGCAGAGATCCGACGGAACTGGCAGAGCTGTGGAAGCGGGAGCCAGATCGTCCCGTTCTCATAGTAGATGAAGTGCGCGAGCATGATGCCGGGGCGGAGTTCGTAACGTATTGCTGCATTCGCATTGACGGCAAGACCGCTTTGGAACTCTTGGCCTGGGTAAAGTCGGCAAGATCGAAGATGAATGCCCAGGCTCAACATTTGAAATTCAAGGGCGCTCTCCTATTTGGGTCTCGGAAAAAGGCAGCGCACTACCCAATGCAACACTACGTGTTTCACGCCCTAACGCAGTCTCAGGGTGTCGGTCTTTTTGTGACTAGCTCAAATGAAGTAAAGGCCCACAAGCAAAAATCGACGGGTAGTCTAACTCTGATCGCAGAACCTGGCGACGGCAAATCGGGAAGCGTGACCGGCACAGAGCTTCCTTTCCTACAGGCATTTCTGAAAAAGGTCGCAAATGACTGGAAGCTTGGGGCCATCGAGGTTGATGCGATCATAGACCGGTCTGCGCGTCTTGGTTCGGACCCATCGCAGCGCGGAATTGAGCCGAACTCATTTGAAGTTTGGGGGCCAGGAAAGCTGAATCGACTGTTTGATGGAACGGAAAGCACGGCCCCTTGCGACACTTTGTTTCGGTTTATCATGGCGGACGACGACGGCGTGACGTTTCGGGATTTGCTACTCTTGCCAGATGCTCTTGGATACTTGGGCATGAAAAGCGGAGCTTTTGATGCCGCAATCCAACAGGTGAAGAATGGAAATCCCGGCTGGGTGTATTTTGCTGATCTTCCCGGTCTCAAGCAGGCGGCAGAGAAAGTTATCGAAAATTCGAAGGCTGCCGCAAGAGGCTCGGACGATTGATGTTTCCATTCGTAGAATCTACGACAATAGGAGATTGCTAACCCGTGAATGAAGCGACCACTAATGAAGAGATTGAACAGATCAGTGTGTCGCGTCCGCATGTAGTCATTTTGGGGGCAGGAGCTAGTCTTGCTTGTCTACCTGACGGAGACCGGGATGGCAGGCGGCTGCCTTTGATGAACAATCTCGTTTCGGTTTTGCGCTTAGAGGAAATTCTTCAGCGGCATTCCGTATCCCACAATGGCGAAAATTTTGAAGTGCTCTACAGCAGAATCCACGAAGAAAACTCTTCGAACCCTGTTTTGAATGAAATTGATACGGCGGTGCGAACCTACTTTTCCGCACTCAATCTCCCTGACCGGCCAACAATTTATGATCACTTGCTGTTGTCGCTTCGGCCTAAAGATGTTGTAGCCACGTTCAATTGGGACCCGTTGCTGCACAAGGCGTATGCGCGAAACTGCCGGTTTGCGAAATTACCGAAGATGTTCTTCCTTCATGGAAATGTCGAAATCGGTTTTTGCGTTAACCATACGTTTTTTAGAGGGACGCCCGGAAAGCAGTGTCGCCATTGCGGAGGTGAGCTCATTCCGAGCAAGCTGCTATTTCCTATTGAAAAGAAGAATTATGTGGATGATGCCTTCATAAAGGGGGAGTGGGATGCTCTTAAGCATTTTCTCCGAGAGGCGTTTAGCTTAACAATTTTTGGATATGGTGCGCCTCGATCAGATTTAGAAGCAGTCTCGCTTATGAGAGAGGTTTGGAATGGAAATCGAACTCAAGAATACAATCAGACTGAAATAATTGATATCCGTCCGCGTACTGAACTAGAGCCTCTGTGGGAAGGCTTTACGTTTTCTCATCACTACGACATAGGGACGAGCTTCTACTCTTCATGGATCGCCAGACACCCACGCCGATCGTGCGAGGCGATCTGGAATCAATTCATGGAGGTGAAGTTCATCGAAGATCATTCACTTCCAAATGCGGTTGGTTTTGACGAACTTTACGAGTGGTTTGAACCACTCGTAAATGCCGAAGATGCAGCCGAAAGACAAGATGGGTAGCCCTATCTTTGAATTGGGAGAAGCATTGCGCGGCCCCACTTGGACGACTGCGAGTCCTTGATGAGCTGGAGTTGTGCGACTCTGACCGTTTGGACGAGGCGTGGGAGTTGCCCGGCTGCTGCGGCAATGAGGACGATGATGAGTGCGGCTTCTACGAGTTTGTTGAGTCCCATGTGGACCTCCTTTGGTTCATTGATTTTCTTCCTGATGGCGTTTGATGATTGCTCCAACGGTGCTCTGGAACCACTTTTTGCCATTTCGGGTCGGTATCCCTTGGTCGTTTAGAGCACGAGCGATGGCAGTAAAGCCCTTGCCTGACTTCCACAGGCCCATAACTTTGAGGACAATTTTGTACTCTCGGGGTTCCTTGACGAGCTTGCCTTCGAGCCAGGCGAAGCCGTAGGGGATGATCGGCGAGCGCATTTTCATTGGCGGTTTGACTTTGCGGGCCTTGGCCTTCGATGCATTTCTTAGCGTCAGCCCTCGCCGATTCAGGGCCGCGCGAATCGAAGATTTTGCGAAGCCAGTTTTCTCTTCAATCTCGCGTAAAGAGCATCCAGCCTCGTAAAGAGGGGCACAAACGTCGAAGATGCGGTCTTTCGTTTTTGGGAAAAATCGAATAATATCGTGAGGTATGAGGTCGGGGACGACCATTGCGTCTGTTGTTGCCCCGCCTCCACCAATTAATGCACCGCATTATTTGTCCACAGTTCGTCCGTTTCTCGCTTAGCGGTCAAGCTCGCGCGCGAAGGCTTCAATCCGTGCGCGAATGTTGTCTCTCGCCTCCCGGAATCGTGCGAGCTGCTCTTCGTCCGTACCTGAATGCCCAGCGGGATCTGGAAACGGCCAATGAAGCTTCTTCGCTGTCTTAGACGGGAGCACTGGGCATACCTCTTCCGCGCAGAGAGTTATGACGTAATCCAGGCCAGATACGAACTCCGGTTTCAAATCATCGACACTCTTGGACCAGTTCTTTTCGATGTTGATTCCGATCTCCGAAAGCGCACGAATGGCGAATGGATTCACTTTCTTTGGCATGGAGCCCGCGCTCTCTACTAGAGCGCGATCTTTGAAAATTTCTTTGGCAAGCCCTTCGGCCAATTGGCTGCGAGCGGAATTGGCGACACACATAAACAAGATCTTCATGAAAAATTCCTTCCTAGCGAGTGGTGGCGGTTTCAAAGAAGCTGCGTTTGATCCAGAGGGATACAGAAACGAGGCCAATCAGCGCCGGAACCTCTACGAGCGGCCCGATAACGGCAGCAAAAGCTGCTCCGTGATGAATTCCGAAAGTGGCCACCGCCACGGCAATCGCGAGCTCGAAGTTATTGGAGGCGGCCGTGAAGGAAAGCGTTGCGGCCCGCTCATAATCTGCGCCGGCCTTTCTGCTCATCATGAACGAGAGAATGAACATCAGGATGAAGTAGACGAGCAGCGGGATCGCGATACGAACCACATCCATCGGCAATTCGATGATGCGATCTCCCTTGAGGGAAAACATCACTACGATCGTAAAGAGAAGAAAGACGAGCGTAAGAGGGGAGATGCGAGGAACGAATTCACGCTCGAACCACTGGGTTCCCTTCTTGGCGATCAGAACCTTTCGGGAGAAAAAACCTCCAAAGAAAGGAATGCCGAGGTAAATGAGCACCGAGGTGGCCACTTCCCAGATCGTAATATGCACCTCCACCGCCCTAAGCCCGAGCCAGCCAGGGAGCGTCGTTAAGAAAAAGAAAGCCATGAACGGAAAGGTGAAAATCTGAAATAACGAGTTGAGGGCCACGAGCCCAGCGCAGTATTCGCGGCTCCCGCCTGCGAGATCGTTCCACACGATCACCATTGCAATGCAACGAGCGAGGCCAATTAATATCAGACCCGTCATGTACTCGGGATAGTCTCGAAGAAATGCCACGGCCAATACGAACATCAAAACAGGCCCGAGTAGCCAGTTTTGAACAAGGGATAGGATCAGCACCTTCGGATCTCGAAACACCCGAGGTAGCTCCTCGTACTTCACCTTGGCAAGAGGCGGATACATCATGAGGATCAGGCCGACGGCAATGGGAAGGGACGTGGTTCCTATGGAGAGGGATTCCAGCAGGACTGAAAAACGAGGAACGAAACGCCCGAGGAGAACTCCTAAAGCCATGGCGGCAAAGATCCAGAAGGTTAGATAGCGATCCAAGAAGGAGAGCCGCTTGATCACATTAGTTTCCATTTTTTCTCCGTAGGGTGTGGTTAAAGGAGGTCGTTCTGCTTGCCGAATTCGAACAACAGGCGTTCGATCTCGTCTCTAGCGGCTCGAAATGCCGCGAGCTTTTCCTCCTGTGGGGCTGCAACAGGATCAGGAATCGGCCAGTGCAGCTTTTTCGCTCTGTGCGACATTGAGGGGCACGCTTCTTCTGCGCAAAGAGTGATAATGAAATCCAGCGAGGCAATCACGCCGATGGGAATGCGACCGTAATACCTAGGCGCATTGCCGGAGATATCTATGCCCTTTTCCTTAAGGACTTCTATCGCCAGAGGGTGAACTCTTTCACCCGGAGATGAGCCCGCGCTGGAGATTTGGGCCTTATCGCCGAATAGCTTTTTTCCGAGCCCCTCGGCCATTTGGCTCCTTGCCGAGTTGGCGACGCACAAAAACAGAATGGTTTTCATCAGCTAACCTCAATTTTGCCGAATCCGTTGGACATGGAATAACATTTCGAGTATTCTAGAACAATGGAAATGTTTGAGGCATGCGAAGCTTTTTCGAGTCTGGCCCAAGAAACCAGGCTTAAGGTCTTTAAGCTTTTACTCGAATATGGGCGTGAAGGCGTGACAGCCGGAAAGGTGGCAGAGGAGCTTAAGATTCCCAATAACACGCTCTCCTTTCACCTTGCTCATATGAACAAAGCGGGGCTCGTAAAGTCTGAACGGGATGGACGAATGATCATCTATTTTGCGAACTCGGAGACGATCACGACCCTGATCGACTTCCTGCAAGAGAACTGCTGCGCCAGAGAAGTGAAGGCGAAGGGTAAAACCTGTAAGGAAAGGAAGTGCTAAAATGAAACGATTCCATATTCATGTCGGCGTTCAAGATTTAAGTAAGTCGGTAGCTTTCTACTCAACTCTTTTTGGCCAGAAGCCTTCGAAACTCAAAGAAGACTACGCAAAATGGATGCTCGAAGATCCACGCATCAACTTCGCCATTTCGACCCGCGTGAGTGATAAAGGCGTTGATCATCTCGGCATCCAGGTTGATGAGGACGGCGAGCTCTCGGAAATTACCGAGCGTCTTAAAAAGGCCGACCTCGGTGTATTCGACGAGGGTGAGACGACCTGCTGCTATGCGGAGTCCAAGAAGGCCTGGGTTCAGGATCCTTCTGGAATTCCGTGGGAAGCCTATCGCACGATGGCTGACGCAGAGTTATTCAAGGGCAAGCCGGAAG
>CAZTCD010000114.1:0-2329 GCA_964612065.1 uncultured Bdellovibrionales bacterium | reverse complement strand
TGGGAAGCCTATCGCACGATGGCTGACGCAGAGTTATTCAAGGGCAAGCCGGAAGAACCCAAAGCGGAGTCTGCTTGCTGCGCTCCGAAAGCGCAGGCAAAGTCGAGCTGCTGCTAATAGACAGTGAACATAGTAGACTGGAGCCAATGAAAACGTCTTCCTCGTTAAACACATTTTCGCTGTTTCGGAATCCGACTCGCTTTTTGTTTTTTACGGGAAAAGGTGGTGTGGGGAAGACGTCCGTTTCGACCGCTACGGCAATTCATTTAGCTGATGAAGGCAAGAAGGTGCTTCTGGTGAGCACCGACGCGGCCTCCAACCTCGATCAAATGCTGGGCGTAGAGCTTCGCAATTCGCCGGTGCCTGTACCCGGCGTGCCCTCGTTATTCGTTCTTAACATCGATCCCGACAACGCCGCCGAAGCCTATCGTGAACGTGTGATTGCACAGATGGAAGGTAGCCCCGAAACTGAGGTTTCGACTGTGCGCGAACAGCTCTCGGGAGCTTGCACCACTGAGATCGCTGCATTTGACGAATTCTCATCCCTTCTCGCAGGGGGCTTCGAGTCCTACGACCACGTGATCTTTGATACTGCGCCTACGGGACACACCCTCCGGCTGCTCAGCCTGCCCAAGGCGTGGACGGGATTCCTTAAGGACAACGACCGAGGCGCTTCCTGCCTTGGGCCTCATTCCGGCTTGAAAATGCAAGAGTCGCGATTTCAGGCCGCGCTTAAGACCTTGAGCGATTCGGCCCACACTACAGTGGTGCTCGTGGCTCGCCCTGAAAAAGGTGCCATAGCGGAAGCCGCAAAAACCTCAGATGAGCTTAAGTCTCTCGGGCTAAGCAACCAGCGGCTGGTCGTGAACGCGGTATTTTGTGCCAGTGATCCTAGTGACGAGATTGCCGTATCTCTTGAGCAAGTAGGTGCCGAAGCGTTGGCCTCGATGCCATCCTCCTTGGCCTCGCTTCCTCGCGATTCCGTTCCGCTGCGTCCCTTTGATACCGTTGGCCTTACTTCGCTTCGCAATTTACTCTCCGATGCGCCGATTCTTACTGAGCGCGATGGATCTAGCCGTACTCAAAGAGGGGCCGAAACATTTCCTTCGTTGGCCGAGCTCGTTGAGACCCTCGCGAAGAAGGAGCGTGGGCTCATCATGGTGATGGGCAAGGGCGGAGTTGGAAAAACGACGGTAGCTGCCGCCTTGGCGGTAGGGCTGGTTAAGCAAGGCAAGAGCGTGCATCTCAGCACTACGGACCCAGCAGCGCACCTGGCGATGACGTTAGAGGGCGAGCTTGTCGGGCTGAAGGTAGACCGGATCGATCCGAAGGCGGAGACCCAGCATTACATCGATAAGATCATGGCGACGAAAGGCGCGAAGCTGAACCAGGCAGAGCGAGATCTGATGCTGGAGGATCTTCAGTCGCCGTGCACTGAAGAGGTTGCCGTGTTCCACGCTTTCTCCAGGATCGTAGCGGAAGCGCGCAGCTCCTACGTTGTGCTTGATACTGCCCCGACAGGGCATTCTCTCCTTCTCATGGACGCGACCGGCGCGTATCACCGTCAGATGGTTCGTGAGCTGAAGGGGAAAGTCACTACGCCTCTCATGCGAATTCAGGACCCTGACTATACTCAGATCATCCTTGTAACTCTGCCCGAGACGACACCCGTCACGCAGGCGTCTGAGCTACAAGATGATCTGCGCCGCGCGAATGTCGAGCCCTTCGCCTGGGTCATGAACAAGAGCGTGCTCTCGACCGGCACAACTGATCCTGTTCTCGCGGCTCGCCTTGATGGAGAAATGCGGCAAATGGAGAGAGTCGAAGCCGGACTCGCGAAGCGCCTTTTTGTAGTTCCTTGGCTTTCTCGCCCTCCTGTAGGCATTGAGGCGCTTTCAATGCTTGTTCGGCCTCGATGAGTACACATCCTTTGCCGTCCGGGCGAGAATCAAAGATCTAGTTCCGCACTGGCAGCAGCATCGCCCGGCCCCACTTGGACGACTGCGAGTCCTTGATGAGCTGAAGCTGCGCGACTCTGACCGTTTGGACAAGGCGCGGGAGCTGCCCTGCCGCTGCGGCGATCAGGACGATGATAAGGGCGGCTTCTGCTAATTTACTAAGTCCCATTGGGACCTCCTTCTGTTTCTTGGTTTTCTTCTTGATGGCGTTTGACGATCGCTCCGATGGAGCTGTGAAACCATTTCTTGCCATTTCGCGTGGGAACGCGTTGGTCGTTTAAGGCACCGGCGATGGCGGTTAGGCTCTTCCCTGCCTGCCAGAGGCCGATGACCTTTAGGACGGTTTTGTATTCGCGGGGGTCCTTGACGAG
>CAZTCD010000113.1:0-10897 GCA_964612065.1 uncultured Bdellovibrionales bacterium | reverse complement strand
GCGCAGGAGCATCTCGGCCCAGTCCTGGCTCTCAGTGCCTCCGGCGCCGGAATTGATGTTGAGGAAGCAGTTGCGGCTGTCGTTTTCGCCAGAAAGCAGAGTGCGGGTTTCGAGATCGTCCACCAGCGGCTGCATCTCGGCGATCGAGCTGCCGAGCTCATCGAGCATGCCTTTGTCGGAAGGATCTTCCTCCACAAGCTCAAGCAGGGCACCGGCGTCGTCCACCTTGCCTTTCACTTTTTTGTATTCGGTAAGAGTGCCGCCGATCTGGGCTTTCTCTTTCTGTATCCCCTGCGCCTTGCGGTTGTCGGTCCAGAAATCAGGATCCGCCTCCATGGCCTGGATCTCTCCTAGGCGGCGCTCCTTGGTATCGATGTCAAAGCGACCTCCCGAGAGCCTCGATCTTGGCTCTCTGGGCGGAAATGGTTTTCTTGGCGTCGTTCAGGGAGATTTCCATCGGGCGATCTTAGCGCAATTGAAATGGATTTGCAGGCTTTCCCTGTATCCTCTCTGACACCAGCGTCAATTCTCCGCCGATACACCCGCGCTGCAAGTGCCCGGAAGCATTCATAGCCGCGCTTGGCCTCGTCCGTGCAATTACCCTCGCAGGAGAGCCAAAATGACCCGCTCCAGCTTTTACCTCCTGATCCTGACCGCAAGCCTTCTGGCGAGCGCCTGCTCCAAAACCATCGACGGAACGGAGTCCGGGCCCGGAGGCTCCAGCACCGCCGAAACAGGAGGCAGCTCGGAAACCAACAGCTCGAGCTCCACGATCACCGTGGCGCAAACCTCTACCGTGACCTCTACCGTGACTCAGGTGACCACGGAAACAACCACTGTTACGGAACATCACACCTCTACCGAGACCACTGCCACCACCAGCTACCAAACCATTACGGCCACCAGTACGACCACGCAAACGCTTTGGCAAACCAACACCAGCACTCAAACCGTGGCCGTGACGGTTACCCAAACCGTAACCAGCACCAACACTTCCGTTTCGCTCGCCCAGGGCAACTACCAAAGCGATCGCTGCTACCTCGACGGCCCCGCCTCCGACCAGGCCGGCCAGAGAGTTTACGCTCTCGCCACCCTGAAATTCACGAACGGGAACGGGCAAAAGCGAATCACCTATTATTCGGACAGTACCTGCAGCCAGGACCGAAGCCAGGACAATATCAGCTTCACCTATTCCTATGCCGGCTCGCTCGGTGGGCTGGTGGTGTTCCGCATCGATCAGGAGCTGGAGAAAAAGCCCGGGGGCCCCGTACAGCGTTACTGGCTGGTGGCTCTGGAGAGTAATGGCGATCTTCGATTCGCTCTCGACGCTACCTATAACCAGGGCCCCTTTCTCTCGGAGCCCACGGAAGCCGAGCTCAGCCAGGCCGCAACCGGGATTTCAGAACAGGGTGTCTGGTTCCGGCTCCGGAACTGATTCCTTCCAGCCGAGCTTTTCCGCGGCCTTGCCGAAAATCTCTTTCACGAGAAGCTCAGCGGTATGGAGCACAGGCTCACGCAGAGAGGATTGCGGCTCTTTCAGCTCCGCCACTTCCTGGCACTCGGCGAAGGTCATCTCCTGCGTGGAAGAGGGATCCACGAGCCTGTGGAACACTTTCTTTCGCTCCTTCACGTCCCACACCGTGAGCTCGCCGAAGAAATAGGCGTAGGCGCGTTCTTTGCGGAGCTTCCGGTTGTAGCAGTAGATGCCCATATTGCCCTTGAAGAGGGGAAAGCTATCGCGGGTTTCCACGGGGCTCAGGAGAAAAAGGAAATCCACCTTCTGCTGACTTGCCTTATCGAGCAGAAAATCCACAAGCGCTTGATTGTATTTGCCGAGAAACTTTTTCCAGCGGCTCTCGCGGGCATGCAGGGCTTTTTCGAGGCCTCCGACATCAAGGCTCAGGGCCTTGGCTTTCAACCCGAGTTCTCTAGCTTCCGTTTCCATCCTTCCCTGCACAAAGGAATCGAGCCCCCAGGGGGAAATATCGAGGCTGGTTTCCTTGGGCCGCAACAGAGAGCGGGAGATCACATCCACGGTGAAATCACTTCCGAAATGAGAGAAGGCGGCCACGGTGCTTTCGGGCGGTTTCACCGGAGAGGGAGATCTTTCCTTCGTGGGCTCGCTGGCACAACTGAACAGCAAAAAGGCACCCAAAAGGGAACAAAAGCGAGAAGCTCTGAATTTCATAGGCAGATTTTAGAAAATTCGAAGAGGATTTGCCACAGCATAGTCCCGCATGAATGCCCCGCGTAAAACCAGGAGAACTGTCCGCATGCGATACTGCCTTTCAACCAAGGAGCATCCATCCATGAGCAGAACAACCAACAAAACAACCAACAAAACAACCAGCAAAGCCACCGCCCCTATTCCCGCCGGATTCCACAGCCTCACCCCCTATCTCATCTGCAAGAACGCCCGCGCCGCGATCGACTTCTACAAAAAAGCCCTGGGCGCCCGCGAGGTGTTCTGCATGGAAGCCGGCCCGGGCAAGATCGGCCATGCCGAGCTGCTGATTGGAAATTCCCACATCATGCTGGCCGATGAGTTTCCGGAGATGGGCGCCAAGAGCCCGGAAGGATTCGGCGGCTCGCCCGTGAGCTTCGTGCTTTATGTGGAAGACGTGGATTTTTCCGCTAAGCAAGCCGTTTCTGCCGGCATGAGCACTTTGCGGGAGGTGAAAGATCAGTTCTATGGCGATCGCTCCGGCACTTTTAAAGATCCTTTTGGCCACACCTGGACGATCAGCACCCATGTGGAAGACATTCAGGCCGAAGAGATGAAAGCGCGCGCCGCGAAAGCCTTTTCGGAAGGCAGCTGTTCCTAAAAAACCTTTGACCCTCCCCCCTCGCTGCGTTACTGGATTTCTTCGACTTTTCCGGTAACGCAGGAGGTTCCGCTTCGAGCGGAACGAGGAGACAAAAATGGGTCCCATCAGCAAATTCATCAAGCACCACTACCGCCACTTCAATGCGGCCGCCTTGGTTGACGCCGCGGAAGGCTATAAGGCGCATGTAGAAGGTGGGGGCAAGATGATGGTTACCCTCGCGGGCGCGATGAGCACCGCCGAGCTCGGCCTCACCCTGGCCGAAATGATCCGCCAGGATAAAGTGCACCTGATCTCTTGCACCGGCGCGAACCTGGAAGAAGACATCTTCAACCTCGTGGCGCACGATCACTATGAGCGCGTGCCCCACTACCGCTCTCTCTCCGCGGCAGACGAGCAAGCTCTGCTCGAAAAGCATATGAACCGCGTTACGGATACCTGCATCCCGGAAGGTGAAGCCATGCGCCGGATCGAAGACGTGATGCTCAACCTCTGGGCGAAGGCCGAGAAGGAAGGCAAGCGCTACTTCCCGCATGAATTCTTCTTCCAGGCCGTAAAGAGCGGAGAGCTCAAGAAGCACTACCAGATCGATCCCAAAGACAGCTGGATGGTAGCTGCCGCAGAGAAAAACATCCCGATGGTGGTGCCCGGCTGGGAAGACGCTACCTTGGGCAATATGTATGCAGCGGCCTGCATGCGCGGTGACGTGAAAAACGTGCACACCGTGCGCACCGGCATCGAATATATGGTGCAGCTCGCGGAAACCTACCAGAGCCTGGCGAAGAGCGGAGGCAAAAACGGCCTCGGCATGTTCCAGATCGGTGGCGGCATCGCGGGTGATTTCCCGATCTGCGTGGTGCCCATGCTCCACCAGGACATGGAGCTCGAGTGCCCGCTCTGGGGCTATTTCGCACAGATCTCGGATTCCACCACGAGCTATGGCTCCTACTCGGGCGCCGTGCCGAACGAGAAGATCACCTGGGGCAAGCTGGGCGTGGATACGCCCAAGTTCATCGTGGAAAGCGATGCCACGATCGTAGCCCCGCTGATCTTCAGCTACGTACTGGGACATTAGGGCCTACGGCGCGGTGGCCTTGCACGCCACGGGCGTTGGTAGGCCTTTACCCGCGCCCGCAAGCTGGTTTATCGTGCGGTCATCCATCCCTCGAAATAGGAAGGAAGTGAAATGATCGTCATCACCGGCTCCGCAGGCTTCATCGGCTCCCATTTGGCCGATCACTTTAGCGCCGAATCTCTGCTCCTGGTAGACGATCCCGCCCACTTCCGGGAGCGCGCCTATTTCGATCCGGGCTCGTTGAGCCTCTGGGATTTTGCCGCCGGCCAAACCGATAAGCCGCAAAAGCATAAGATCGTGGACCGGGCCTATTTCCTCAAGGTGCTGGAAAAAATCGGCCCGAGCTCTTCCCCGAATGCCCAAGCCAAGGAAAACGTGCTCATCCCTCCGGGCGAGAAGATCGACTTCGTGCTCCATATCGGCGCCTGCACCAATACCGCCGAAACCCGCCTCGACTATCTCGACCAATGGAACGTGGGTTATACGAAAGCGATCTGGAACTGGTGCGCCCAGCACAAAGTGCCGCTCGTATACGCGAGCTCCGGCGCCACCTATGGCGGAGGCGAACACGGATTTTCCGACTCCTGGGAAACAGCGGCCAAGCTCAAACCCCTGAATCCCTATGGGCAGAGCAAGCAGGACTTTGATCTCTGGGCCAAAGCCGAGATCGACGCAGGCCGCCCCACTCCGCCCCACTGGTACGGGCTGAAGTTTTTTAACGTATATGGGCCCCGCGAAGGCCATAAAGGCCGTATGGCCAGCGCCGTGCTCCACTCCTATCGCGAGATCCTGCAGAAGGGATCCTGCCGTCTTTTCCGTTCCCACAACCCGCAGGTGCAAGACGGCGAACAGAGCCGCGATTTCATCCACGTGAAAGACATCGTTTCCCTGATCGATCACTTCGTGAAGAACCGCCCCACTAGTGGGCTCTATAACTGCGGCACGGGAAAAGCGCGCACCTTCCTGGCGCTCGTGGGCGCGATTTTCCAGGCTTTGGAGCGCCCCATGAAGGTGGACTGGATGGACACCCCCGAGCAATTCCGCAAGGCCTACCAATACTTCACCGAGGCCGATATGAGCCATACCCTCGCCTCCGGCTACGAAAAGCCCTTCCTGGGCCTCGAGGAAGGCGTGGCTGACTACGTGCATTGGTTAAAGAAGCACGAAAGGCCGGAAACCACCTTCCATTAGGGCGTTCCAGGCCTTGCGAGGAGACGAATTTTCGTCTAATTTGACTTCAGTTTCTCAGAGGGCGCTTAGCTCAGTTGGTAGAGCACCTGCTTTGCAAGCAGGGGGCCATCGGTTCGATCCCGTTAGCGTCCACCAACCAAAACCCGATTCCACCTCAGGTGGGAGCGGGTTTTGTGTTTTTGGGCACTGACGGTGGCTGAGAACCGATGATCGGTTCACAAAAAGGCGAGGAGCGCCTTTTTGCACTCCGGCCGGAGCCCGAAGGGCGAGGCGCAGGAGGCGCCCACGGAACCTACTCGAGGCTGAGCAGCAGGTACAGCGCCGCCGAGATGGCTAAAGCGATCGAAGCCTCCTTGGACATCTTCGTGCGCAAAGTGGCTCCGGAAAGCGCGATCCGTTCCATGAAGATCTGGGAGGCCGATGAAATCCGTTTCTCCATCAACTACGAGAACAACGGCTCGAAGCAGGAATTCATGACCTGCCACTACCACGGCGGCAGCACGATGGATTGCCACCGCAAAGGCAATGCCGGCCCCGGCGAGCCGGATAAGAAGTGAGGCTTGAAATGAAATTCACAAAATACCTTACGCTGCTCCTGGCGCTCACAGCCTGCGGCGGCGACTACAAAGACCCCGAAACCGCTGCTGGCGGCAAAGAAGCCGAGTTCGGCTCCCAAAAAGTGCGTGTGGTGAGCGGAGCTCTCGAAGTGTCGGGCTCCGCCATTCAAGGCACCGGTGCCGTGATTTTCAATTCCCGCTACGACCAATTCAAGTCAGGCGGCAGCTATGCGCTCGATTTCACCCTGGGCGATGGTGGCTCGGTCACGGTGGTGAGCCACGCGAACGAAACCCTCTCCAGCGGCTTCGAGATGGAGTACCGGCGTGAAGGGGCGGCCCTGAAAGCCGCCCTCCGCGCCCAAGGCAACACCTGGAGCGCGGGGAACAACTTCAACGCCATCGATGCCGCGGGCCAGCTCAAGTTCCAGATCGACATTCACAACGATGAATCTCCCTCTCACGTGATCGTTTGGAACCGCCTGGCAGGCGATAACTTCGCCGCTCCGAACGCAGTTCTGAACTCGGCGGAAGAGGTGGATGGATCCCCCGGCATCGGCACCGGAACCCGCTGGGGCTTGGTGCTCAAAAACGCCTCGGTTACCCGCGCCGATCGCAGCGAGTCCAAGTTCGAAGATTAAAAGATCACCCATGCCCGCCGCTGCACAGTCATTTTCTCTATCCCCTTTCCCTTTAATGCAGCACTCCAATGCTCTCTTGCCTTTTCCCCTCAGGGGACCTTCTGTCCTGCGAACGCGCCACACAGTCCCGTGAGCTCACGGGCCATTGTTGCAAGCCATTGATTTTAAACACCTTACCCAGCCCCCTGCCGGGCATACGCTTTGCGTTTGGCCGCTCGAAGCCTATTGCTTCCAGAAAAAGGGCCAAAGAGCCGGGAGTACGCCATGAAGTTCACGTTCCTTATCACCGCCATCGTTGCCTTAATGGCTTCCACGCACGCAATGGCAGAAGATTGGATCGATCCAGTAGAAAAGCCCAAAGCACGCGATGTGGTGCTCGCCCCGGTGAGCGCCTATATTCCGAGCGGATTCGACAGTAGGTCGGATGCTTTTGTGGTGGTTAGCGGGATGTTTCCCAACAGCTGCTACAAGATCAAGGCAACCAAAGTAGAACATGTGGGAACCGCGCTGCATGAAGTGCGCGCTTACGCCACTGTTACCGAAGGCCTTTGCCTCACCGTGATGATTCCTTACAGCAAGGAAATCCAGCTTGGAAAGCTGAGCGCTGGCAGCCATGAAATCCGCGTAATGAGCGGAGACGGAACCTACTTCACGAAAAACCTCGTGATCGAAGACTGAACCTGCTTTGACCTAAGTTAATCTCCACCCCGGGGCCTTGGCTCCGGGGCGATCCATTTGGGAGTTGCCTTGAAAAAGTTACTTTCTACCTCTGTTTTGATCATTGCCGCGGCCGCCTCAACCGCCCAAGGCGCCGAGCTACGTACCTATCGTTGGCGCCCACGGGAATGGAAGCCTCTTCCCTACCTATTCTCTGCGTCCATCGGCAGCGCGCTTGGCCGCGAAAGCGATGATGCCCCTCCGGCCACTGTGGGCCTCGGTGGCCTGGTCAGCGGCCAGGAGCTGCTAAAATCCAAGGGAGAGATGATCGAAACCGGGGTGCAGATGTTCGGCCCTGCAGTGATCGAAGGCAGCTGGACCCAAACCATCTTCAAGCCTGATGGCCATGTAGTTTACGCGGCCGGGGCTGTGCTGGATAACCTTCCCGGCAATCCCCTTCTCGAAAGAGTGAAGGCCATGCGCTTCAACACCCACCTGGCCATGAGAGCGGCCCAGGCATCAAAAGAATACTCCCGCTCAAAAACCCGCCGTCCTCCGGAACTGAGGATTCGACTGAACGCAAAGGGTGAATGGGAACCTTACCGCCGCTTTGAATTCCTTAACCTCGAAGAAGACAAGCTTCTCTTCCTCGACCTCGCCGAAGACAATTCCATACTTGCCCAGGGCGATCTGCACGCCTCCGCGGTGGATGGCATGGGCCTCGTATTTCCCCGGGGGCCCAAACTCAGCCCGCTCACCGAAGTGCCACTTCCGGGCCTTCTGGGCGATGGATCGCTGAACGGAAAAAAAATACGCGTGGAATCCGCGCTCGGTTTGAGCGTAGTGATTCCCAGCCTGCGATTTTTCTTCGGTGCCGACGACAAACGCCTGGATCTGGCCCAGGTATATTTCTCGGCGGCGGAGGCCTTCAGCTGGATGAAGGAAAAGCTCGGCATTGAGCTCCGCCAGCCCCTGAACTTCCGCCTTCACATCGGCAACGGGGGCGTGAGCAACGCAGCCTTTTATGACCACAACGTGGTTTATCTCGGTACCGGCGACGGGATCAGATACAAGGATCTGACCCGGGATCCATCGGTCATTATCCACGAATGCATTCACGCCTATATCGATACTTTCGTGGGCCTTCCTCCCGATGGAGAGGGCGGATCGTTCAACGAGGGTTTCGCGGATCTTTTCGCGGCCCTGATCCTCAAGAATCCCCGTATGGGAGAAAGCTCCTTCCAGGACGGGCCCTTCCGCCGAACTCTCGAAAACAATCTGAAAGCCTTTGTCGATTTCAGAGCCGGAGTTTATCAGAACGGATCCATTATCGCAGGCACCTTCTGGGATATGCGCAGAGTGCTGAGCGATGAAAAAGTTGCCACCTTGGCCTTCCGCACCCTCACCCGGCTGGGCAAGGGAGCGCAATTCTCCGATTTCCTCCCGGCCCTGACCAGCGCCGCCTCAAGCGTACTGGACTCCGAAGAGCAGGCCTCGATAATGACCATCGTGCAGGAGCGGGGTTGGGTGCAGACGCTGTAAGCCAGCTCCTCCGAACCGGTTTATTTGCCTTGCGGAGGCCACGAAACCACGGGAAAAAGAAAGAATGGAAGATCCCCGAAAAATCGTCGAAGCCCTAGGCCTCGAGCCTTTGCCCGGAGAAGGCGGCTTCTTCCGCCGCACCTATGAGAGCGCGGTGAGGGTGGCCGATGGGCGCCCTGCCGTTAGCGCGATTTACTATCTGATTCTGCCACACGATTTCTCCGCTCTGCACCGGGTGCGATCCGAGGAGCTCTTTCACTTCTACGCGGGCGATCCGGTGGAAATGATACAAATCTCTCCTGAAGGAGTGCTAAGCCGGCATCTTTTGGGAAGCGGGATCCTGCAGGACCAGAGGCCTCAGGTGCTGGTTCCGGCCCATCATTGGCAGGGAGCCCGTCTCAGGGACGGTGGCTCTTGGGCCTTGCTCGGCGCCACTGTCTGCCTCTCCTATCTGCAGAAAGAGTTTGAGCTCGGCAAAAGAGAGGAGCTCGAGATCAGATATCCCGAGCTCCAGAAAGAAATCTTTCGCTACACGCGCGGTTCGCATCAGAGGTAACAGCGTTACCTCCCTCGCCTCTTGGCTATAGCGAGAAGTGCACTTCGGCTCCAGGGCCAGGCGAAATGGTAAAAAATACTATCTTTCCTGCACTGCTCTAGTCTCTATCTTAGATAATTCCGCCCTTTGTCCCTGGCACCGAACTTGCTCTGCCAGCGCGGGCCCTCTACATTTGCGGAGAAAAAATGAAACCCCATTCCATGCTCATTGGCTTTGCCCTCGCGCTCGCCGGCGCTCCCTCTTTTGCGGCCGAAAGCCCTTATCTTACTTGCGCCAACCAGCTCGCGCAGAGATTCGTGGAAAATACCCGTCTTGGAATCACCGAAACCAAGATTACGGATTACGGCTTCAGCACTTATAAGATGGATCGTTTTGAAGAGGCCGGCTTTTTTTCCAAAGAGAAGTACAAATACGAATCCTCCAGCAAAGGAAGCTCTCAGCAGAACTTCCGCGTGGTAGCCAAGAATTCCGCCACGTCGATCTCATTCAACCTCGGCGCCCGTTTCTATCAAGTGAAAAGGTCGAAGTTCGGATCTGGCGAGAGCGGAACCATGCTCGAATGCTGTTACTCCGCTGATGAGATCGAGCTCACCGATCTGGGCAGCGGGCATAAAAAGAAATTCGAACTTCCTTACAGCGCAAAAAAATGCAGCAGTATGGATTACTCCCTTGCGAGCGATGAAGAAGTGATGTGGGCCGAACAGGCCCGCCCGAACCTATGCTCGGCTTTCGGTAAAAAAGCCGAAAGCTGGAAGTTCACCCACGACTGGACTGATGAGAACGAAGAAACCGTGCCCTGCAATTCCCATGAGGAGCACAGGGGAGAACGCGGCTGCAAAACCACCAACTACACCACATATCGCGATGTGTACGTGAACACCGGCTGCAAGCTTGCCGGCGGGAATCTTCTGCCAGACGACGATACCGATTTCTGGCTCGATGATAAGTTCAAAAAGAAGAAGTGATCCGAATCCGTTTTCCGTAGCGAAGGTGGCTCAAAACGGAGAGGCACCAGGCGATCTCCCTTCGGTGGCAGGGCCCAGACCAAGGGAGATCGCGATCAGTGAAATGAGGTGGTACTTCGTCATTGCCACCTTTTCTTCCCTGATCCTGAACACGCATTCTTCCACTCCCAGAGTAAGCCGCTCGTTGCGTCCCGGCTCCGTGCTGCGGGTTCGCAGGGTCTGGGCATCGGTATCCCAAAAGGCGATCGCATTTCCGCTTTTGTAAGCCTCTCCCCAGGGGTTTTTCGGAAACAAATGGTCCCTGGTCCAACGCACACTCACCCAGGGGCGATAGGGCGAAGTGCATTTCATCACCTGATCACAAACCATGCCTCCGGCCATAAAGGGGGCGAGCCCCTCGGAAACCGGCAGCGATTTATAAGGCAAACTTCCCTCGAACCCTTCCGCGCTGTTTTTACAAAGGGGAACCGAAGCCACATAGGCTTTTTCCATGCCGGAATACTTGGCCAGATATACCAGCACCCCTAGGGAAAGAAGCACGCCTATCGCGCGGGCCGAAACGAGGGACCGAACCCAACCGAACAAGCCGATCTTCTCTGAACTACGAAAACGCCTCGGGGCCGGCGCTTCTTCGGCGGCATCGTCCTTGGCCTCCACCTCCACTGCGGCCGGCCTGGGAGAAGACAATGGGGCCGCCGGCTTCCTGAGCTCAGCCTCCACTTGGGCCTTGCGCTCTTCCGCCAGAACGGTGGGATCGATTTCCACGGAGTCTTCTTCCCGGGGAATAAACTTCTTTTTTGCCTTGGGAGCCGAAGCAGGGAATGCGATCTCCACTTCTTCGATCTCGCTTAAATCAAGATCAGACCCCCCTTCGAGGGGTGGCTTTTTTTC
>CAZTCD010000112.1:0-11321 GCA_964612065.1 uncultured Bdellovibrionales bacterium | reverse complement strand
AGGAAAAGTAAGGGGTGCGTCTACCGAAATCATATCCGGCGCCAGACGATTCACCGTGCGCACGAGGGTCTCATCGGCGGTTTCGTCTTTCGTGCCATGCAGGTGGTGGGCGCCTTCCGCGAGGAATACCTTTCCCTCAGCGGGAAAATAATCCAGCGCCACCACGGCGGTGCGCCGGCTACCGCCCAGCTCGAGGCCAAGGAAACGCCGGGAGTTTTCAGGCTTCGCGGCTGATTCCGCCATGCTCAGTAAGAGCTAACGCTCAGCCCTTCGGAATCCACGTGGAAATCGAGGATTTGAGTGTCACGCTCGCGCAGCTTTTTGATCAGCGGATATTTATCGTTGGGGTTGGTCCAGAACATCACGCATCCGCCGCCTCCGGCACCGCAGATCTTCGCCGCTTTCGCTCCGTGCTCTTTTGCATAGGCGATCAGCTCGTCGATCTCGGGAGTGATCACTCCGGGGGCCAGCTTTCGGCGGTTTTCCATTTCGAATTCGATCGCCCGGGCGGCTTCGTCGAAGCGTCCCATTTTCAGAGCGGTTTCCAGCTCCATGGCCGCGTCCTGAATGCCGCGCATGCAGTTCTGCACGTCCACGGATCCATCGAGATGATCCTTCATCACCTGCCAGTTGTTGATGCCGGAATTCCTGGTTTGGCCACTATACACAAGCACGAGCCGCGATTCGATCTGGTGCGCGAGGATATGAGAGTGCCGGAGAAGAGAATCACCGGTGATCTCGAGAAGCACGGAATTCAGGCCGCCGTACATGGCCGGGTAATAATCCTGCACTCCGGCCGGAATGCGGAGCACCTGGGTTTCCACGTTCTTGGCGATGGTAATCAATTCTTCCCGGGAATAGCGGCCGCCCACAAGCGAGTTTAGTGCGGCGCAAAGGGCGATATTCAGGGAAGACGAGCCCCCCAAGCCAGCTCCTGCTGGGCTCTGGCAGGAGGTGGTGATGCGAAGCCCGCCCTGGGGGCGAAAGAAAGCCAGAAGGCGGAGGATGAGTTCAAGCGGGTGGCCGGGTTCGATCTCGTCTACATAATCGATCGACGGCAAGCGATGGTTGAGGTTCAGGTCCTCGCTACGAATCTCAATCGCATTTCCCCCGATCTGCTCCACTTTGGCTTTGGCGCGCAGATCAATCGCCACGTTCAGGGTGCGGGCATTGGGATGGGCAAGATAGAGAGGCCAGATATCGGTGGTTCCGCCCGCGAGATCAATTCTTGTGGGGGCAGAGCTATTCACTTGCATACATTCTCCTTCTCAAGGTGTCACTCGCCTCCCGGCGAGAGCACGCATGGCGAGCCGGCGCTTTCCTGTGCGCCCACTTCGCCTTGGAGAAACGGGCGGCCCTTAAAGAGGCCGCTCCACCGCTCCGATATAGGAGAGTCCTCGATACCTGTCCTGGTTATCGATGCCGTAGCCCACCACATACTCATCGCCGATTTGAAAGCCCACGAAATCGATCTCGTAAGGCGTGCGAAGAGTGTGGGGTTTGAGAAAAAGGGTGCAAACCTTGAGGCTCGCGGGTTTGCGAGCCTCCAGCATCTGCATCAGGTACTGCAGGGTGGTACCGGAATCGATCACGTCTTCCACGAGAAGCACATGCTTTCCCGCCACCGAGCTCGCAAGGTCGAGCGTAACTTTCACCTCACCGCTCTGTTTCGGGCGGTTCGGATAGCTCGTGATACCGAGGAAATCACAGTTCATCGGCAGGTCCACTCCCCGGATCAGATCCGAGAAGAAAACGAAGGATCCTTTCAACACGCAAATCGCGGTGAAGGGCTCCTTGCCCTGATAGTGCTCCTCAACTTCCTTGGCCAACTCCCGCACGCGCGAACGCAGCCTTTCCTCCGGTATCAGGCAGCGCGGGTTGTCTGGACGCTCAATCGCCATGGATTCCTTTTCAAACGCAGAGCCTCCCGGCTCGGCTGCTACAGCCGGTTTCTCCGGCTTGTTAAAAAAACGTTGGTCTAACGAAAGTCGAAATCTTCTATAAAACTTCTTAAAGTGCGTTTAAATTCGCCTGCTTGAAGCCGCATCCTTAGAGCGAGCTCACACATACGAATTGTTCAGAAGCTCACCAAATCCACCGCCTCCGGGAACAATATACTGCTCGCCATTAAGGCCCCGCTCGGCGTCCCAATTTTCGCCAGGACGAGAGGAGAGGATGTCCGGTGGTGATAAGCCTCGGTCTAAACGTAGCGCATAAACGACCAAATCGGAATGCCGCTTTTGCACATGACGCAGATATTCCGGGGTCACAATGAGATGCAGCGCAATATACTTCTTGGCGGGGCCCGTGGAGAGGGTGCCGTTGAAACGATTTTTATAGAGATCGAGGGCATGAATCATGGTGGAGCCGGTAGCCCCCATAGGATCGGGGAGGAGAACCATGCTGTCCGTAACAGGTCCGCCGATCTTGCAGCCCCCATCGGCCGCTCCGATCACCTGGTTTTTCTCGTCGGTCTGGCGGCTCATGAGCAAATGGTCCTGGCGAACCACATCCGGGTTCATCAGGTAGTTTAAGGCCTCAAAACAGAGATGAGAGGGATAGGTGCCTGCGCGCGCCAGAGCTACTGAAACAGTGCTCTGCTCCCGATCCAATAATTCAGCGGTAAAGGTGCCCTCGGAATGCTTGGCCGCCATGCGGGTGGTGATGCGGGCGGGCTTGCGCGGAAATTCGTTGGCCACCACCACCCGGAGCAGGCCTTCATAAAGAATGCGCATCAACTGATTGAAGGCGGGCTGCTTGGTACCCGGCTCACAAAGAGTGGCGAGATAGGAAAAGAGCACTGGATCCGAGAGAATGTGCACATTTTTCCCGTAGCGGTGCTCGATTTCGGAAAGCTGGTACTTCTGGCCGAGGTAGTGCTTGTCCATGGGGATTAGCCTACTGCTTTTTTGTAAAACTGGCTTCTCAATTTTTTCCCGAATCTTTTCTCGACGAGTGAAACCAGAAAATTTCTAACTTGAGGCCGCGGATAGCCAAGTTGTATCAAGGCTGGAAACAAAACCATGGAGACCTCATGCGATCTTTCTTTTTGCTCCTCGCGGCTTCCCTCCTTCCTCTAAGTGCTCATGCAAAACAAAACGACTGGACCCTAAGCATCGGGCCAGGCCTTGCTCTTCCTGTAGGAAGCGACGAATTTGAAAACCGCACCAACGATTCGCTCATGGGTTCCCTTTGGGCGCAGAACCACGGCCTGGGCCGCTTCGCACTGGAAGTAGGATATGATTATCTCAATCTCGATGGCGCCCGCAGTGCTGGCCACTACCTTGGCCTTGGAGCCGTGGCCACCCTCCTGAAGCAGGATGATTTTCGCAGTACCTTTATGCTGGGAGCCGGATTCGGCCGTGCCGATGATGCGAGCCGAATCACCCCTAAAGCGCGCTTGGGCATTGAGAAAACGATAGCTCCCCTCGTGGATCTCGGCCTCTTCCTGAACTACCACTATTTCTTCAAAACGGGATCGGCCCCTACCGCTCAGGTGCTTGGCCCTATGGTAGCACTCACTTTCGGTTTTGGAGATAAGAGCAGCGCAAACGAAGCCAAGCCCGTGGCGCACAAGGAGGAAGTGGCTCAGAAAGAAGAAGAGCCCGTGGATTCCGACGGCGATGGCGTGCCCGATTCTGAAGATCGCTGCCCCAATACCGCACACGGATCCGAGGTGAATTCGATTGGCTGCGTGGCGGAAGAAAAAGCCGAAATCCGCCTGGAAGTGGCCTTTGAATCCGCGAAAGCCGTGGTGCGCCCTGCCTTTAAAGAAACGATTTCTGAAACTGCGGATCTTCTGAAAAAGCATCCTTCCCTGAAGGGCGTGGTAGAAGGCCATTCCGACAGCTCAGGCAATGCAGAGCAGAACCGCATTCTTTCGCAGGCACGCGCGGAAGCCGTAAGAAACGCTCTGATCGAAGAGGGCGTGGAAGCCTCGCGCCTCACCGCCAAGGGATTCGGCCCCTCTCAGCCGATCGCGGATAATTCCACCCCTGAAGGCCGTGCGCAGAATCGGCGCGTAGTGCTTTCCGTGCAATAGTGCAATAGATCTACCTGGACGCTGATAACGAAAAAGCCTCACTCCAGAAAAAGGAGTGAGGCTTTCTTTTGAAGCCATATCTCTTTACATCAATGCCGATTCTTGCGGCTGATTCACAGCTGGTCGCCGGGCCGCCCTCCCCACCCGGGCTTCAGGCTCCGGGTGATGGTGGGCGCGGCAGCGCGCTTCATAGGAATCATGGGCGCCCACAAGCACGGTTTCATCCGAGGTGGAAACGCGCTGTGATCTGGTGGCAGGCCCTCCACATACCATGCAGATGGCGGAAAGCTTGGTCACCTGCTCCGCCGTGGCGAGCAGATCGGGGATCGGGCCGAAGGGGCGGCCTTTATAATCTTGATCGAGGCCGGCGATCACCACACGAAGGCCACGCATGGCGAGGCGCTCCACCACCTCAATAAGCCCTGCATCGAAAAACTGGGCCTCATCTATGCCCACTACGCGAGTGGAATCCTCGAGCCGGCTCAGGATCTCGCTGGAATCTTTTACGGGGATCGATTCGATCTTATTGGCATTGTGGGAGGCTACGTATTCTTTGCCGTAGCGATCGTCTATCATGGGCTTGAATACCTGCAGCTTTTGACGCGCTATCTGAGCGCGGGTCATGCGACGGATTAACTCTTCTGTTTTTCCGCTGAACATACAGCCACAAATCACTTCCACCCAGCCGTAGAGGCTATTCGTTTCTCTCATCATCTTCCCCCGAAACAGGAACGGTAATGGAGGGGGGCGGCTTTTTCAATCCTGCGGGGCCTTTAATGCCGCGCATCCGGATAAAAAATCCGGCCAGAAAAGCGAAAGGGCCCCCGGTTCCACCGAGAGCCCCGAAACCAGCCCCATGTTTATTATCGCACCATTGCGACCACTATGGAGAGCCGGCCATCAGGCTCCATCCTAGGAGCCCTTCAGCCCATCACGGGCTCAAGCGCCAGGAGGCGCTGTGCAAAGGTGGGAGTGATCGAGATTATTTCTCGTGGTCCCAAGCGGCTTCTTGATCGCGTAACGGATCATTCGTCCCTCCTTTTGTAAACCCATTCAGATCTCGCCGATTTTGCGGAGCTCGTGGTACCGGATCTTCACCATCCTGAAGAGGGAAAGACCATCGGCAGCTGCATTCGCCCCCAGAAGGCCCTGCCCTCCGGCGGGCATTCTCGCTCCGCCAATACTTGCCTGGCCTTTCGCGTCCTCTCCTTTTTTGTTCAGCCCGGCCAAGTCTTCGACGCTCACTTCATCGCCCTCGGAGGTTTTTCCCTTTAGTCCGAGCACCGATTTTCCGCCTAAATTTACTTCATAGCCCGCAGAATTGTCCTGGGGTTTGATATCCGCGGCGGCAATGCCGTTGCCAGGACGAGAGGATCCCGAAGAATTGAATCCGCCGAGACCTGCTCCCGATCCGAGACCGCTCTTGGGGGAGGCGAAGCCGTTGCCTTTGGCGCTGTTGCCCAGGCCATTGCCGTAGACATTTCCGGACGAATTACTTCCAGCAGCACTGCTGTAACCTGTAGGGCCAGAGCCGGTGTTTCCCGAGATTACGGAAGGGCCCGTACCGGGCAGCATGCTCACGCCATTGGCGTTACTGCCGTCGTCGAACTTCACGGTTTCGATCTGTTGGGTTTCGCCAGTGTCGGAACTGTCGTTCTTGGCGTAGGGGTCTTCCCAGGGATTGTTGTCGTAGGGATTGCCGCCACCCTCACCGCTCTTGTTCTGGGGCATCTGCGGAATCTGCGGCATCTGGCCCATCTTTTCGCCGTTCTTATCGCTCTTTCCGCACATGCCACCGAGTTGCTTTGCGGCATCACCGAGCCTGCCCGCTTCGCCTGCCAGCTCGCCTTTGGTGTCCTGGCACATCTGGCCCGCGCCGCCATCATTGCCACCGGCGTTCTTGCAGGCATCCGCCTGCGTTTTGCATTGTTGGAGTGGGCCCTGTGGCTGCTGGGCCGCTTGTTGTTTGCCCAACTGGTTCTGCTGGTTCTTACAGGAGTTTCCCGCTTGCTGGAACTGCGGGGTTTCCTGGTTCTGCGTCATATTACTGGCCGCATCGGCCGCATCGGCGGCACCCTTGCTATCGAGAGCTTTGGTTTGGCCACACGCCTGCTGGCAGGAAGACGCTGCTGCCGCAGATGCGGCCTGCACCTGGCTGCATTGGGCCTGGCAGGTAGAATACCGAGGATCGTTCACCGACATCGGGCAAGTTCCGGTTTTGGGCCTTACTTTTGCGCAAGCTTCGCAAGTGCCGGCCCAAGCCGGCTCCGGCACAACCAAAACAAACAAAAACGCGGCAACGCCTGCCAAAATCCCGGCTCCGATCCGCATTCTCAAGATTTTCGGCTCAGCAAAAACCATCCCTCAGATACTCCCCTTCTTCTTGAGCTCCTTGTAGCGATAGCGAACCATCTTGAACACCGTATAGCCGATGTCTTCCTCGCTTCCGGCTTGGTCGTCATCGCCGGAACCGCTGCCTTCGCCGTTGGCGGCAAAATCCTCTTTAAAGCTTGCCGTGGCAGCGGCATCGAGAGCGGTATCGCTTTCGCCCCCCGACTTTCCTTTAGGGCCGCCCAAGCGCCCGCCTGCTCCCACCGGCACCTCGAAGGGGTTATTGGGGTCAGGAGACTTGCCATCGGCGGCCTTGCCACCTCCAGGGAGCGATGCCCCGGAAGAATTCAAGCCTCCCGAGCCGCTACCCGAGGGAGGAGAAGCCGTAGCTGCCACGCCGACGCCTTCGCCATTGTGCTCGCCCAAACCGCTGCTCGCCAAGTCACGCGAGGCCGAATCAAAATTATCGCTATTGAACCCCCCGGGAGCCGCCGTTACCGTGGCCGTATCCGTGGGCGCTGTGTTGCCGAAACCCACGAGAGGGCTCGAAACCCCGTTTTTGTCCTCGTTGAACTGGGAAGACTCGATTTGAGCCGCCGTGGAGGAAGAGGCGCCTTCGCTATTCGCGGTGGGATAATCCGTTGGGGTCTGGCTGGGATTGTCGCCTCCGCCCTGCTGCGGGATTTGCGGCATCTGAGGCATGCCGCCGGCACTCTCGCCTTTTTTCTCATTATCGCCGGCTTTCTTGGCGTTTTTGTCCGTTTCTTCAGCACTCTTTTTATTGTCAGCAGCCTTCTTCGCAGCGTCTTTCGACAAATCCTCACACATCTTCTTCATGTCTTTGGCTTCGGCGTACTTAGAACAGCTCTTCAGCGCTTTGCTGCACTTATCTCCCGCAGCCTTGGCCTGGGTATTCAGCCCAGCCTTTTGGTTGAGACAGCTAGATGCACCACTGTTCATGCCAGAGGTTTCACCGTGCCCTGTCCGGATGTTGCTGACTCCTCCGGGGCTGGCTCCAACCGATTTGGAACAGCCGGCGTCCACCTTCTCACAGGAAGCCTTGATCCCCTTCACTTTTTCCAATTGCTGCTTTTGCTGAGATATCGTCTGATTGCATTGTTCGCACTGCTGCTTTTCCGATTCAGGTACGCCGGAGCAGTTGATGTCTTTCATCTTGCCCTGATCGGGCTCCTTGGGGCAGGTGCCTGCCGCACGAGCCTCAGGAATCGGCAAAGTAAAAGATCCGGGATCCCACGGATTGCCGAACGCCATCGCCAGAGCGATGAAACATGCGAAGCTGCCTTTTATTGTCTTAACCAACATCCCCATCCCCTGCCCGCTAACTCGCGGGATCTATATCTTGCCGCTTCCCTTAAGCGTGCTGTACTTGGCCCTCACTCTCATAAAAATCGAATCCGAAGCCAGCATCGGAGAATCCCCTTCTGCCGAAGCATCGATGGCATCGCCATCGCTCGCCAGATCGCGGTCACCGAGCTCTTCGAGCTTGGCGTCACCGCCCAGCAGAGTGCCATCGGCCACGCTATCCAAATCCGATTTGCTGGCCTTGAGGCCCACGAAGGCTCTCCCGCCTCCGGGATTCACTTCATAGCCACTTTCTCCGGCACCATTGCCTCCGGCAGCCAATCCATCGATAGGGCGCGAAGCTCCAGTGGAATTTGATCCGCCGCCTCCGCCCAGGCCACCTCCGCCTCCAGAGCTGCCCACTTCGCCCCCGCTCGCAGGAGCACCAAAGCCCGAACCTCCGAGGCCAGCCAGGGAATCGTAGCCGGAGCTTGAACCCGACGATTCCCCGCCTCCGGTAATACCCGCGCCTTGCGTGCCCACCTGGCTGGCGGCCACGTTTCCGAACCCTACGGAAGGCGACGCAGAACTGCCTTGGTTATCGAGCTTCGCGGTTTGAATCTCCGGAGCGGAGCTGTTGTCCGAAGAAGGCGTGGGACTGGTGGCTCCGATACCGCTCATATCGCTCTGGCTCTGCTGGCCTTGCGCCTGCTGGGCGAGCCCCATAGCTTGCTGGGCGAGCCCCATCATCTTGGCCAGATCATTGAGGTCCATCCCGTCTTTGGATTTCTGGCTCGCAAAATCACCAGCGCCTTTGGAGCCGCCCTCACAGGCTTTATATACAGCCTGCGCTACGTTTCGATCCGCATCGGCGAGCGGCTTGCTCGCGCAAGTTTTGGAGAGATCCTGCACGCATTTATCGAATTCCGATTTCGCCTTGGTGGCATTGGCGGCGCGCCCGTTCTGGGTATCGCGGCCACTCTCCACGTTGGTCCCGTTTCCTTTGAAGGAGGTAAGCTGTTGCTTTGCATCCTTCGCGGCTTTCGCGGAGTTTACTGAACCCAAAAGCGAAGCTTCGCAGTCTGCTTTCGAAGCAGCGTCGGCAGCCTTGGGAATGTTTTTCTTCCATTTTTCCACGGATTGCCGGCAGGTATTGCAAGTACTGAAATTCCCCCCGTAGAGAGAGGAATTGCAGGGCATATTTCCGGCCTTTTTTATGTCTTTCACCGGCTCGCCCAGAACGCTCGAGAGAAGGCCCTTCGACCCACCACACTCCCCGGCCGCAACGGCAGGAACCGCGCCAAGCAGCAATGCGAGCGGTACGGATAACATTATCTTAATAGCCGTTCGCATCGCTCACTCCCTTCGGAATTCCGTCCGGATCGTAGCCGAAGATCATCTTGGCCTTCTCGCGATATTTCGCGTGCACTACCTGGAAGATCGTCTGATCCGTGATTCCATTGGCGCGCTCGTCGAGAGCCCTTTGCGCAAGAGCCGCCTGCACTTCCGGGCTCACCGCCATGGCTTCCGGATTCGCTGCCGGATTGCCGAGATCCTCAAGCTCTTCATCGCTCTTCTTGGAGGCGGTAAAACGCGATAGGCCCGAGGCAGCGCCACCGCCCGTTTTGATCTCGT
Source organism: uncultured Bdellovibrionales bacterium (assembly GCA_964612065.1). Lineage (GTDB taxonomy): Bacteria > Bdellovibrionota > UBA1018 > CAIPTA01 > CAIPTA01 > JAKFYM01. Next base: position 2,011 of record CAZTCD010000112.1, on the reverse strand, counting down.
TCTCGGGATTGTTCATCCGGGCGAGCAGATCCTTCTGAGCTTCTTCGATTCCCGTATTGGAAAGCGCGGCGGCCTTTTCCGAGTCACTCATCGCTTTGGCGGCGTTCGTGGCCTTATTCATATCGGCATTCGAAAGAGCGTTCCTCGGAGCGGAATTGAAAAGCTTTCTAGGATCTTCCCCGTTCAGTACTGCACTGGCGAAACCATCGCGGTTCATGCCAAACTTCTGCTCGAACTGGCCCATGATATCGTTGGCCTTTCCCGTACGGAGAAGAGAAGGGTCGATCTTCACAAGCTCGCCGGAGCGGCCGGTATTATCCAAGCCGGAATTGCTGGATCCGGGCGTGGGGCTGGTGCCCGAGATAGGATAAGATCCCATGCTCGTGGCGTTCCCATAAGCGGAGGCTGCGTTCTTTCCCGCCTGATTGGCCGCGTTCAGCGACATCAATCCGTTCAGAAGCATCAACCCGCCCGTGGCCATCGAAATCATCGCATCGATGCATCCGCCCGCAGCCTGAGCCTCCTGCGGGGGCTGGAAGAACGTAAGAAGAGAGAAGATACCGCGCGAGGCGGGAATGCCTGGAGACGGGCAGTGATTTCTGGCGCCGTCCGGAAAGCGGAGATTCATATCGAGCTTGAGCTTGGTGGGCCCGATATTCTTGTTGGCTGCGTCTTTAGCTGCCTGATCAGTGGCATTTTTAGCGGCCTGAGATTGAGCTCCGCTTCCCGTACAACCAGAGGCGCAACAGGAGAGCTGCTCCGCTCCTTTGGCGATATAGAGGCCGCCCAATCCCATCGAAACCACACCCATGGCCTGGCCGAGCATCTGGCCCATGCTGTTTGCGTTACCGGCGCCGGTTTGTGCCCCGCCTTGGCCGGGCAAGCTCCAATTGGAGGTGGCCGGAGCGGTAGAGGTGGAGGAAGCGAACGCAGGCACGAGCGCAAATTGAAAGGCGAACCCAAGGATCGCTCCCCTACGTGCAGTTTTCGCTACCGATCTTGGATTGGAACCAGAAATGCGGCCCATATCCCCTTCCCCCCAAAGAGAGCCCTCCGTAAAACGAGAACGGAAAGCCACCCGTTTTGACTTAGCGAATTTATCGACCAATTCAGTCTGGAACTTTACTCAATAAATTTGCGCGCTTTGATGGCGAGCGGCCTTTTCAAGCCGAGCCGGGAAGCCCCGGGAATCCAAGCACTTAGAAGGAAAAAAAAGGAAAGCCCACTGTATCCCAAAGGCTACAGGAAAAGATTAAAGATCATCGTCGTTTCCGCCGCCGCCCTTGCGCTCGATCATGCCTTTATCGAAGAGCAGATAGGTGCGGATGAAGGGATCAAGCGCTACGCCATTGAGCATATCGTCGGTTTGGGAGGTCACTTCACCAGTGCGATGGTCTTTCACCATCTGATAGGGATGGAGCACATAGGAACGGATCTGTGATCCCCACTCCACGGCCTTCTTTCCGGCCTCCACGGCGGCCTGTTTGGCCCGCTCTTCCTCGAGGTATTTTTCGTAGAGGCGGGCTTTCAGCACCTTCATCGCCGTAGAGCGGTTTTTGATCTGAGAGCGCTCGTTCTGGCACACCACCACGAGCCCCGAAGGATAGTGCGTGATCCGCACGGCGGAGTCGGTGGTGTTTACGCCCTGGCCGCCGGAGCCGCCCGATCGGAATACATCCACGCGGATATCGCTCTCCTTCACCTCGATCTCCACGTCGTCGTCTACCTCGGGGCTCACATAGACGGAGGCAAAAGACGTATGCCGGCGCTTGTTGGAATCATAGGGCGAGATGCGCACCAGGCGGTGCACGCCCACCTCGGCCCGCAGCAGCCCATAGGCCATCGGGCCCTTCACGAGAAGGGTTGCGCTCTTGATGCCCGCTTCCTCGCCAGTGGAGATGTCCACGATATCGTTCGCAAAGCCTTTCTTATCGCACCAGCGGCGGTACATGCGCAGGAGCATCTCGGCCCAGTCCTGGCTCTCAGTGCCTCCGGCGCCGGACTTGATGTT
>CAZTCD010000111.1:0-11521 GCA_964612065.1 uncultured Bdellovibrionales bacterium | reverse complement strand
AGGGAATCATGCAACAAGTGCTGGTGGTGGACAGCCGCATCCCCAGCTCCGCGCGAATGGAAATCGATATCGACAGCCCGCTGATGTACCAGTGGTACCAGAACGACAAAGGCAAGGTGTTCCAGTACTCCTACCCTTTCTACGAAGCGAAGATCCTCTCGCTTCCCTCGTCCGTGCCTCCGAACGAACAAGCGCGCCTGAAGGCGGGCACCTTCCACTTCAGCCTGAGCGATATGGGTACGATTCGCATCGTGAATCTCCTGTATAACGACGATCTCCCCAAAGGCGCCACCAAGCCGATCGCACGCCTTCCGTGGGATTCCCATAACCCCAAAGGCACCTGGGGCTGGGCGATCCAGAAAACGCTCGAAACCCCTCCGATCCGCCACCTGCTCGATGCGCCCCCTTCCGACATCGCCACCTTCTGCCCCAAGTTCCACTCTCTCTCCCGCGCCCGCAAAATCCATTTCTGGCAGGCCCTGGTGAACGAGATCTCGGTGCGTGAATCGGGTTTCGTGCCGATGTGCGCTTCCGACGAAGGAAAGTACAACCCGGCCGCCAAGGGCGTGATCAGCTCGGGCCTGGTGCAGATCTCTCTGGCCTCGGTTACCAAAAACGCCTGCTACCAGAGCCGCGGCTGCACCGTGATCCGCAACCAGGACGATCTCTTCGATCCCGCCAAAAACCTCAGCTGCGGCCTCGCCGTGATGAGCTGCCTGGCAACGAGAGCGAGCTGCATCTCCTGCAAAAACTCCTCAGGCCGCTGGGACGGCGTGGCCGCCTACTGGAGCACCCTCCGTGATCCCCACGAAGTACCCTGCTCCGTATGCGAAAGCGGCAAGGTGCGGGTGGGCTTCAAGCCGGAAATCATCGCGGCCCTCAAGAGTTCCGCCTCTTACTGCCAATAATGTCCCTGCGGATCCTTCTCTAACCCCAGGAGGTGCGGGCTTTCCGCGCCTTCTGGTGCTATATCCTCTCTAACCTATGCGTCCTTTGATTGTGGGCACCGGCCCCGCCGCCCTAACCTGCGCCACTTATCTAACCAAAGCGGGCTTCCCCCCCCTCCTGATCGAAGCCCGCCCTTCCGCCGGCTGGAAACTGCTCGTGGCGGGAAGCTCGGGCCTCAACGTGAGTTACGAATGCCCCGAGGAGGAGCTGGCGGCCCACTACTCCGCCCGCTCCCAGGAAATGAGCGAAATGCTCGCCCGCTTTACCCGCGCTCACTGGCTCTCGCTCCTGAAGGAATTGGGCGAGGAAACCTATGCAGGCAGCAGCCGAAGATGGTTCCTCAAAAACAAAACAGCCGCCCAGCTGCTCAAGAGCTGGACAGAGAGCCTGGAGAAGGCCGGCGCGGAATTCGTATACGGCGAAGAGCTGAAGGAAATCTCCCGCGATCCCCTCACATTCACCTTCGCTTCGGGCCGGGTGGAAAAGCCGGCCGCGGCTCTGCTCGCTCTCGGAGGAGGCAGCTGGGAAAAGGAGCTCCCGCTCTGGCCTACCATGCTTGAAAATCTCGGCCTGGAGGTAAAGCCCCTGAAGCCGGCAAACGCGGGCTTCAGCATCCCGGCCACTCCCGCTTTTTTTGCCGTGGCAGAGGGCAAGCCCGTGAAGGGCGTGGTGCTCAGCACCCGCAAGGGCGAGCGGCAGGGAGAGCTGATGATCACCCGCTACGGGCTCGAAGGCACTCCGATCTATGCGGTAGGCATACCCGGCCCCGCCACGTTCGACCTCAAGCCCGATCTCCCCTTCGAGAAGCTTGCCCAGAGGATCGCGCAAGGGCGCGGCAGCGTGACCCAGCGGGTGGAAAACTCCGCCAAACTCTCGGAAGGCGCTCTCCTCCTGCTCCGGGCCTTTGCTCCCGAGAGCGCCTGGGCCACCCCTGCCTCGATCGCGATGGCGATCAAGGGGCTGGAAATCCGCCTCCTCGAACCCCGCCCCCTGAATGAAAGCATTTCGGCCAGAGGCGGCCTCTCCTGGAATGAGCTCAGCGAAAATCTTGAGCTGAAAAAAATCCCGGGCCTCTTCGCCGCGGGCGAAATGGTGGACTGGGACGCTCCTACCGGAGGATTTCTTATCCAGGGCTCGGTGAGCATGGGGTTCGTGGCCGCCTGCGGAATGGCTTCGCTTATGAAAAAAGCGTAAGCTCCAGGGATGCAAACCAAAATCCGCCCGGCCCGACCGGAAGACACCGCCTTCATCCTTTCCCTCATCCGCGAGCTCGCCGAGTTCGAGAAACTCCTGCACGAAGTGGTCACCACGGAAGAGGAGCTGAAGAAGCAGCTCTTCGGCCCCAAGGCCGTGCCGGAGGTGCTGATCGCCGAGGCTGATGGGCAGGGCGTGGGCTTTGCGCTTTTCTTCCAGAGCTTTTCCACCTTCCTCGGCAAGCCCGGCATCTATCTCGAAGACCTTTACGTGAAACCCGAGTTCCGCTCCAAGAGCATCGGGCTGAAGCTGCTGCAGGCGATCGCGAAAATCGCCGTGGAACGCGACTGCGGACGCTTTGAGTGGAGCGTGCTGGATTGGAACGAGCGTGCGATTTCCTTCTACCACCGCCTCGGAGCCAAGCCGCAGAACGAGTGGACCGTGCAGCGCCTGACGGGCCCGGCCCTGCATGCGCTCGCTGAACGGGAAGAGATCGGCTGATCAGAAAGCGGCCACTCGGGCCAGGCAGGATCAAAGCCGGATCTGATGGCCGCCTAAAAGCTCCGCGTGGGACGGATGGCAGGTGAAGAGAATCACCTGCCGCTCGCGGGAAAACTCCTTCAGCATCTCGGCCGCCACCTTCTGGCGCTCGGGATCCATATTCACCAAAGGATCATCCAGCAAAAGGAAGCCGCGGCTCGTGCCCAAAAAATAGCTCGCCATCGAGAGGCGGAGCGCGAGCGCGAAGGCGTCTTTCGTTCCGGCCGAAAGCCAGGAATAAGGAATCGCGGCTCCGTCCTGGCGGTGGAAGGCGGAAGGCAGGCTCTCCTCCATCGTGGCCTTCTGGTATTTCCCGCGGCTGAGAGCAGCCACCTTCTCCTCGAACTCTCTCTGGAATCCCTGGTAAATATCGCCGCCACTCTGGTCCAGGGCCAGCACGGCCTCTTCCACGCGGAGCAAGGCATGGGCGGAGCGAAGCTCCCGATCAAAAGCTGCGGATGCCTCCTGGGCTGCGCGCTTGAGGTCTTCCGCGCTCTGCTCCGGCAAGCGGGCGCGAAGATCCGCCAGCTCCACGGAGAGTGCCTGGATCTCTTCCCCGAGGCTGGACACCAGATCGCTCTCTTTGCGAAAGCGCTCGAGGAAAAGATCGAGCCGCCCCATCCCCTCCGGAAGCGCGGGCAGAGAAGCCAGTTGCCGCTCCAGGGAATCAAGCTCCGCCTGTTTCTTGATCATCAGGCGGGTGAGCTCCCGGCTCTCCGCCACCCCATGCCGCCGCTCGAAATCTTTCAGCAGGCTCACCGCCCGCACCAGGCCTTCTTTTTTCCCAGCCAGATCTTTCTGCAAGGAGGCGAGCTCCGCCTGGATCAGAGACGGATCTCGTGCGGCTGGCGTGGAACCGGTGGCCACGGCAGAGGGGGCAGCGGCCGAAGAAGCCACTGGCACAGCCAGGCGCTCCAGTTCTTCGAGCCTCTCTCCGGGCTGCAGGGAAGCTTGCAGCAAAGCCTCCGCAGATTTAACCGCATTCTGCGCCTCGAGAAAGGTATCGTGCGCCTGCTGGGCCTCATCGAGATTCTGTGTTTTGAAGGAGGCATAGAGAGCAGCAAGTGCCTGGCTTTTTTTATCCAGCTGCTCTTCGATTTCGGAAAAGCGCCCGTCGCCGCTCAAAACCTGCAGCTCAAAGAGATCGCTCGAAAGCTGGATGCGGCCACCGGCACTCAGGCTCATGCCTTTGGCGGGCGTCATCTGCCCCTTGCGCTCGGGATCGAGGTCTTTCCGCACGCTCACTTCCAGATCCTTCTTCACCGTAAAGGTAAGCTGGATCTTGCCCGCCTTGAGGCTAGTGCGAAGCGCGTCCACCTCAAGCTGGGCGCCTCGAAGCCTGCGCAGATCCTCAGGCCGCAAAGGCACGAGGCGGGAAACGAGCTTGGCCGCCTCCTCCACCTTTCGCTTCGCCTCTCTCGCCTTTTCGATCCTGCTGCCGAGATCCTTGTGCTTCACCTGAGCGATCGCCTGCTTGAGCTCCTCCTCTAGCGCGGCCACGGCGGCCGAAACGCGCGCCACCTCGGGCTCGAAGATCGCCTTCTGCGCTTCGGCCTTGCCCCAGGCGTCAAGATCCTTCACCAGCAGATCGCTTTCGCCCTTCGCTTTCTCAAACTTCGCTTCGAGCTCGGCCCGGCGGGAAGCCCCCTCCACTACTTCTTTGTTGGCGGCCACGAAGGCGCGCGCCTGGTTTCTTTTCTCCTGGCGGGCAGCAAGCTCGGCGATTTTTCGGTCGCGGCTGGCCTCGAGCTCCTCGGCGCTGGCAGCGTCTCTGCGGGCGAGCTCCCGGGCATAATAGGCGGCCAGCACCGTGCCTACATTTTTCTGCCAGGGATTTTCAATGCCCCGGTTCTTTTCGGGCAATCCGGTCTTGCGGTCCCAGCAGGAGAAGGAAGAGGCGATCTTTTTGCGAAGAATGTCCTTCAGGCGATCCACGGAGAGCCCGGCGTTTTTGTCCACCGCCAGGCGCAGAAAATCGCCCAGGGAATGCAGGCTCTCTCTCTTCTCTTCCAAACCGGCCACCGTGCGCTCGAGGGAACCCTGGCTCATGAAAAGCACGTTCTGAAAGGTAACCGGAGGCACAGGCAAAAGCTCCCGCAGCAGGGGTTCGAGCTTTTCTTCCTGGCTGACCTTTTTTGCGCCGCCGCCGCCTTCGAAAGCCAAACCAGCCCCCTGCCCCCATCTACGCTCGATCTTCCAGTCTCCGCTTTGGGCTTCTCCTTCCAGCGCCACCTTGGCCTGATCGGCTCCGGCCGGAAGAATGCGGGCGAGCTCTTTGCCTTCCCTAGTGGAACGGCTCACCTTCGAGGAAAGAAAAAGAGCGGAGTCAATGGCACGGAACACCGTGCTCTTGCCCACATCGTTAGCACCGAGGATCAGGTTCAGCCCCGGTTCGAATTCGATCTCTTTCGAGGAGAAGGCGGCGAATGGCTGCAGAAGAAGACGCTTGATCCTCATGAGCGCCCTTTCGCGGATGTTTTTTCCTCTTCTAGCTCGCAGATCAGCTCATAGGCGGCTTGCAAAGCCTCTCTATCTCCCGGGCTAGAGGCAAGGCTCGAAAGCAGCCGGTGAGGAAAGCTTTCCTTGGCAAAAGAACGATCGATATCTCCTGGTTCCAGGCGCACGCTCAGCCCGGAGAAATCGGCCTTCAGAAAAAAGAAACGCTTCTTGATCTGTTCCAGGGCCGCGCCGAAGCCTTCGTGCTCCTCTTTGCCGAGCGATCCCTCCATCCGGAGCTTGAGCAGAGTGCGGACGGCTTCCGTATCCGAAAACTTTTTCGAAAAATCTTCGAGCGCGCTGAGCGAATGCAGCTCCACGGTTTCATCGATGAAGCGGAACTTTCCGGTGGAAAGGCTTTTGGCCTGGATCGCCTTGTCCGGGCCGAGCTCGAGCAGCCAGGCTTTGCCTTCGTGGCGGCAATCGAAACCATCAGGCTCGTGGGTGCCGGAATAGAAGATGCGATCCTGGGCTCCTGGAGCTCGGGGAGGAAACTGCACGTGGATATGGCCCAGCATCCAGAGATCGAGCTCGAAGCGATCGAGATCCGCTTTTTTCATCGGGAAATAGTCCCCCTGCATATCGGGGCTCAATCCCTCGAAACTGCCGTGGGCGAGGCCGATATGAAAGCGGGCTTCCGGCCGGCTTTCTTTGGCGAGCCAGGCAAGGGCATGGGTTTTGGAATATTTGCTGGAGCAGGGAGCCGCATAGATCACGGCATCGAGGCCATAGCTTTTCAGAGGATAGGCACGGCCCTCGCTCAGCAGAAGAAGGCGCTCGCTCTCCCCGCTTTCGAAAGCCTTCCAGAAATCATCGGCCGCGCCCGCATGAAAATCGTGGTTCCCGGGCAATACGCAAACCAGCTTTTCGAAACGGGAGAGGATCTTCGCGGCCCGCGCTATGTCCTTTTTGGGTACCTGCAGGGTGTCGAAGAGATCACCTGCCACCACGAAGAGATCGCAACCCTCGGAATTGGCGGTGGCCACCATGGCCTCGAGCGAGGCGAAACGGGCCTCGGCCAAACCTTCGGGATAGCGCTGGAAGCGCATGCCGAGGTGGAGATCGGCGCAGTGAAAGATCCGGAGCTTTTGCATGAGCCCACACAGTATGCCCGAGAGCCCGGATTGTAAATCCGGCCGGGCGCAGCAATTGAAGGAAGAGAGAAGAGATCTAGCGAAATCCCGAAGGTTTCGGCCTGCGAGGCGGCATTCCGCGGGGTGTGGAGGGAATCGCGCCGCTGCCGGTGTGCACGGATCGGGAGGTGTTGGTGGAAGTGATGGTGGAAGCGAGGCGGGGAGTTTCGAGATCATCATTCTCGGGCTCGTTCTTGGTCTCGAGGCCGGAGGAAATATTCGAGGTGGTATCGGTCACCACGGGAGGCCCTTTTACGTCCTGGGGGAGAGCGAGGGGAAGCTCCGGGCCTTTCGAGACGGATTCGGACTTCCTGGCTTCTTCCTCGGGGCCTACCTGTTTCTGGGCCTGTTTCTGGGCCTGCTTCTGGGCCTGCTTCTGGGCCTGCTTTAAGGACTCCTTCTGGACGCCAGGTAAGGCAAAGGCAGCCACCGCCATCAGGATAGACAGCCCGATCATGATCAAAAACTCTCTCATTCACGCCTCCATCGTTGCCTCCGGCCCGTCGCAACCAGAGCTCCCGGCTCCTTCGGTAATTTGCAAAACCCATGCGAGGGAAGGCACCTCCCGCAATTCAACCCCTCCACCTGAATCCCATGCGTCTTCAGGCAGTTAGAGCACTCCCTTAAAGTCGCAGTTAAAAACCCAGCCTTTATGTTTTGTATCGCTTTTGCTTCTCTCCTCCATCAAGTGAGGGAGCCTGAAGCCGATACGTTTCTGATGTCGCCCCGAGGATCCTGCCTGATCTCCCTGCTTCTTTTTTCCCTGCTCCCGCTCCAGGGCCGGGCCACCACCATCTATGTACCCACCAAAGAATACGCCTTCGAATACGGCGAACCTCCGATGGGATATGATACCGGCCTCTGGAGGATTCGCGCCTGGCTCGAGGAACAACCGGCCCCTCGCCTCCGCAATGCCCCCCTGGCCCTGCGCCGGGCCACCCGCCGCAAATTCGAGCTTGGCCCTAACTCCCTGATCCGCTTCGCCGTGCTCGGCCCGCCCCGGGTTACCAACGGAAAATCTCCGGTTTTCTATGCCTGGATCGAATGGGTGAGCGAACGCGATCTCGTGCTCGATCTCGACCAGCGCCGCAAAGAACGCAAAGCGGGAATCGCGAAGATCGTGATCGAGGGAATGGGCGAGAAAAATCTCGATCTCCGCGCCTGGTATCCGGCAGAGGAACTCGAGCACTTGATCCTGGATGAATCCCTCCCGATGGACGCCGCCGTCGTGAGCAAAAAAATGGCCGACCTCCATTCCAAACGCCCCCGCCACATCAACGAAAGAGTGAACGGCCCGGGGAAAACCGCCCCATACTGACCCACTCGCCCCTCTCTCTCCCGCCATTTCCCGTCCCCCGCTCGGCCTTGAAATTGCTTTGATAGGGCTAACTACCTAGAAACGATCCTGATGAGGCCAAGAATGATGCGCAAACCAAACGAGAGCCCGAGGTCGGGCTGGACATACGGAGAAGAAGGCCATCCAAACCTTCCCCGCAATGAGATGCCTTCCGAAATTTTTCACCGTATCGAGATTCCCGCCGCCCCTTCGGCCCCTGCCTGGAACGAGCCCGGCTACCAAGATCCCGATGCCCCTCACGAACACCTGCCGGAAGGAGCACGCTACTGGCAGGGAATGGTGAAACCCGCTCGCGCCGAATCGCCGGAGGAGGAACGCCCTTTGAGCCCAGGCCTCGTGGAGCGAATCACGAGAAAATACTGGAAAGGCACGCCTCCCTCCGCTCCTTCCGAAGATAGCGGATGGGAGCGGCACAACCAGAATCAAGGGCGGAATCAAGGGCGCGACCACGAGCGCGACCGGATTTCCCGCGACCACTCCCTGATCTGGCCCGGATGAAAAACCGGAGGAGAACCGGACGAACATGGAAGAATGCGTTCCCCAGGAAAGAGGTGAAGTAATGAAGAAAAAATCCCCTTCCCATGCCCTGAAAGGCAGATCGAGCCGACGAAGCAGGCGAAGGAGAGGGCTGCTGAGGCCCGCCTCCTCCACTCTCGCGGAAGGCTATGATCAATCCGAAGAAAGCCAGGCGGTCCTGCAACGCGATTCCGAGCCCGACGATTTCGACCTCGGCACCAACGTGGCCGATGATCGCATCCGCGGCGCCGGAGGACAAAGCCTGGCCGAGCTGGTGATTGCCAAAGAGCTCGGCTGGGGCCTCGATGAGCACGGAGGCGGCCTCCGCTACGACAGGCCCGAACCCAGCGTGAACGACTTCGATCCTGACGAGCCTTCGCAGATGGACGACGACACCCTGGACGAGGACGATCTCGGCCCTATCCGTGGTACGAGCAGGATCGCTTGAAAGCAGCGCCCCTATGCCCAGGCCTCGGGATTGCGCTATGGTGAGGCATGAACAAAAAGGCTGCGATCCAGGCGATCGATCGCTACGGCATGCTTCTCGCATTTCCACTCGACAACCGGGCCGAGCCTAAATCGCTCTGGTCGGTGTTCTACCCCCGCTCGAAGATGCGTTGGGAGTGGGACGATGATGGCGATAACCGGGTGGCTAACCTTTGGCATCTGCGAGAAGAGCTCTCCCGCTCGAAGCGAGTGATCTATGCCAAATGGTTCCGGGGGAGGGCCACCTTCTTTTCGATGCCCCTCTTCACGGCCCTGCTGGCCATTTACCAGCGACAGCCGGGCTTCGATCGCCTGAGCCGCGACGCCCGGGACCTTCTCTCCCTGCTCGAAGAGAACTCCCCCCAGAGCACCAAACAATTGAAGCGCCAAAGCGGGCTCGTAGGCCGGGCCCTCGAACCCACTTATAACAAGGCTCTCCAGGAGCTTTGGCAGAGAATGCGGATCGTGGCTTTCGGTGAGGTGGACGAAGGCGCCTTCCCTTCCCTGGCGATAGGGGCCACCCGCCTGATTTTTGAGCAGGTTTACCAGGAGGCTAGGGCGCTCCCCCTGCACGAGGCGGAAGCCATACTAGCTGCCTACCTGCCTCTCGCCCCCCTGCTTGAACGGCAGCACCTGAGGATTTTGCGAAGCCTGGCTTAGGGGGCTGCGCCCGAGGCCTGACAGGCCCTTCTCTGCCCGCCTCCGCAGCCCCTCTCTGGGCCCCTCTCTGGGCCCTCGAAAAACTGCCTAACTTTTAGACAAAAATCAGTTCTTTACCCTCTGAATCCCTCCAAATCCCGCTAAAACCGCGGTTTTCGGGCCTTCCGCACCGTCTCCGCGCAGGCACACCCCTTGCTCTAGGGGCGGCAACGTTGTGGTTCCGAATCGCTGAGGATAGCGGCTCGGGGCCCGCTCTTTACAGTTGATGTTCTAGTTGTTGTTGCTGTTGTTGTGGTGATGAAGATGTTGTTTTTGCTGCGTAGAAAGCCCCTGCTCCCCTTCCTTGTTCTCTCTCTTTCCCTCGGCGCCGGTTTCGGCCCAACTGGCTTGCCAGTTGCCTTGGGTGCCAAAGCCCCTCCTTCCCATGCGGCTTCCTCGCGAACCGCCAAAATCGTGGAAGTGGTAAAGGCGGTCGGCTCATCAGCTTCGGCGAATCCGGCGAAGGCCTCCAAGGCCTCCAAGGCCTCCAAGGCCTCCAAGACCTCCAAGACCTCCAAGACCTCGCCCAAAAACAAAAGCCCGAAAAAGGCTCCCAGAGCCAAGCTCTCAAAAGCCTCTGCCAAAGCTGCTGTCCTGAAAATAGCTCCAAAACCTGCCGAGCCAAACCTCCGCAATTGGGGCCTCGACAATACCGAAAATTCCCATATCGAAGCCAAGCGCGCCTGGAAACTCACTGAAGGCTCGAGCAAGGTAATCGTGGCCGTGATCGATACAGGCATCGATGCCTCGCACCCCGACCTCAAAGACAATCTCTGGAAGAAGCCGGGCACTTCGGATGAATTCGGCTACGATTTCGTCTTCAAGAAAAAGAATCCCGAAGACACCAACGGCCACGGCACCCATATCGCCGGCATCATCGGCGCCACCCGCAAAGGCCACCGCGGCGCCTCAGGCGTGAGCCCCCATGTGAGCATCATGCCGATCCGCTACTATGCCGATGAAGACACCCAAACCGACACCGTATCGAATATCGTGAAGGCGATCGATTACGCGATCGAGAACGGTGCCCATATCATCAACTTCTCTTCGGAAGGCACCGGATTCAACGTGGCCGAGTACCGCGCGATCGAGCGCGCTTCGAAGAAAGGCATCCTGGTGATCACGGCTGCCGGCAACCAGGGCCAGAACAACGATAACTCCGCCACGCCCTGCTACCCGGCCTCCTACGATCTGCCGAACATCCTGGCCGTGGCCGCCACCAATATTCAGAACAATGTGCTCCCGATCTCCAACTACGGCGCCACCAAAGTGCACGTGGCCGCTCCGGGCGAGCATATCTTCTCCACGCTCCCAAACGGCCGCTACGGCTACAATACCGGCACCTCGCAGGCCACCGCCTTCGTAACCGGCGTGGCCGCCCTGATGCTCGCCGAGAATCCGGGCCTCAAGCCCGCCGACCTCAAGCGCCTGATCATGAACTCGGTGGATAAGCTCCCCCAGCTCAAAGATAAGGTGGCTTCCGGCGGCCGCGTGAACGCCTTCAAGGCTCTCACCCTCGCGCTCGAAATGAAGGCCGGTGGGCCGTAGCCGCCGATCGCCCGGTGAATTTCTAGGACCTGGAATCCTCTAGGGCCTGGTGGTGCTCGCGACACAGGAAACGATTCCAGCGATAGGCACGCCTCGCTTACGATTTACTCCACACGACGCAACGCCCTCGGAGGAAATGAATTTCTCCGAGGGCAATTTTTTGGATTTTACGAAGGTGGCTTTGGTGGCTTTGGTGGCTTCAGCCGCAAGGCCCGGAAACATCCGGCGGAAAGAAGCGGGAACAGCCTTAAAACTGGTCGGTAGAGAGCAGCACCAGCGTGCACGCTTCCTCTGAAGGAATCCCGGCGCCGGCGAGCTGCTCCTTGAGTGCGGGGTTTTCCGAGCCCGGATTGAAGATCACGCGCCCGGGCTTGAGAGCCAGAATCTCGGGCGCGAGCTGGCTGGAGAGAGAAGGGCCCACATACATCGTGAGAGTGTCTATGGGCTGCTGGAGATCGGCGAGCTTGGCCACCACCGGAACACCTTCCAGCTCCTGGAGCTTGGGGCTCACCGGCAATGGCTTGTGGCCGTGAGCCTGCAGCTTTTTAAAGGCGAGGTAGGCGTAGCGATCGGTTTTATCGGTGGCGCCCAGGATGGCTACCGT
>CAZTCD010000110.1:0-11685 GCA_964612065.1 uncultured Bdellovibrionales bacterium | reverse complement strand
ACCTCAAGCTGAAAACGGAGCTAGGCAAGTAATGAGTAAGAAGCTCTGGGGCGGGCGATTCGAAAAAGATACGCATCCCGAAGTGGAGGCTTTTTCGGCCTCCCTTTCGATCGATGCCCGCCTTTGCGCCGCTGATCTGGAAGGCAGCATCGCTCATGCCGAAATGCTTGCGGAGCAGGAAATCCTTTCCAAGGAGGAAGGCCGCGAAATCGTTCACGGCCTCAAGGCGCTGCTCGAGGAGTACAAGGGAGGAAAGCTCGCCTTGAATCCCGAGGCGGAGGATATTCACTCCGCCCTGGAGGAAGCTCTCACCAAACGCATCGGTGCAGTGGCCGGAAAGCTGCACACCGCGCGTTCGCGCAATGACCAGGTGGCCACGGCCTGCCGGATCTACCTCCGCGAAGAGGTGATCAAGCTGAAGACTGCTCTCTCCGCCCTCCAGCTGATTCTAGTGGAGCAGGCAAAGCAGAATACCGAAACAGTGCTGCCCGGCTACACCCATCTACAGCACGCCCAGCCCGTGAGCCTGGCTCACCACCTGCTCGCCTATTTCTGGATGTTTCAGCGAGATATCGAGCGCCTTGCGGATCAGTATCCCAGAGTGAATTCCCTGCCACTGGGCTCTGCCGCGCTGGCGGGCACCACACTGCCTATCCGCCGAGAAAGCGTGGAGAAGAAGCTCGGCTTCAGCTCGATCTGCGAAAACAGCCTCGATGCCGTGGGCGATCGTGATTTCGTGGTGGAATTCCTTTCCGCCGCCGCTCTGATCGGATCCCACCTCTCCAAGCTCTCGGAAGAGCTGATCCTTTGGAGCAGCCCGGAATACGGCTTCGTGCAACTCTCCGATGAGGTAACCACGGGCTCCAGCCTGATGCCGCAGAAAAAGAATCCTGATGTGGCGGAGCTCATCCGCGGAAAATCGGGCCGCCTCACCGGCGCGCTGATGGGAGCGCTAACCCTGCTCAAGGGTTTGCCGCTTTCCTATAACCGCGATCTTCAGGAGGATAAATTTCACTTATTCACAGGCCTCGATTGCGTGCAGTCTTCTGTGCGCTTGGCTTGCGTGATGCTCGAGAGAGCGGAGTGGGGAGTGGAGCAGATGGCGGAGGCCTGCGTGGGCGATCAATCGAACGCCACCGATCTCGCCGATTATCTCGTTAGAAAAGGAATGCCCTTCCGGCAAACCCATGAGGTGGCGGGCAAGGCCGTGCGCCTGGCGCTGGAAAAAGGGATAGGCGTGGAATCCCTTCCTTTGAGCGATTTGAAAAGCCTGAGCCCTCTTTTTGAAAACGATGTGTTTCCGCTCCTGGATCCCAAGGTGGTGATGAGCACGCGGAATTCCCGGGGTGGCACAGGCACCGAAGCCGTGGCCCAGCAGATCTTGCTCGCGAGAGCCGTGATGGAGAAAAATCTGGAATGGAAAAGATAAGCAGCGCGGAAGCGATCGAACTCGAGCAGAAGTACGGCTCCTTCAACTATACTCCCCTCCCCTTTGTACTGAGCCGGGGTGAAGGCGTGTATGTTTGGGATCCGGAGGGAAACCGTTACCTCGATTTTATCGGTGGTTTCTCTTCCCTGAGCCAAGGCCATTGCCACCCCAGAATCGTGAAGGCGATTCAGGAGCAGGCGGCCCGCCTCACCCTTCTCTCCCGCGTGCTCTATAGCGATCAGTTCGGCCCTTTCGCCAGATATCTTTCTGAGCTTCTGGGCTATGAAAAAGTGTTGCCGATGAATACGGGAGCCGAGGCCTTTGAAACTTCCCTCAAGATCGCGCGCAAATGGGCCTATACGGTAAAGAAAGTGGCGCCAGGCCAGGCGAAGATCATTGTGTGCCAGGGCAATTTCCACGGCCGCACCCTTGCGGCAGCCTCGGCTGCCACCAAAGAAGAGCACCATAAAGTGTTTGGCCCTGTGCTGCCGGGCTTCGTGCACATTCCTTACAATGATCTTTCCTCGCTCGAAAACGCACTGAAGGATCCGAATGCTGCCGCCTTTCTGGTAGAGCCGATACAGGGAGAAGGAGGCGTGGTGGTGCCGACGGATGGCTACCTCAAGAAAGCAGCCGACCTCTGCCGTGCTCACAACGCCCTCTTTATCGCCGACGAAATCCAGACCGGACTGGCGCGCACGGGAAAAATGCTCTGCACCCAGCATGAGGGCGTGCGGGCGGATGTGGTGCTGCTGGGTAAGGCCCTTTCGGGCGGCACAATGCCTGTTTCGGCGGTGCTGGCTGATTCGGCTATCATGGCGATGCTGCAGCCCGGAGACCATGGCTCCACCTTCGGAGGAAATCCGCTGGCCTGCCATGTGGCGCTCGAATCTCTGAAAGTACTGGTGGACGAGAAGCTCGCAGAGAACGCTGCCCGCATGGGAGAGGTGTTTCGCGCCGCCGTTCGCGATCTTGGCTCCCCGCTCGTGAAGGAAGTGAGAGGAAAAGGATTGCTCAACGCCGTGGTGTTTAATCTTGGCGATAGTGCTGCCAAGGATCAGGAGCTCAGCCTGGCCCTTAAAAAAGCAGGGCTGCTGGTGAAGGCGGCGAAAACGAATGTGTTCCGCTTTGCTCCTCCACTGGTGATCACGGAAGCTCAAGTGCGAGAAGGCGTGAAGGTTCTTGGCCAGGTGCTTAAGGCATTTGAGTAACTGCCCGTATCCCCCTGGAAACACCAGACCTTCGTTCCGCTTGCAGCGATAGCTGATTTTGGCCGATCGAGAGCTTGGGGTTAAATTTCATGGGAAGAAGCAGGCAAGCCACCGCCCGGCCTTATGCGTGCCAAATCCACGAGAAGCAGGCCGTTTGCCCGAACTGCGGCACGGCTCTAGCCAAGCTGATCGAGCACGGCCGCACCGTGCTTCGCTGCCCACGAGGCCACGGGCGCGCCCTGAGTGATTATGCCCTTCGCTCCTGGGTAGTGGACGAGTTTCAGGACGACTTCGCCTCCGCCCTCCATAGAGGCCGGCCCGATCGCAGGCCCTGCCCCCGCTGCAAAAAGCCTCTCTCCCTAAGCACCTTTTATCGTCTGCCCATCGAGCATTGCCGGCCCTGTGCGCTGGTATGGGTTTCCGACAGTTTGCTTGAAAGGCTCCCGCTGAGGCCGGAAAAGGAGCGCGAAAGGGCTGGCTCCAAGATGCACCTCCCGGTGGAAGTGCGCTTTGATCCCAATCTCGAATCCGTTAAGGAGTTTTATTCCCCTTTCGTGAATGTGAAGAAAGGGAAAGAGCATCCCTACGCCACGGTGGGAATTATTCTTCTCTGCTTGATGGTTACCTATAGCTGGTGGGCCCTCGGCCGCCCGGATGCTTTTATTGCTGAACCCAGAAACCCCTTCCGCCTTTTCGGGGCCCCCATGCTCGCCGCCCTGTTCACCCACAGCAACTGGGCGCATTTTCTCGGAAACTCTTACTTTCTCTTTTCCGCGGGTTCTCTGCTGGAAAGCCATATCGGCTGGAAGAAATTCCTCGCTCTCTTTTTTCTCTGCGGATTCGCCTCCACCGCCGCCCACGGCTATTTTCAGCCTAACGGCCTGCTGGGAGCGAGCGGAGCGATCAGCGGCGTGATCATCGCGCTAGTGGCCACACAGCCGGAAGGAAGCTTTGCTCTGCGCCCTTCCCTGCTTGGAGTGCCTCTCCTAGGCAGCCTGTTCACGATCACTATCAAACTGCCAATCTGGCTGTGGGCCTTCGGCTGGTTCGGTTTCGATCTCTATGCGATGGGCCAGCAACTGCAGGGGCAGGGCGACAATGTGGCCCACGCCGCTCACCTGGGAGGAGCCTTGCTGGGAGCGCTTATGGCCGGGCTTGCCTTTTCCGATGCGGAAAGCCCTGCTCCCAAGCGGGTGAAAGCCTAGCACAGAGTTTTATTGATAATAATTCATAGATGTAATAACTAATATTTATGATTAATCCCCAAGAGATCACCTATTTCCTCGAATGCGCCCGCACAGAGAATCTTTCCCGTGCCTCAGAACGCCTCGGCATCAGTCAGCCCGCCCTCACGATGGCGCTCCGCAGGCTGGAACACACCCTGGGCGTGGAGCTTTTTCACCGCTCCAAAAAAGGCGTGAGGCTCACGAAATCCGGCGAGATCTTTCTTACCGAAGCCAAGAGCCTGAGCGATCACTGGGATCGCCTCACAAAAGTGCTCGGGCGATCCGTGGAGGAGCTCAGAGGCGCCTACTCCATAGGCTGCCATTCCTCCGTGGCTCTTTATTCCCTGCCGCAAACCCTTCCGCAGCTCCTGAAAGATTTCCCGGAGCTTACTCTCGAATTGCACCACGATCTTTCCCGCAAAATCGCCGAGAGAGTGATCAAAGGCGAGCTGGATATCGCCCTTGTGGTGAATCCCGTGCGCCATCCGGATCTGGTGATTCGCCCGGTGGCCAAGGACGAGTTCGGCTTCTGGAGCACCAAAGAGGCCAACGCCCTCAATCGCCCTGATTCCGACGAGGCGGTGTTGATCTGCGAACCAGAATTGCTGCAAAGCCAGAACCTTCTTCGCAAGATGCGCGCGAAATTCACCCGCACGGTGCATTCCCCGAGCCTCGAAGTGATCGCATCGCTGGCCAACGCCGGAGCCGGCATCGGGCTTCTGCCGGGGCGCGTGGCGGCACTCTGGAAGAACCTACGCCAGCTTCCGAATATGCCTGTTTTTACAGATGAAATCGCGCTCCTCTACCGGGCCGAAAACCGCCGCGTGGCGGCCTTCCGCGAGCTTGCGCAGCGTCTCGAAAAAGGTATGCTGTAGGCCTCCATGGCACAGTTCCAGGAAGATTTGGCGATCATTCTCCGCTCCCAGCCGCTGCAGGAGCGCGACCGTCTCGTGACCATGCTCACCGAAAATCACGGCAAGGTGAGCGGCGTGGCCAAGGGCGCGATTCACTCCCGGCGCTTCGGCGGCACTCTCGATCTATTCGCGTGCTCGCAAGTGCGCTGGAAGGAAACCCAAGGCGAGCTGGTACGGATCGAGGAAGCGAACGTGAGGCGAGACTTTCTCCAGCTTCGCTCCCGCCTGGAGAATATCTCCGCCGCCGGCCATTTCGTGGATCTGTGCCTTCGCCTCACCGAGGACCGCCACACCGCCCGCGAGGTGTTTCTCCTGCTCGCGCACTACCTGAAACTGCTGGAGGAACATGCCGCCACTTTCGAGATCGTGCGCTCCTTTGAGATCAAGCTGCTGGAGAGGCTAGGCTGGGCTCCGGTGCTGGAGGAGTGCGTGCGCTGCCAGGCTCCCTTTTTCGAGGAAGAGCTGCTCCCGGAGGACAGCTTTGTTTCGCTCGAGGTGGAGAAAGGCGGCTTTCTCTGCCACAGCTGTTCTCCCGCCCATTGCAGGCATTTTCCGATGGCTTCGGTGCTCTGGATGATTCAGGCAAGGGAAACCCTGATCCAGCACACCCCCTCGCTCCGCTTCCCTCTCGAACCCATGCTGGAGGCGGCCTCCGCACTCCAGCACTTCCTGCGCTGGCATTGCCCGGGCCTCGGGAACTACAGCTTCCGCGCGCATTCGATGCTGGAAACCTTTCTGATGGAAGCGCGGCAGGATGAGGCAGGAAGCTCAGCGGCGGCTCCGCAGCTCTGATCGATTATTTCTTTTTGCAGTAAGACGGCATCTTGCCGTCGGTGCGAAGCTCCACCTTCTGCTTTTCTCTCTCATTGCGGGCCCGCACGGCTTCTCGGGCGAGGATGTGATTGAGTTGCACGAGAGGGTTCTTGGCGGGGTCCACTGCTCCCCAGGCCACATGAGCTTCTTTCGCCAGCATGGAGGCTTGGCTCTTGATCCACTCGTATTTCACTTCCTTGGGTGCGTTCGCGATGGCCACTCCATTGCTGGCCACGCCTTCCAGGCCGATCGTGGAGCCCTTGGCGATCTCGAAGAGGCGAAGCTTGAGCGCCTTGAGATGGTCTTTCTGGTAGGAATTGAGCTTTTGCGCGTTGGAGTCGTAGGCTGCAGCCACTTTACGCATATAGGAATCGAGCAGAGTCACCACGGCTGCAGCTCCGCATTCCCCGGTTTCGTATTGCGAAGGAGCCTTTTTGATTTCTTCGGCGAGGCGCAAGCGGTCAGCGCAGAGCTCGGCTCGTTTGTCGGTGAGATCCTGCACCTGGAAAGCCTTTGCCTTGGCGGATGCCTGGCTTTTCAGCGGGCGGGCAAAGGGAAGTTCGCCATGGCGTTTTAGAGAGGCTTCAAAATATTTTTCGAGAGCTTGAAGATCTTGTTTATCGTCGCGGGAATTGCAGAGATCGGCGGCAAGCGCGGGGCGAGCGAAAATACCGATGAAAATCGATAGCATAGCCCACCTGAATAGAAAAGAACCCCTCATCCGTCCCTCTATATCGATCAACCGGTCAAAACAGTTTAACGTGGGAGAATTTCTTTTCCCCCGGGGAAAGAAGAGAGTGTTTCAGGAAGGATACGGCAGGTTTTTCAGGAGCTCAGATGGGATGTGCGAGGAGCCAGTCCACGGCTCCACTGATATCTTCGGCGATGAAATCCGGAGCCTCGTCGGCCGGCTTCTGTTCCAGCAATTTTTCCTGCTCGCAGCCGTCTCCCGTGCGCACCAGCACGGTGGCGCCCACAGGAGCAGCTTTTCCCGTGGCGATATCGGTGAGGCGGTCGCCCACCATCGCACTTTTCCCGAGATCGATATTGAGGGCGGCCTGCGCTTCGTAGATCAGGCGAGGAAGAGGTTTCCGGCAACGGCAAAGCTCATCGGGATGGTGAGTGCAGCAGGCGAAATAGTCCACGCTCGCGCCCGCTTCGGCCTGAAGGAGCTCGTTCACGCGGGCGTTGATCTTGGGAAGAATGTCGGCCTGGATCAGCCCACGGCCCACTCCGCTCTGGTTGCTGATTACGGCGATGAGATAGCCTGCATCTTTCGCGCGGCGAACGGCAGAAGCCGCCCCCGGAAGGAGCTGCACGGCTGCGGGCTGGCTGATGTAGCCGGGATCGAGATTGATGGTGCCATCGCGATCCAGGAAGAGAGCTTTGCGAAGAACCTCAGCCATTCGAAACCTGTCCGGGATCATTCGAAACATGTTTTCTCAGAAGCTTTTTCACTTCCTCCGAGCAGCCGGCACAGCCTGTGGACGCGTAGGTCTCCCGGCGTATATCCATGAGGCTCTGGCAGCCGTTGCGAATGGCTTCCACGATCACGCTTTCCGGCACATTGTAGCAAAAGCAGATGATGCGATCGCGCGGCTGGCCCTTCTGCTGTTTTCCCATGAGAGTTAGAATACCCGAGAAGAGGCCAGGGTTGTAGAGGTGAAACCGGCAAATCGGAGCATTCCACCACTAGACTAATTGCCTCAGGCGTGTTTCCATTTTCTTATAGTGCAGGATGCAGTAAACACCGTGCCGGGTGCCGAGCGCCCGAAGATTTTTCTCTTCTTTTCGCAGCCCGAGATCACGGAGCTTCTGCGATATGCTCTCGATTCCTACTTCGACTGCGAGATCTGCGCCTTTGCTTCCCCCAAAGACTTATTGACCGGCCTGAAAGACGGGAGCCCTGCCTTGGTCGTAATAGACGGCGCCCGGGAAGATGCCGCAGCAGTGCTCGAGGCCCTGCACTCCCTGAAGCTCGATCTCGTGGTGCATCACCAGAAGAAAGAGGCTCCTGCGGTGGACGGCCTCCAGCTCGCCGGGCTTTTCAACGAGCAGGAGCTTCTGCCCGGTATCACGGCCCTTCTGAAACAAAAAGGGATTGCCGCCAAGGATTCCTCGCAGGCGGAAGCCAACCCTCATTTTCCCTTTTTTCGCGTGGGCATTCCGCTTTTGCTGCGCACCAGCCCCCTCGTAGCCGATGTCTTCATCCGGCTCTCGCCCTTGAAATACGTGAAGCTCTTCCACGCCGGCGATGTGTTTGGTGAGGAGGACAGGCAGAAATACCAGCAGCAGAAGAAAGTGGATTTCTTCTATGTGCGCCAGGAAGACGCAGCCAAGATCACTGAAAAGCTGAACGAGGCGCTGGAAGCTCTGCTAAAACAGATTCCTTTGCCCCAAAAGGTTTCAACGGCGGTTTCCCAAGCCACGATCGAGACCATCCATTCCCTCGTGAGCCAGGTGGGATTCACGCCTGAGGTGCAGAAGCTGGTGAAGAACGGCATCGATCTCGTGATGAAGGAGATGTATGCCTCGCCTTCGCTCTCGAGCATCCTCAACAATCTCGACATCGACCGCGAAAAATACATCTCCGCCCACAGCCATCTTCTCGCAGAGGTGAGCTGCGCTCTATCGATCGCGATGAAGTGGGATTCGGAGATGACCTTCCGCAAGCTAACCATGGCAGCCCTGCTGCACGATATGGGCTTGAGCAACCAGAAGCTCGCGCGGGTGAAAGACCTGAAAGAACTCGGTGAGCGAATGAAGGAGTTTTCGAGCGCTGAGGCCGAGGATTATAAATATCACAGCCGACGAGCTTCGGTGCTCGTGAAAGGCTTCAAGGAGGTGCCCGCCGATGTAGACAAGATCATCGGCCAGCACCACGAAAACCCCATGGGCACGGGCTTTCCGGAAGCCCTGACCCACGTGCACATCCATCCGCTTGCCTCGTTAATGATGGTGGCGCACGATCTCGTGGACTGGGTGCTCGACCACCAGCCGGGCGAGCCTGATACGATGGCCTTCCTCGAGGCCTACGCGGAGAAATACAAGATAGGGAATTTCCGCAAACTGCTGAAGGCGCTCTACGCGCTGCAGAGTTGAAGGCCACTAGTACGGATCTAGAGAAGCGAATACCTGGAGCTCGCCCTAAAATGATTTACCTGTGTGCATTCTTAGACAAAAGAATACCAATCCCGCAGGCTTCTCCTCTAAGCATCTCCATCTGGAGATGATCACCCCGCCACCATCATCTCGAATTTGCTGGGATTTTTTGGACTAGTTTTTCACCCGTTTAGTCGATCAGAGCATTGGGGGATAAAATCATGCTAGCCGTAAAGCTGGAAAAGCTGCATTTTGAATATGGGCGAACGCCGGTATTTACGGATCTAAGCCTCGACATTCCTCAAGGAGCTTTTTGTGCACTCGTGGGCCGAAACGGCTCAGGTAAATCTACCTTGATGAAAATGATGGCCCGCCTTGCCCATCCCCAGCGCGGCGCGCTGAGAGTGCTCGGAATTGAAACCGATAGAGATGCGGCCACCCTTCTTGGCTCAATTGGATATGTATCTGAATCTCTCACGTTCACCTTTCCTCATCTTTTCGAAGAAATCCTGCCGATCTTCCGATGCACCTTCGGCGATTGGGATCTTGCACTGGAACGAAAGCTATTGGCGGTTTTCGAGCTCGATAAAAAGAGGTCGTTTTTAGAGCTCTCTCGCGGGCAGCGTATGCTTTTTTGCTTTATGCTCGCAGCCTGCCACAGGCCAAGGCTCTATCTTATCGACGAAATCACATCGGTTTTGGATCCCTACAATCGAAAGGTCGTCTTGGACCATATCGCGTCTGATGTGAAAAAAGGGGCCACCGCAATTCTCGCAACCAATATCGTAGGAGAAATCGAAGGTTACGCGGACAGAATCATTTATCTGGAAGGAAAGGCCAGCGCAGTCTCGGGTTCGCTATCGGATTTCTGCGAGAATTTCATCAAGTTCTTCACAGAGAGAGAACTCAATGCCGACCTCAGAAAGAAACTCGACGCCTCTTTGGTAGGCAGCGAAGGAGACAATCTTACCTACATCTCTAAGTGCACAAATAGAGGCGCAATCATAGCCGCCGGCTTTACTACCGCGAACCAAGGGGTATTGCCATTGGAAGCTTTCATCTACCTCTCTCAAGAAGAGGAGAGAAACAAATGAAAGCGCTCTTTATTTTGGGCTTGAAACGGTTGATTGCCGCTTTCGCACTAAGCCTTCTGATCTGTTTTATAGTCCTGTTCGGAATCAATCATATATTCGCTATATCCAATGATCGAATGGGCTTTTTTGCCGGCCTATCTTATCTGATAAGCCTTGCATACTTTGCGGCTCAGTCCAGCAATAACGGCTTTCGCTTTAGAAACCATTGGCAACTCCTATTGCCGGAGCCCAGATCGCGACCAATCGCCTATAGCCTTGCATATGGACTCATCGCAATTAGCCTGGGCCTTGCCCACATGGCAATTTGTTTCGCAGCATATTCTTTTATGTACGAACCAAGTGGAATCATATCTCAAATTGATCCCAAAGAATTACATTGGAGTGAACTCGTCGCAGAAATCAAGAAAATCGCAAAGCCTATTATCTTAGTAGAAGAGCCTGTTGCTGTCTCGTTCATTGGGGCCTTTTTCATCATTCTTGGTAGCACACTTGGCCTTGGAAGCTCACCCTTCCTCCAGGCAAAAGTCTCCGAATCTATTCAGATGCCTCAATGCAATAAAAGTCATTCGATAAAAACCTACCTCCCTAGGCTCGCCACATTTGTCTTATTCGGAGCAGCTTGCGCGCTTTTTGTTAAAATACCAAACCTGATTCCTTGGATGATTCTTTTGGCAATGTGCCTCGTGCATCCAACCCTCTTGGCAAGGATCTACGCACTATCATCCAGAGAAGCGCGCCGACTTTCTCACTTCTTGATTCACGGCCCTGCGCTGGTTTTCACGATTTATTTCTCCGTTGCCATATCGGTTAAGGCATTGAACCCGGATGTCGAGAAACGGGAGCTCGCATCCATTTATGTGCATTCGCTTCTCGGGCAGAAACTGATGTCGGATAGAAGAAAAGTTCAACTGGCGGGTGGGAAAATAACTTCAAGCGAAGCCTACGCAATTCGAAAGGAATTCCACACGGCTTATGGCACCTGGTTCTATGGTTCCGACTTCCCAGTTTCCTTCTCAGATACAATTCGCGAAAAGGAAGACGTAGGAGCTTTAGTTGAAGCCATCAGAGGTTTTGATAACCTAGGGCTCTCTGATGATGACGCCACCCTGTTTCTACAAAAATTCACAAACTTAAATGGAAAATCAAAACGGAAAGAGGATCTACCGCTCTGGAGCAGGTTTCGCCCCAGTGAGGGGTTTTCCCTACGGGCCATTTCCTCGAGAAATCCGGCCTTCCGAAGCTTTGGTCTTTTCACTGCAATGAACGCTCCGCCTTCTGCAAAGATTCGTGCTGCGATCGTACGGGCCGTAAAGGCACCCGAGATTTCGGACTCGGATCTTCGCCACGCCGCAATTTCTCTTTCCATTCATCTTCGAAAACAGACTTCCATTTCGTGGATGCTGCGGGCAAATCCGAACAGGCTGCCTGCTCAAGCATTCCCTGGCTTCGACTGCCAAAGCTTTCGCGGCCGAACCTGGAAAGATATCGCCAAAGATCCGGCCAGATACCAATTCATTAATATTTGCCTTAGAGACTTCGCTTCAAGACAACCGCTGGATCCAAACTTCTATAACGATTATGAGAGTTTCCAGCCAGAATGGATAGGACCTGGTAATTCATATAAAGCCTGGCGTGCATTCGAAATTTGGAAAGATGAGCCGAAGCTCTAACTATTTGCCCTACAGCAATCCCTGGTGCTTGGCCCAGCGATCAAACTCCATCTCGAGCTGGTCGAAGCTCTCGATCACGAAGAGTTCTTCCTGCATATGCCAGATGTCGTAGGGCTTGTTGGCGATCTCCACGATATCGAAGGGATGCTTCGTGGGCTTATCGGAAAGGGAATAGAGCACTTCGTTGGGCGAGCTCACGATGCCGGAGCCATATATGCGCTGCCCG
>CAZTCD010000109.1:0-11910 GCA_964612065.1 uncultured Bdellovibrionales bacterium | reverse complement strand
CCAGCTCCCCACTCCTGATCCGCTCCGCGGCTGCCGATGCCGTAGTGGAAAGCTCCAGGGAGGCCGCCGAGATTCTTCACTCCAGCATCGTAGATGAACTTCAGCGCGAGGAGGTGAAATTCCAGGACCGCGGCGTGCGGCAGGCTATGCTCTATGTGCTGCTCGATGCTCAGGTACCGGCCGTGCTGGTGGAAGCGTTCTTTTTGAGCCACAAGGGCGACCTCGCTTTTGTTTCCCAGCCTGAGAACCGCGGCAAAATCGCGGAAGGCCTCGCAAAAGGCGTTCTTCGGTTTCTGGCCCAGCGTTGACGAACCAAAAGCCACATCTGAATAAATAAAAAGGGCACCGGCCTCGGCCAGCGCCCTTTCCAATATTCGATTCCAGGGCGTTTACTCCTGGTCGTGGTAGCCGAAGCTATCGAGCTCCACAGGCATTTCGGCTATCAGCCGGCCCAGCTCCTCTTCCCGCTTCTCTTCCTGAATCATTCTGAGAGTAGGAGCGTCCACGTAGCCCACACCATCGACATGAGCCACCCCGTCCTTGATGCTGGCAACAAAACTTGCCTTTCCGCGGTAGCCGCGCACCAACGGAATAATAAGATTGCGCTTACCGAGATTCAAGTAACGGTTCCTCGTAGGATCCCAGCGCCTGTAGGGTGCGCGCAGGGTGCTCCAGTATCGAGAAGCCCCTCTTCCAGACTCTGGGCCGTCGATATACCCGTGGCGCCCCACCAGTGCCGCCATTTTTCCCACTCCGCAAACCAGATTCGGCACAGCCGACATCAGGGCTTTCATCGTAGGCGCATTGGAGCACTCACCCGGGGAAAGTGCCAGCAATCCAACGCTGTAGTTGCCGTCCGGCTCTCTGAAAGAGGTGGCTGGATTAAACGCGCTTTCAAACTTTGCGATCGCGGCCACCAGCAGCAGCCAGCAGTTATGCTTCTGCGCTGCAGAGGCCTGGCGATAACCAGGACAGAAAGTTTCCACGTCGCGGGCTCTTTCCAGTTCGCTCATGCGGGAACGCACTACGTTTAGCACGGCTCCTGCCCATACCCTGCGCTCAGCGCTCTGCCCCCATGCAGGTGCACCTAAGCCAGGCCTCACTGGTTCCGGAGAAGGACGAGGCGGCGCAGGAGGCTGCGGTTTAGGTTGTGGCTTTGGCTGCGGCTTCGGTTGCGGTTTGGGTTGCGGTTTGGGTTGTGGCTTCGGCTGTGGGGAAGGCGGCTGAGGCCGCGGAGCCGGAGGCTGAGGCGCTGGTTGGGGCTCTGGCTGAGGCGCTGGCTCTTCCGGGCTCACGGGACGAGGCGATGGTTCCGGAGGCACCTGCTCCTGCTGGCCTTGCGGCTTATCATCCTCTTTTTTTCCGCAGCTGGTGACAACCAGAAGAGAAGACAAAAGAAGAAGCAGGCGAAATCCACTACCTGCGTTGCATACCCCAGGTCCACGACGAGAAATCATACAAAGGTCTCCCTTTATTGATCCATTGCCCAGGGGGCGCTCAACCTACGTCCGCGCCGAGGAATAGTCAACCGATTTAACTGACTGTAACTACGCAGCTTTTCGACTCAAAGTGCGGGCCTTGGGCCCTAACCCTCCAACACTTTGGATCATTACCCGCTGCGCACGGTGCGCGTGATACGGGCTGATCAATGTCTGTACACTGAGCAGGTGTTCCGAAACTATACAACCTTCCAAGCCCCCGAATGTCCACTGAATAATCCGCACAGCGAGGAGATTCCCTAAAAATTTCGCCTCTTTCCGCAGGGCATCTCACCTTTGATACAGCTTGGCACGGCGCCTGCAATTACAAACGCGATCATAGCTGTAAACGTGATTTATCTAGGCCAAGGCCCCGATGAATCGCACGCGAATGTGAACGTAAATGTGAATGTGCTTTGCTGGAGGATAGTATGAAGAAGTTAGTGTTAAGCGCCTTGCTCGCGCTCAGCGTGCTGCCAGGTTGCGGTAAGAAAAATAATGGCGATGTAGCCGTAGCCGGAGTTGCCGCCCCGATCGGTATCTCGAACATCGGCCTGCAGGGTTCCTGCTACAATCTCAATCAAATCGGAGTAGGTGGCGGCGCCAACCTCACTTTCCAAGGCCAAGGCTGGGTTAGCCCGTATACCGGCGCTCTCCAGGCCTCTCTCCAGGGCATGAACGTTGCGTTCCCCGGAGTATCCTACCAGCGCAGCAATACCGCTGGCGACACCGTACAAGTTTATGTAAGCGGCCAAACCGTGATTGCCTACGCCATGCTCTCCGCCAACACCGTGAGCTGGATCAAGTTCTACGGCAACTCGTACGGCCAGGCCGGCTCCGTATGCGGCCTCTACATCGATTCCCCTGTATCGGGCAGCACTCTCACCATGAGCGTGAAGATGATCAGCGGCAACGGTTCGGCGTACTCGATTACGCTCTAACTCAAGGTTTTAAATGTCCGGCTCGTAGCTCGGTACTCTCCCGCAAAGCGCGTGTGATTACAGCTACAGTCCAAGCGAACCGCGAGTGTGAACCGTTCCAGCTCCCCGTTGTACGTATGTTGAAGTGAATTGTTGAAGTTGCCATTGCTCAAGTGAAACGTTGAACAAAGGTACTGAACTGCGAGAGGAAACGAGACCAGCTCCCCCCCCGCTGATCTTCTTTCCCTGGACATTGGACCCCGGCTCCCCCGCCGGGGTTTTTTATTTGTATTCGCCTTTTGCCCAATCCCGTCTGCCCAAATCCCCTCTTTTCCGCTATATTGCTCCCACCATGAGCTCCGAAAAGAAACCCGCCCCCCGCCTCCGCAACGGCAAGCAGAACACCCTTTCCGGCTCCGCCCCGAGCGGCAACCTCACCATCGGCAACTATATAGGCGCCATCCGCTCCTGGGACGCTCTCCAGGAGGAATACAACTGTTACTATATGGTGGTTGATCTCCACTCCATCACCACCAAGCAGGATCCCAAAGTGCTGCAGGAGCGGAGCCTGGCCTTTTACGCGCAATACATTGCCTGCGGCCTGAACCCTGAGAAAAACGTGCTCTTCATCCAGAGCCATGTGGCCGAACATGCAGAGCTCTCCTGGGTGCTGAACTGCTTCACGCCTTACGGTGATCTCACCCGCATGACTCAGTTCAAGGACAAGAGCCTCAAACATCCCAAGAACATCAACGCCGGCCTCTTCAGCTATCCTGTGCTGATGGCCGCCGACATCCTTCTTTACGATGCGCACGTAGTGCCTGTAGGCGAAGACCAAAAGCAGCACCTCGAGCTCACCAGAGACGTGGCCATGCGATTCAATAATGAGCTCGGCGATACCTTCGTTGTGCCTGAGCCGATGATTCCCAAGGTAGGCGCGCGCATCATGGCGCTGCAGGAGCCTACTCGCAAAATGGACAAGAGCGATCCGAATCCGAACAATACGGTTTTCCTGCTCGACGAACCCAAAGCCATTGAAAAGAAATTCAAGAGCGCCACCACCGATTCCGGCACCGAGGTGAAATTCGACGAGACCAAGCCGGGGATTTCCAACCTGCTTCAGATCTATTCCTCGATGAGCGGCAAATCGATCGCGGAACTCGAGCAGCATTTCGCCGGCAAGATGTATGGCCACGTGAAGGTGGAGCTCGCGGAATACATGGTAGAGCGCCTACGCCCCTTCCGGGAAAAGCATACCCAGCTGATGAAAGACCGGTCCTATTTGGATTCGGTGATGAGATCAAACGCCTTGAAAGCCAGAGAGCACGCGGCCCAAACCCTGGCCAGGGTGTATGAAAAGGTGGGATTTTTGCCTAAGCCCATTTAGGCCGGCGCAGGCATCAATTTCTTAACCAATTGAAATTAATATAGAAAATTACCGAAGTCCGCCCAAATTTTGGTCGATACAGAAGATATGACCAACCTTTGTCCGATTACCCCGAGGTTCATATTACTAGCCTCTATTCTTCTAGCCCTACCAGCGGCTTCGCAGGCCAAGGCCCCCGTGCCGGACAAATCCTGGCCAAAGGTGGAATGCGCCTCTTTTGCTAAACTCAATTCCGAGATTCAGTACTGCTCGGAAAACACCAAAGCCGTGGCCTACGCAGAAGAATGCGCAAAGAAACTGACCGACGCATGGGAACAGGCCGCCAGCGATCTTAAGGCTCTTCAAAAGTCCTCGGGAAGCCAGCAAGCTGGTTTTCAAAGCTCGAGCTCCAAATACCGCAACACCATCGATCGCATGGCTTATTTGACCGGCCAGCTTGTGAGGAGCGCGGATTTGATCGCGTCCTATCCGAACGCTATGGTGGATAACTCGGCCGCGAAATCTCAAAGTGACAGCTTTCCCTGCTATCAGCAGGCGTTTCAGAAAATCCAGAAAGTCGTGAGCGACCTGGACCGCCGAAGCCATGAAGGCGTTCAAGCGCTCGTTGCCACCGGCGCTCTGGAGGAAAACGTAATCGCCCGCTCCGAAGATATCGAATCCGATTCACTTGTGAAGTCGGTGAGCTCAGATCCAAAAACAGAAGGAAGAACCCCGGCATCGAAACGGCACAAACGCGATGCTTCTGATATCACAGGCACCCAAAAGAAGAAGTCCCGGCTCTGAAATTTCCAAGAAGGAAAGGACCCCCCTATGTACGGAAGAATCATAATCCCCATACTAAGCACCCTGATCCTCACCCCCCATGCCTTGGCAGGGGACCCGGCAGCCGCTGCTGGATTAACCGTGGCTTATACGCTCCCTAAAGTCACCGTGACTCACTATTCCGCCACACCCAGGGGCGGGCGCCCCTGCCGCCTTGAAGGCGGCAATGGAGGCCCCGACTCCTCCCCTTCCGGCGTTCGCCCGCTGTCCGCCAGAATCGATAAACCTGGCAATATCAAAGGACGCACCGCTGTGCTCGCGGCCGTTCCCCAAAGAGGAGGCAACAGCAGTATGTACGGCTGCTTCTTCGCGCTTCCCGACGCTTACCCGGGCAAGCTGTTCTTCGCCGGCGATCGCTACGGTAAGGGAAGCAATGGAAAATGGAAAACGGACATCTCTTCGTCCTGCAATTCCATTGTGAATAAAACGCTTAGGTCGAGTGTGATCGTTTACAACTGCAAAGGCGCAAAGGGAAATCCGGCAGCCCGGCAAGTCAAGCGGGATCCACCGGCCCCGCCCAAGAAGGTCGTTAAAAACGACAAACCGGTATTCAAAGACAGCTACCAACCTGTGCCTGCTCCTGCCCCGAAGAAGCAACGCTCAGCCTCCAAGCGCAGCAGCAGCAGCAGCCGAAATAGAGCGCCGGCCTCACAGAGCTATGACTGGGCTAAGTGGATCTGGCAGAACCAGATGGAGTCGGGTGGCTGATTCAAGCTTTCGGATGGGAGGATCGCGTGAGATGATTTTCTCATGCTGTCCTCCCTCTCAGCTTTTGCCGCGCACCTTCGGCTAGATCGTGGCCTCTCCGAGCAAACCATCTCCAGTTACCAAAGCGACCTTTCTTTGCTGGCTTCCCACCTGGGAAAAGATCTTTCGGAACTTCAAGAAACCGACATTGCCGGAGCAATCGCCAGGTGGCGAGACGAGGGCGTAAGCAACAGAACCCTGCACAGGCGCCTATCCAGTCTTCGAGCCTATATCGGCTTTCTCCGCGAAACTTCCCCGGACCATCAGGACCCCACAACCAAACTGGAGCTGGGTTCTGACAAACCCCGCCTACCCAAAACACTTCCAGTGAAGTCTGTGAGAGCGATCATCTCTGCTCCAGACACCTCGTCTCCTGAGGGAATTCGCGATAGAGCGCTATTGGAGCTTCTTTATGCAAGCGGTCTTCGGGTTTCGGAAGCTGCCGGCCTAAAACGGGCCGATCTCCGCCTGGCACAGAAATGCCTTTGTGTTCTGGGAAAAGGGGCGAAAGAACGCCTCGTTCCTATCGGCGACAGCGCCCTGCACTGGATGCTGATTTATCTGGAAGATGCCTATCCCTCTCTAAATCCCGGCTTCGAATGCGAACAGCTTTTCGTACAGCAGGACGACAAAAAATCCCGCGCCCTGAGCCGGCAGGAAATTTGGAAACTGGTGAAGCTCTACGCGAGCAAAGCGAAGATCAGGGAAAATGTCAC
Organism: uncultured Bdellovibrionales bacterium; assembly: GCA_964612065.1. Lineage (GTDB taxonomy): Bacteria > Bdellovibrionota > UBA1018 > CAIPTA01 > CAIPTA01 > JAKFYM01. The sequence continues at coordinate 5,840 of CAZTCD010000109.1, read as the reverse complement.
GCCTCATATGTTCCGGCACAGCTTTGCCACTCACCTTCTGGAAAGAGGGATGAATCTTCGGTCGGTGCAGGCCCTATTGGGCCATGCCGATATTTCCACGACGCAGATCTATACTCATGTGGAGGAAACCAGGTTGGTGGAAGCCCACAGGAAGTTCCATCCCCGAAAATAGGCCCAGCCGCCCCGGCCTGTGATATAAGGCAGGCATGGAACTCGATGCCAATGTAATAGCGATCATTCAGCGCCTGGCGATTTTCTTTCCGTGCTTTCTCCTCGCGCTCACCTTCCATGAGTTCTCCCACGCGTGGATGGCCACCCGTTTTGGTGACCAAACCGCTGCTTGGCAGGGGCGCTTAACCCTGAATCCCGCCGCTCATATCGATCCTGTAGGCACCATCCTTTTTCCCCTGATCAGCGTGGTCACCGGCTTCATTCTGATGGGCTGGGCCAAACCGGTCCCCACCGATCCGAGGAATTATTCGAAATACCGGCAGGGAACCTTCTGGGTGGCTTTTGCGGGGCCGCTTTCCAACTTTACCTTGGGGCTGATCGCCGGCTTCCTCTATGTAGGCGCCAAGGTTTATCTTCCTGATTCCTTCGGCTTTAAAGAAGCGATGGTGATGTTCGCCATCTCCTTTGTGCAGATGAATTTCATGCTCGGGATTTTTAACCTGATCCCCCTCCCCCCCCTGGACGGGTCTCATATGCTGCTAAGCATGCTCCCATACAACGCGCAGCGCCAAGTCTATAAGGTTTGGGACTACTCGTTTTACATCCTTTTTGCCCTCATCCTTACGGGTGCCTTTCGGATCATCGCGATCCCCATCGATTTTATGACCGGAGCGTCCGTTTATTTCGCGGCCCTGGTGTTCGGCCTGAACTAGGGAAATTCCGCCTTTTTGCTGCTTGTTTTCGATGCGGCAACCCGGTTAAATTTGGTCCACGATGAATACCGAACTCCGTGTGAAATTGGCCAGTTTCGAAGGGCCACTGGATCTCCTTTTGTACCTGATTCAAAAGGACGAGATCGACATTCGGAATATCAAGATCGCTGAAATCACAGACCAATACCTCCGCACTCTCGATCTGATGCGCGAGCACAATCTCGATATCGCCGGCGACTTTCTGCTCATGGCGTCTACCTTGATCTACATCAAGAGCCGCACCATGCTCCCTCAAACGGATGAAGTGCAGGCCGAGGGCGAAGAGATCATGACCCAGGAAGAGCTGATGCGCCGGCTGATGGAGCACCAGCGCTATAGAGCCATGGCCATGGATTTCAAGCAAATGCCCATGATGGGCACGGATTACTTCAAGCGCCCCCTTCCTGATGAGCGCGAAAAGCGGGAACAGCTGCTGAAAGAAATGAATCTTACGGATCTCACCGTGGCCTTTCAGCAAATGATGCTGAGGGCCCGCAAACCATCCATTCGCGTGAAAAAAGACCGGATGTCGATCGCTCAGGCCGCTGCCAAGATCGCGAATCGCCTGGGCTCGCAGGACATCACCGATTTCCAGAACCTGTTTACCGACGATGTAGACAGAAACGAAGTAGTAGTTACTTTTTTAGCCATTCTGGAACTCGGACGCCTGCAAAAGATCCGGGTACTCCAACACCAGGTTTACGGCACTATTTATGTGGTGCTGCGTGACCGCCTGAATTACGACCTCATGCAAAAGCTTTTCGAAACGGGAGACGCCTATGCCTACACCAGACCCGCAGAACAACCAGCCCGAGCCTGATATGGACGAGAGCTCGCTGGAAACCGCGGAAGAGCTGTCGATTCTCGATGCAGCTCAGGCTGAAGATGAAACCTCCGAAACGGAAGGCGGCGATGCTCCTTTTGCAGCAGGAGAGCACGATCCAGGCCTGGAACTCGAAGGAGCCGAAGAAGAGGGCGAAGCCACGCCTCCCGAGCCGATTGTTTACCGCGATCTTTCGCCGATGGAACTGCAGGCTGCCGTGGAAGCCACTTTTTTCATGCACCACAAGCCGATCACCTTCGCCAAGCTGCGCGAGCTGATCAATCCCGGGATTCCGGAAGACGACTATCGCACGGCAGTTTCCAACCTGATGGCCTCCTATTTCGATGAAGCCAAGGGCGTGGAGCTGGTGGAAGTGGCAGGCGGATTCCAGTTTCGCACCAAGGCCGAGCATAAAGACATTGTTCGCCGGATGTACCAGATCGCCCCCATGAAGCTCACCAATGCCATGCTCGAGGTATTGGCAATTACGGCCTATAACCAGCCACTTACCCGTGAAGGGATCGACAAGATCCGGGGCGTGGACTCCTCCCATCTGGTGCGAGTGCTCCTGGACAAAAAAATGCTGCGTATCGCGGGAAAGAGCGACGATATCGGCCGCCCCATGATATACGCCACCACCAAGGAATTCCTGGAGCTCTTCGGCCTCCGTGATCTGAGCGCCCTGCCGAGCCTCCGGGAACTGGAAGAAATGCTGCCCGCCAATGAAGTGGGCACGATCTCAGAAGAAGAGGCCCTTGCTTCCGAGATGGAAGGCATCGCCACCGATTCCAAGCCGCTCGAATTCAATGATCTTGAGCTTGAAGGATTCGAAGACGATTTCGTCCTGGATGCCGAAAACAATACCGGGCCCAAAGAAACGAAAGAAGAGAGAAGAGCCCGATTCGTGAAGAAGTTTGCCAAAAAGGCGGACACCGAAACCGAAAGCACCTCCGAGACACCAAATGAAGCGACGCAAATCAACGAAGAAACCCCTGCACCAGTCGCGGACGGCGACAGCAGCCCGTCGCTCCACCTCGGCTCCGAAGGCCCCGGCGGGAGCGAAGCCGGAAACGATTTCGATATCCCGGAAGAAGTTGCTGGACGTATCACGCCTGGACAAGAAGGCAACGCTTAGAGCCGAAGGCTATACAGGGAAGAGAGCCGAAGGCTATACAGGCAACAGAGCCGAAGGCTATACAGGGAAGAGAGCCGAAGGCTATAAAGGAACCAGAGCTGTAAGCCTTCCCAGCCTGCGCGAGGAAGAGTCTCCGGAGACCTCCTCCTCAGAAAAAGGGGCCCGCAAAAAGCGCAGCGAATCTGAACGACTGCAAAAGATCATTGCTGCCGCTGGAGTATGCTCCCGCCGACGGGCCGAAGAGCTGATCCTTCTTGGCAGCGTGAAGGTAAATGGCGAGATAGTGAATACCCTCGGCGCCAAAGCCAATCCGGTCACTGATATTATTTCCGTAGATGGAAAAGTGATCGAACCGGACGCCACCGAGAATCAATATTATTTATTGAATAAACCCCGCGGCTATATCACCTCCACCTCCGACCCTCAGGGCCGCCCCACCGTGATGGACCTGATGGCCAGCATAGAAACCCGTATCTATCCCGTGGGTCGCCTGGATTATGCCTCCGAAGGCCTCATCATTCTTACGAACGATGGGGATATGGCTAACCGTTTGATGCATCCCTCCTCTGAGGTAAAGCGGACTTATAGCGTAAAAATTAAAGGCGACGTGACCGAGGACCAGCTTCGCCAGCTGCGAAAAGGTATTCAGCTCTCTGACGGTTTTGTTAAACCCCTCCGCGTCTCCCGCGGAGAAAGACTGCAAAACAAAGAGTGGATCGAAGTTACCGTTACCGAGGGCAAAAACCTCGAAATCCGCCGGCTCTTTGCCGTACTAGGGCTCGAGGTGGACCGATTGCGTCGCACAGGCATCGGGCCTCTCGTGATCGAGCAGGTTCCGGTAGGCAAATTCGTGCGCCTCACCAAAAGCCAGGTGGAAGGGATCTTCGCCAAAGAGTTGAAGTCCGCGAAGAAGCCGCTGATAAGGCCCAAATATTAGCGCCGCGAGATGGCCCTAAACAGGGCTTTCAAAGCAACTTGATCTGGTATAAAGATAAAACTACCTCTGAATCTTGAAGGAGTTTCCATGCAAAACCCGAAAAATGATCGCCACCTAGCTGCCTTTCTTTGGATTGTGTTCGGCATTCTCGGGCGCCTCATCCCTCACCCACCCAATATGACGCCGATGACCTCCATCGCGCTATTTGGTGGAGGGCAACTGAATCGCAAGCAAGCCTTTGGATTCACCTTTCTGGCATTGGTGATCTCGGATGTCCTTCTAGCTTTGGCCAAGGGCTATCCCGTTTTCGGGCTGTGGTCGCTTTTCACGTATAGCGGCTTTGCCATGATCATTCTCGCCGGCTCGTTGCTACGAGGATCGCCAACCGCAGGGCGCACTCTGGGCCTTCTCCTGGGCTCTTCCACGGGCTTCTGGCTGTGGACTAATTTCGGAATCTGGGTGGCTGGCGGGCATACCTATGGCGGCGGTTTTCAGGGCCTGGTGAACTGTTACGTTGCGGCGATTCCCTTCCTCGGCAATGCTCTGGTGGGCGATCTCGCCTGGGGCTTGGTGCTTTTCGTAAGCTTTCATTACCTGCGGAAGCTTGCTCCCAAATACGGCTGGGCCATTCAAGGCGCCTAGTTACGAAAGCAAATTTGCAGCTCTTTGAAAGAGGCCGCTTCAACGGCCTCTTTTTTCCTTTTCCTCGGGCTGCGGTTTCGCCACGCAAACAATTTTCCCGCCCACGTTCTCGCAATTCACCAGCTCGCAAGGCCCCTTCACCACGGAATCCTTCACGCGCGGGTCGTATTCCGTGGGGCAAAGAGGCAGGTCGTAGGCGATTCCCGTCAACCCAAGACGCAATCGCTCTTCCTCGCTGAGACGCCTCTCGCCATGGCTGCAAGCCACAAGCAGAAGCAATGCCCCCAAGAGAAACGCGATCAGCGGCCGAAGGGTCATACTTGCCGGTTCTTAATCAGGTCCTGCACCACCGAAGGGTCGGCCAAAGTGGAGGTGTCGCCAAGGTTCTCGAACTGATTCTCGGCAATCTTGCGCAAAATCCGTCTCATGATCTTACCGGAGCGGGTTTTCGGCAGTCCAGGAGCCCACTGTATCTTATCTGGCTGCGCGATAGGACCGATCTCCTTTCGCACCCATTGCACGAGCTCCTTTCGAAGTTCCTCATCAGGCGCACAGTCCACGCAAAGGGTCACATAGGCATAGATTCCCTGCCCCTTGATGTCGTGCGGATATCCCACCACAGCGGCTTCCGCTACCTGGGGGTGAGCCACCAACGCACTCTCTACCTCAGCCGTGCCGATCCTGTGGCCGGAAACGTTCAATACGTCGTCCACTCGTCCTGTAATCCAGTAGTAGCCGTCTTCATCCCTGCGGCAGCCATCCCCGGTAAAGTACTTTCCGGGAAAGGTGGAGAAATAGGTTTTCACGAATCGGTCGTGGTCGCCGTACACCGTGCGCATCTGCCCTGGCCAGGAATCGGTGATGCAGAGATTGCCTTCGCAGGCTCCCGGAAGAGGATTCCCTTTTTCATCCACGATCTCAGGCTTCACTCCGAAAAAGGGAAGGGTGGCAGAACCTGGCTTGAGAGGAAAAGCGCCGGGCAACGGGCTGATGAGAATACCTCCCGTCTCGGTTTGCCACCAAGTGTCCACGATAGGGCAGCGGCTTTCGCCCACCACCCGATGATACCAGAGCCAAGCCTCCGGATTGATCGGCTCACCCACGCTGCCGAGCAGTCTCAACGTTTTCCGGGAAGTCTTCTTTACAGGCTCCTCCCCTTCGCGCATCAAGGCACGGATGGCGGTGGGCGCGGTATAGAAGATATTCACCTTGTGCTTATCGATCACCTCCCAGAAACGGGAAGCGGTGGGATAGTTCGGTACTCCTTCGAACATCAAGGTGACCGCGCCATTGGCCAATGGGCCGTAAACGATATAACTGTGGCCGGTAACCCAGCCGACGTCGGCGGTACACCAGTAAACTTCTCCCTCCCGATAATCG